>JAGNTC010000087.1 GCA_017987725.1 Flavobacterium sp.
TTAGGTTAGACCACTCCTTTTTTGCAAACTGAATTTTGTGGTTTAGTTGCATCGGAGGAAGGTCTATCAAGGCCCTGTTTTGAGTGAGATCACGTCCATGAACATATGAAAAGGCAAAAAAATCGTTCCAACACGGGCTTATTTTCCAATTGGTTTGCACATCTAACCCGCTAAGTTGGGCCTGTGTTTGTTGGTATTCCCAAACCGGAAATGTACCCCTAATGGTTGTTTCAAAACCAATTGGTTTGAGAAATATAAAGTTTTGGATGGAACTCAAATAGGGGTTTAGTTCAACCGAAAAACCGGTCCATTTTTTTTGAAATGTAGTACCAATTTTCACCGATTGTTCTTTTTTTAATGCCAAGTCGCCCAATTCAATTACACCCGTTGAATGATGCAACCCATCACTAAAAAACTCTGACGGATTTGGATTTCGGTTGGATAAACTCACGTTAAAATACGCGTCTACATTGCCCTCAAATGCTTTGTGTAATCCAATGCTAGCCGCCAAGTTGTGAAAACGAAAGGCCGGTTTGGTTAGCCATTGCGTTCCGTTGTAATCACTGACAATAAAGGACGAAAACAACTCGTCATATCCCCGTTCGTTCCAGCGCGATTTCAAATAATATTTTGTGGCTTGTAAATCAGAAAAATCATACCGTATTCCGCTTTCTACGCTAAAATCACTTGAAAAATTATGCGAAACTATGCCATAGGCACCCAGGTCAATTTTGGTGTAGTTTGGAATTAATGGACGGATGCCGGTTGATGGATTTGCATAGTTGGTTTGATACGAGCCACTTAGACCCGACTTTAACGTCCAGTCGTGATTTGTTTTCTTGTAGTCAATTAATGCCGAATGGGTGGTTAAATCCAAATCTAGCGCGGCCTTGTTGGTATAATTGCCTCGACGGATGTCAAATTCCAATCGTTTGTTATACTGAAACGCATACTGAAACTGCAGCGATTCGGTTTCGTTCCAGCGGTACAGGTAATTTACTTTGGCAAGGTGATGCTGCACCTCTTGTCGCGGGCTTTTGATGGTATAGCCAAACGGTTGAATTACCGAGGGAATGTGTTGGGTTATGGATTGATATAGATCATTCGCGTTTCCGGTGTGGGAAGCACTCAGGATGCCAATCACCGCATTGAAGAAACTATACGATGCTGTAAAATCATATTTTTTCTCACGGTATTGTATGTCTCCACTAAAATTACTTTCGCGGTTGCCTGTGTTGGACAATACATAGTCGGGCGCTGTTTTATCACCGATATACCGAAACGTCCCCTGCAGCGAATAATTCCACCCAATCAAACGGCTGCGTTGAAAACGCGTGGCAGTTGATCCGCCTTGTCCATTGGTCTCGCCTGTAAAAATGGTTCTCCCAAACAGCGAATCGCTTTTTACCACTAGCGGCTCCACCACAATCAATCCGCCTACGGCATCGCCCCCAAACTGAAGTCCAGAAGCGCCTTTGATCACCGTTACTTTACCGGCTGCATTTACATCCAAATTGGGCGCGTGTTCGGCACCCCATTGTTGATCTTCCAGTCGAACATTATTTGAAATAATAGGCACTCGGCTTCCGTACAACCCATTGATTACGGGCTTTACAAGGGCATTTCCGGTTTTTAAACTAGAGACGCCTGCTATTTCTTTTAAGGCGTCACCCAAGGATTGGTTGCTGTATTTTTCGATCGTTTCTCCTTGAATTTTTTGTTCAAGGATCGATTTGTTTAATGCGTTTCCTCCTTTTTTTACAAATATTTCCTCGAGTTGCTGCGTGCTTTGGCTGAGCGTAAAATTCAACACAAGATCGCCCGATAACACAAGCAAGGTGTCAATGGGTTTGTATCCAATGTACGAAATGTGAACTGCCAACTTACCCGAGGGAAGATTTTTTAGAAAATATTCTCCCTTGTCATTAGAGGACACCGTTTTTTTGCCCGCGTGAATGTGACTTCCGCTGATCGGTTGCGAAGAGGCGGCGCTTATTTTTCCTGAAATTGAATATTGGGCATGAACCACAACAGACAAAAACACGAAGAAAAGCAATAACAATTTTTTCTTTTGCATTTTGTTTAAAATAGGTAAACACAGGAATAGATCCTCACGAAATGGAGGAACATGGGTTTAAAATATTTTAAAGTTGAGGTGGGCCCCGAAGAACAAAAAGACTTCCTTTAAAAAAGGAAATGATATCATTTGAGTAGTGAGAAGAATAGAGGGGTAAGTCCGGTTTTTCAAGGGTATTGTAGACAAAATGGGAAGGTGCCACAAAAGCGCCCAAAGTAAATTCACACACATTACAATGATCAAAAGGATGATGCTGGTGTGATATTTCGGTTTTTCCGGTATACTTGTGATGACATTCCTTTTCGTCAAAAACTTGATGAAGATGTTCAAACGAGTGCAAAGACTGAGCCAGCATTGTAAACAACACCGACAGCATCAAACCCACATTGACTAACGCATATTTTTTCATCATACCGTTCAAAAGTAGCAACTTACCGTTGATTCAAAATTAGTTTTAACAGAAAAATACCTTTTTACAGAAAAACAAAGGCTTTACTCCATTAAACCAAGTGGTGGCTGACCAAGTATTCAGCAATTTGAATGGTATTGGTGGCCGCTCCTTTGCGCAAATTATCAGCCACAATCCACATGTTAAGTGCCTTTTCACGGCTTTCGTCGCGGCGCAAACGGCCCACAAATACTTCGTCTTTTCCTTGGGCAAAAAGCGGCATGGGATACACATAATTTTCGGTGTCGTCTTGTACAATTACGCCCGGCGTTTGGGCCAATAAAGCGCGCAGTTCGTTCAAGTCATACTCGTTTGCAAATTCTACGTTTACGGCTTCAGAGTGTCCGCCCACCACTGGAATTCGGATGGCAGTTGCCGTTACGGCGATGCTGCTGTCGCCTATAATTTTTTGGGTTTCGCGTACCAATTTCATTTCTTCTTTGGTGTAGCCATTGTCTTCAAAAACATCACATTGCGGAATCGCATTGCGGTGAATCGGGTATTTGTAGGCCATTTCGCCTGGGATGCCTTGGTATTCATTTTCCAATTGTTGCACCGCTTTTACGCCCGTACCCGTAATGGATTGGTAGGTAGACACAATCACGCGTTTGATGCCGTATTTTTGGTGTAATGGGGCCAATACCAATACCATTTGAATGGTCGAACAATTGGGATTGGCAATGATTTTATCGTCCTTGGTCAATTCGCCGGCGTTAATTTCAGGTACAATTAATTTTTTAGTCGGATCCATACGCCAAGCTGATGAATTGTCAATAACTGTTGTGCCAGCAGCAGCAAATTTGGGTGCCCAATCCAGCGAAGTTTGTCCACCCGCCGAGAAAAGCGCAATGTCTGGTTTCATGGCCACGGCGGTTTCTAAGCCCACTACTTTGTAGGTTTTTCCGTTGAATTCCAATTCTTTCCCCACTGATTTTTCAGAGGCAACAGGAATCAACTCACTAACTGGGAATTTTCGCTCGGCCAACACCTGAAGCATTACTTCGCCTACCATACCGGTAGCACCAACTACAGCAATTTTCATATCAAGACGTATTTAAAGATCAATTTTATGGACACAAAAGTAGACAGAATTTCTAATTTCATGGGCATGTACATGGGAATATTGGATTTATTCGCGGTAAAAAATACGCTTCACGCGCTGGGAAATGCCGGTAATGATTTCGTACGGAATGGTATGTAATTTTTGCGCCATTTCCATTACGGTTGGACTATCGCCAAACAGCTGCACGCGATCGCCTTCTTCGCACACTATACCAGTCACGTTTACCATGAGCATGTCCATGCAAATGCTGCCCACAATGGGTGCTGGTTTTCCATGAATCGTTACAAAGCCCAACCCATTGCCCCATTGTCTAGAAATGCCATCGGCATAACCCACAGGAATGGTGGCTATTTTTAGCAGTTTATCGGCCACAAATCGTCGGCCATAGCCCACACTTTCGCCCGCTTCGATAGTTCGAATTTGGGAAATCACCGATTTGAGTGTACCCACTTGTTCTAAAGCAGGTTGTTCAGCTGGATTGTTGGAAATACCATATAAACCGATGCCCAAGCGCACCATATCAAATTGGGCTTCGGGAAAATTACTGATGGCTGATGAATTGGCCAAATGACAGATCACGCGGTAACCAAGCGCCTGTTGTAGGTATTCACTTCCTGTTTTGAACGCCTCAATTTGTTGAAGCGCAAATAGTTTGTTTTCAAGATCGTCACTGGTGGCCATATGCGACAAGATGCTTTTAACTTGCACACTTTTGGTAGCCTTAAGTAGTGCTAAGATTTCGGGGAGTTGATCGGCATCAAATCCCAAGCGGTGCATGCCCGTGTCTAATTTAAGGTGTATGGGAAAGCGTTCCAACTGATGGAGTTCAGCCATTTTTATAAATGAACGCAGCCCCTTCATACTGTAGAGTTCCGGTTCTAATTCGTGTTGAATAATAGTAGCAAAACTGCTGCTCTCGGGATTCATAACCATGATGGGCACGTCAATTCCGGCGTTTTTCAGTGCAATTCCTTCATCGGTAAAGGCAACTCCCAAATAATTGATTTTGTGGTGGGCCAGTAATTTGGCTATTTCAATACCGCCATTTCCATAACCAAAAGCTTTAACCATGACCATCAATTGGGTGCCAGGAGCCAGTTTGCTTCGGTAATAATTGAGGTTGTGCGTTAAGGCATTCAGGTTAATTTCCAAGACCGTTTCGTGTGTCTTTTCTTCGAGAGCCGACACTATTTTTTCGAATTCAAAAACGCGCGCGCCTTTGATTAAGATGGTTTCATTGCCCATTTCCAATTGATCCAATTGGCTTAAAAAAGCAGCGGTTGTCGGAAACGAAAGGCAATTTGGAAGAAGGGAGGCGTGTCGGTTTATTGCACTTCCAATGCCAAAAACCCGATTAATTTTGTGCGTTTGAATGAGTTGAGCCACTTGATTATATAAGAGCGCTTCGGTTAATCCACTTTGAAAAACATCCGAAAGAATCAGGGTTTTATGCTTGTGGTTTTTTTGGTGTTCTAAAAAGTCTAAAGCTATTTTCAGCGAATCCAAATCGGCGCTGTAGCTGTCGTCTATGAGTGTGCTGTTGTGAAGACCTGCTTTTACTTTTAACCGCATTTCAACGGGAAAAAGGCTGGCCATTCGTTTGGCAATTTGTTCGTTTTCATAACCCAAATATACCATCACAAGCACGCAACTGATTGCGTTTTCTATGGATGCTTCGTCGGTAAATGGAATGCGGCAATTGTAGTGATGGGAAGCGGTTTTAAATTCCAAATCGGTAGCCGTTGCCTGCACTTTTTTCTGCACCAACACATCAGCAGATTGCAGGGAATAACTCCAACTAAACCCACGCCTATTTTGATGCAAGGCCATCCCTTGCAAAAGATCTAGCTTATAGATCAGTACCTTGGCTTGGGTAAAAAGCTGTAATTTTTCAGTGATTTTTTGCGTCACTGAGTCAAATCCTTCGTTGTGTGCCGAACCAATGTGCGTCAGTAAACCAATGGTGGGCTGGATCATTTGTTGCAACTTTTCCATTTCGTGTGTGGTAGAAATGCCGGCTTCAAATAATCCAAGGGTGCTTTGGTCGTTGAGTGCCAATACCGAGAGCGGAACACCCACTTGTGAATTGTAACTTTTGGGACTTTTGGTGATGCTATACTCCGGACTCAACAAATAGTATAACCATTCTTTGACGATGGTTTTTCCGTTACTCCCCGTAATGCCAATGACAGGAAGTTCAAATCGACTGCGGTGTGCAGCGGCCAGTTTTTGCAACGCGGCCAATACATTTTCGACTACTATAAAATGTACGTGTTGAGGAAATTCTTCAGGTAGCTTGGATACCACAAAATGACAAACCCCTTTTTTGATTAAGTCGGGAATATACGCATGCCCGTCGTGTTGTTTCCCTGGCAAGGCAAAAAATAAGGTTTTGTCTCCGTTTTGCAAGGACCTGCTGTCAATGGATATCGACTCAAATACAGCGACACTTGGCGGGCTCAGCCAAGGAGATTGTAAATCGGTCGCTATCGTTGCAGAGGCTATCATGTAGGGAGAACTATGTTTTTTTGTTTTTCTTGCTGGCCAAACTATCGGGGTGCATGGCTTGGTAAAAGGCTGCTCTGCTCAGGGGTTCGTATTCGTCGGTTTCGCCCAACAAAACCAATTTATCGCCCTCGGCTTTCCGAAAACTGTAGTGTGCCAAATTGCCGGTTCGGGTGCAAACGGCGTGTACTTTGGTGACGTATTCGGCCGTGGCCATTAAGGCGGGCATGGGGCCAAACGGATTGCCTTTGAAATCCATGTCCAATCCTGCCACAATTACACGGATGCCCGAGTTGGCCAAGTCGTTGCAAATTTTTACGATTTCGTCGTCAAAAAACTGGGCTTCGTCTATCCCTACCACATCACAGCCCTGAGCCAATATCGCAATGTTGGCTGCGGCCGGAACGGGAGTAGAACGTATTTCATTGCTGTCGTGCGAGACCACCATTTCGTCGTGGTAGCGTGTGTCGACAGAAGGCTTGAAAATTTCTACTTTTTGTTTGGCAAATTGGGCGCGTTTTAATCGGCGAATCAATTCTTCGGTTTTGCCCGAAAACATGGAGCCGCAGATCACTTCGATCCAGCCAAATTGTTCCTTATGATTTACCGTATTTTCTAAAAACATCTGCTTGTATTCGGCCGTTATTGGGGTTCTATTTTTTTAGCGCGAAGGCGCACAAACCGACATAAAATTTTGTTACTTTTACGTCGCTGTCAAAAGTAAATAAATTTTAGTTAAAGAGGTGAAATCCTCGGTTTAAATACCCACAGCAAGTAACGAGATTTTATTCTAAGAAACCACACCTCTACCGAAAAATCCCAAGCAGATGAAAAAAAAGTTGGAAGCCGAATTAATTAGCATTGCACACCGCGTTTTACAATTAAAAAACAAATCGGATGTGGAGATTTTATTTCAAGAAACCCAAAAATTATACGAAAAATTAGCGGTCTTGCGCTTTGTCGAAAATCAATTTGGCGACACCAAACCCACCTTGGGCCAAACCGATTGGGAGGCATTTTTTGAATCCGCTTTAACTGCAGAGGAAGAAGTTGCACCCAAAAAAGCAGCTAAAAAATCCAAAACACCGCTTGATCTCAAACAAGAAAATCCGGAAATCATTGCCGCTTTTGTAGCCGAATCAGAGAAAGAAGAAGACACAAACGCCTTTGAAATAACCGAAGCAGCTGCCCAAGCCCAACACGAGGAGGACTCTGCCGAAACCCAAGTTGAAGCAGAAATGCCTCAAGAAATCAGCTTTGAAGCCGTGACTGAAGTCCCTTCAGAAATCAGTATTGAGGAAGAAGAACCTACTGCCGCTCCGGCGCAAATTTCCTTTGAAGATTTACTGGGAGCCAATTATGCCGAGCCCGAATTTGTGAAGCCATCGGCAACCGAAGCTATAGAGGAAGAGCAGCATGAAATTGAATCTACGGAAGAGGCCGCTGAAGCTCCGCTTGAAACGCCGTTCTTTTCCTTAGACGAAGAGCCCGAATTGGTGTTGGAATTGCCCTCAACTGAGGCAGAAGATAAAAAAGAGGAGATTACTCCGCTTTTTGCTTTAACTGCCGACGAACCTAAGATTGCTGCCGAAACTCCTGCAAAAGGTTTTGTGATTGGACTGAACGACAGAGTAGGGTTTATTCACCAATTGTTTGATGGCAGTCCCGAAGACTACAACCGCGTACTTTCGCAACTCATGACCTATCATACTTTTGAAGAAGCCGATGCGTTTATTCGCGACATGGTTAAACCCGATTACAACAATTGGGAAGGGAAATCCGAATACGAAGAGCGATTTATGGACGTGGTGGCGCGTAAATTCCAATAACTTTAAGCTTTCATGTCCAAATTATATATTGTTCCTACGCCCATTGGCAATCTCGAAGACATGACGTTTCGGGCCATACGCGTACTCAAGGAAGCCGATTTGATTTTGGCCGAAGATACCCGCACCAGCGGAAAATTGCTGAAGCATTTTGACATTGGCACGCACATGCACAGCCATCACATGCACAACGAACACAAAACCATCGAAAACTGCCTGAACCGATTGAAAGCAGGCGAGACCATTGCCTTGATCTCAGACGCTGGCACGCCCGCCATTTCTGACCCTGGATTTTTACTCACTAGAGCTTGTATCGAAAACCAAATTCCGGTGGAATGTTTGCCTGGCGCTACTGCCTTTGTGCCTGCTTTGGTAAACAGTGGTTTACCCAATGACAAGTTTGTATTTGAAGGGTTTTTGCCCGAAAAAAAGGGCCGACAAACGCGTTTTTTGCACTTGGCCGAAGAAACGCGCACGATGATTTTTTATGTTTCTCCCCACAAATTAGTCAAAACCTTGGCCGAATTTGTGCAGTATTTTGGTGCGGAACGACAGCTGAGTGTGGCCCGCGAATTGTCTAAACTCCACGAAGAAAATGTGCGAGGCACAGCCGCTCAGGTTCTGCAACACTTTGAAGCCAAACCGCCCAAAGGCGAAATCGTGGTGGTTGTGGGTGGAAAACCCCAAACCAAAGAAGGGAAAAAAGCGACCGATTCTTAGTCTACTTCAAAATCGACAAAAGTAAAAGAGTTCACGCTGAAAAATCTCTTAACCGACAGTTATAAATCGGGAATCAC
>JAGNTC010000218.1 GCA_017987725.1 Flavobacterium sp.
TGGTTACATTTTTCAAACCTACCACATGAGATTCTGATAATTCGAAGATTTTGTCCACCAATAAAAAAGGCGGACGGTGCGGCAACATAGCCATGATTTTGTGGATATCCATGAGCGGCTCTTGATTTAAATCGTAAACCGGCACCTGGTTGCGTTGCTCTATCTTGATGATTTTGGCCATTTTTTTGGCAAACTGTGTATTCACAAAATGCCCGGGTTTATTGGCAATTACCTTTCCTTTGATGCGCGTACCAATAAGCGCCAAATCACCTACTACGTCTAGTAGTTTGTGGCGAGCAGCTTCATTCGGGTGATGCAAAGTTAGGTTGTCTAATATCCCGTTGGGTTTTACGGTAATTTCGTCTTTACCAAAAGCCACTTTTAGGCTTTCCATGGTGCTTTCCGAAATTTCTTTATCCACATATACAATGGCGTTATTTAAATCACCGCCTTTGATTAATCCGTGTTGCAATAAGGATTCTAATTCGTGTAAAAAGCTAAATGTTCGTGCGTTTGAAATCTCTTCTTTAAAGTGAGAAATGCTCTTCATGGTCGCATTTTGGGTGCCTAATACTTTGGTACCAAAATCAACCATCGCAGTTACCTGGTAATCGTCGCAAGGCATGACTAAAATCTCACTACCTGTGGCTTCGTCTGAATACGAAATCACTTCTTTCACCACATAGTATTTACGTTCGGCTTCTTGTTCAACAATACCTGCTTTTTCAATGGCTTCAATAAAATATTTCGAAGATCCATCCATAATTGGTGGTTCTGAAGCGTCTAATTCAATAATTACGTTGTCCACATCCAAGCCCACAAAAGCAGCCAATACGTGCTCCGAGGTTTGGATCTTCACACCCAATTTTTCTAGATTAGTACCGCGTTGGGTATTCACCACATAATTGGCATCGGCCTCAATAATAGGTTGGCCTTCTAAATCTACGCGTACAAAAGTAAACCCATTATTGATCGGAGCGGGTTTGAACGTCATGGTCACTTCTTTGCCCGTGTGTAAACCAACACCCGAAAGCGTTACCTCCGATTTTATGGTTGTTTGCTTAACCATTTTGATTGTTTTTAGTATTTATATTTGTTTTAATTGCTTCTATCTCGTGTATGATTTTGGGTAAATTCTTGAAATGCACATACGATTTACTGTAGTCGTTGTAGGTAAAAGCTGGACTTCCTTGTAGAATCTCGCCGTCTTTCACGTTGCGCCCCACACCCGATTGGGCCTGAATGCGCACATTATTCCCCACGGTAATGTGTCCGGCAAATCCCACTTGTCCGCCAATCACACAATTTTTCCCAATTTTGGTCGAACCAGCAATTCCGGTTTGGGCAGCAATTACGGTGTCTTCGCCAATTTCAACATTGTGGGCAATTTGAATTTGGTTGTCTAATTTCACGCCCTTACGGATAATGGTAGAGCCCATCGTAGCGCGATCTATGGTTGTCGATGCCCCTACTTCAACTAAATCTTCTAAAATCACATTGCCAATTTGTGGGATTTTGCTGTAACTGCCGTCTTTTTCGGGAGCAAATCCAAAACCATCCGCGCCTACAACGGCATTAGAATGGATTACACAGCCCTTGCCAATAATGCAATCGTGGTACACTTTTGAACCGGCAAACAAGGTTACGTCGTCGCCTAGCGTGACATTATCACCTACATAACAATTAGGGTAAATTTTCACGTTAGCTCCCATGTGCACATTGGTGCCGATGTAACTGAAACTACCCAAATAAAATCCTTCGCCGTATGTACTTTGATCCGAAATAACCGAAGGTTGTTCAATGCCATTTTTGCTGCCTTTTCGGGCTTGGTCATAAAACTGCAACAATTTGGTAAAGGCCAAATAGGCATCTTCCACTTTAATCATCGTAGTATTCAATTGGCCTTCGGGCTCAAAACTCGCATTGACAATGGTAATGGTAGCTTGCGTAGTATAAATGTAATTGCTGTATTTTGGATTGGATAAAAAAGTAAGCGAACCCGAAGTACCTTCTTCGATTTTTGAAAGTGTAGAAACGGTTGCATTGGGGTCACCCACTACATCGCCTTCTAATATTGCCGCTATTTGTGCTGCTGTAAATTTCATTAAATTGGTTCTTATCGAATCAGTAATCGTACTGAAAATCGCTTGTTGAAAGGAGCTAACCGATTGTGCGGAGCTTATTTTTTAAACGTCACAAAAATATAAAAATTTGATTTTAAATAGCCGTTTTACAACAGTTGTTTTGGAAAACAGAGGTAATATTTTGTAACGGGTTTGGCCAATGCTTTCAAATTGAGTTGATCGGATACCTCAATCACATCTTCGATTGTTTTGTCTTTCTTTAAAATCCGAATCGGTTCTGTGGCATTGTTGTAGGCTTGATTTTTAATTTTTCCTTTGAAAATAAAATAGCTACACTCTTCAGCACTTAGATTGTACATAGCCGAATAGCGCTCTGTTAAAGCGGTTAGGGATTCTTTTGGGAATTTTTCGGCGCTCAGTTTTACCTTCAACAAATCGCGGTTGATGATCATTTTACTCAAATTACTCAAGATAAAATCGTCGTGAAACTGCCAGGCTTTTATGGCGCTAATGATATCATAATCATCCAATTGGGCAAATTGATCCAAAACAGCATCGGCAAAGGTTTCGCGGGAGACCGAATGTTGCATAAAATACAAAAGCGGTTTACTCGCCTCGACGGATATCCCTTTTTGCAAAAGGGCTTTGGCGCGTTTTAGCGTGTTCATGAGCATCAACTCAGCTACCA
>JAGNTC010000219.1 GCA_017987725.1 Flavobacterium sp.
ACCTTCAATAAAGGTGAGCATGTAAATAGATGCCGCCGCTTTTAGTGTAAGTGGATAACGGAGTTCTAATGAAAATTTATTGTAAATCGGTCCACCATCACGCGAAGAAATTGAGTTGTTGGGATATCCACGCAACTGGATTACTTCTCGTCCGTCTTGTGCAAAATTGGCCAATCCGTCTCCACCCACAAAGAAGCGCTCAAATGGCACCAAGCCTCTAGCGTTGTTGTAACTGCCCAGGTATCCAAATTCAGACAAGGAACGTAATATTAATTTATCAAAAATTTTGGTGTACCAATCGGCTTTGAACTTGATTTTGTAGTATTCTAACCAGTTGAATTTTTCTTGATCAACTTTTCCTTGATCAGCGGCAGCATCTTGGTAATTAAGCGCTCTATTCCCGTTGTCGTCGATGTATTCACCAGGCAAAATAAACTCGCTTTGGTCTTGGCTTAATATAGGCGTAGTGCCTTCGTTACGCAGTTTATAGGGCTCCAATGAGCCTAAATTAGCGTAATCAATTTTGTTGAAATACGAATAAGGCGGCGTGAATTTCCCCGAGATGCTAAATTCAGAACCATAGGTGGGATAGATTGGATTTACCCCTTTGTTGTTTCGGCTGATACCAATGGTGTAGGCTAAGTTACGCGATGAGCCATTTCCAAAAGTAAATAAACCGGTATTGTAATTGTTCAGATCATAAAATTGAAAACTGAGGGCATGTGAAATCACAAAAAAGTCGTCTGGAACTTTTAAGCGTTTGGCCAATCCAAACGAAATCGCAAAAATGTTGAAGTTTTTGCTTTTGTCAATTCCGCCCACAAAATTGTTGGCTGCAAATTGCTTACTGAAAGCCAGTGAGCTACTGAATTGAATTGGTTTTTTTCCGCCAAACCAGGGTTCAGAGAACGATAAACTATAGGTTTGAAAAAAGGTACTTCCTTGTAAACGCAGGGATACTTTTTGACCATCTCCCATAGGTAGTGGTTTGTAGGCGTCTTTTTTGAAGAGATTTCGGGCCGAGAAGTTGTTAAACGAAAGACCCAAGGTTCCAATGAAACCGCCGCCGCCGTAACCGCCTTGTAGTTCAATTTGGCTGGATCCTTTTTCAACTAGGTTGTATTCAATGTCTACAGTTCCAGCTGCTGCATCGACGTTTTTAAACTTAGGGTCAATGGCTTCTGGGTCAAAGAAACCCAATTGACCAATCTCACGGATGGTACGCACGAGTTCTTCCTTGCTGTATTTCTGACCCGGCTTGGTGCGCAATTCGCGGTAGATTACCTTGTCATTGGTACGGTCATTTCCAACCACAGTTATTTTATTAAAATAAGCCAAAGGCCCTTCCACGATGCGGATTTCAAAGTCAATGGTGTCGTTGGCTGTTTTTACCTCTACCGCGTTGATGTTTGAAAACAAATAACCGTTATTTTGGTAGAGGTTTGTGATGTCTTCTCCGTCGGGCTTGCTTTTGTCGGCTATACGTTTTTCAAGCAATACGCCGTTGTATACATCTCCTTTTTTAATACCCAGCATTTGCTGTAAACCGCGATCAGAGTAGATGGTGTTTCCTAAGAATTTTATGTTTCCAAAGTAATATTTTCTACCTTCTTCTACGTTTATTTTTAAACTCAGTTCCTTTTTGTCTTTGGTGAATCCAAGGGTATCGCTCACCACACGCGCATCGCGGTATCCGTTTTCTTTGTATTTGTCAATAATGCGAACAAGGTCTTCTTTGTATTTGTCTTTGATGTATTTGGATGCCTTGAACAAGCGAAGCACATTTTTTTGTTTGGTGTTCTTCATCCGTTTTCTCAGTTGGGACGAAGTGTAGACATTGTTTCCAGAAAAATCAATGCTGTTGATTTTTATCTTGTTGCCCTTATCAATAAAAACCAACATGTTTACTTGATTGGTCTCGACCGTATCTTGTTTGGTTGAAATAGACACCTTGGTGTTGTAGAATCCGTCTTTGCGGAATTTGTTTTCGATGTAATTTTTGGTGGTTGTAATTAGGTTCTCGTTAACAATTTTTCCTTTGGTCAAGCCATTGTCTTTGATGAGTGTTTCTTTCTTGCTTTTCTTAACCCCCACAATTTTCACCTCGTTCAATTTTGGCAACTCGTTGATATTGAGTTCCAAATAAATACTGTCTCCTTCTATGCGGTTTACAAAAAAATCAATCTCACTAAACAACCCTAATTTTCCTAACTTTTTGATGGCGTTGCTTATTTCTTCTCCGGGAATGGTTACTTCTTGGCCTTTTTCTAAACCTGCAAAGGTGACCACCGTTTGTTCGTTGTAGCTGATTTTCCCGGTTACTTTTACTTCACCCAAAAAATATTTCGTGCCTTGGTCAAAGGGAATGCGTTCCTGCGCTTTGGTAGAAAAAACGCCTGTAAATAGGGCAATTATGAGTAAAAGGGTGGGTTTATGTAACACTAAAATATTATTTAATTTGTTCGCTTGTTTTTCCAAATCTACGTTCTCTTTTTTGATAACTAAGGATAGCCTCATATAAATCTTCTTCTTTAAAGTCAGGCCACAAAACAGCAGTAAAATACAGTTCGGAATAGGCGATTTGCCACAATAAAAAATTACTTATACGATGTTCTCCGCTTGTTCGTATTAACAAATCTACATCGGGTAAATTGTGCGTGTAAAGATGCTTATTTATAATTGATTCGTCTATAGCGTCGGGGCTTATTATATTATTTTTAACTTTAAGACTAATGGCTTTGATGGCATGTATAAGTTCTTCTCTGG
>JAGNTC010000088.1 GCA_017987725.1 Flavobacterium sp.
TAAAAAAGCATCCGATAATAAATCTTCTTTTTTCATGAGACTGTGTTATTAATTAAAATTAAACAAAAAAATAATGGGGTTTTAAAACCCCATTATTTTCTACTTACACAGTTTGACGGATAGTGCCCTATTTCTGCCGGATCGTCTGTGAGGCGAATGTTTTTTACCATAGTTCCGCGTTTGATCACATCAGAAGATCCGCGTACTTTTAAATCTTTAATTACGGTAACGGAATCCCCGTCTTGTAATATATTTCCGTTGCTGTCTTTTACATCCATAGTAGTTCGTATTGCTGCCAAAAGTACAACTTTGAGTCTAATTCTATTGCGCACTAGCTTATATTGATTGATTTAAAATAATATATTTGGATTCAATTTTTTTTCGATTATGCAAACCTTTACCACCAAAGAAAAACTATCCCATTTACTCAGCTTACCCGTCATTGTAGCCGCATTGGGCTATTTTGTAGACATCTATGACTTGTTATTATTTGGCATTGTACGCGTGCCCAGTTTGCAATCGTTGCAGTTGGATCCCGATGTTGTTGGCACGGCCATTATGAATTATCAGATGATTGGCTTGCTATTAGGCGGGATATTTTGGGGCATTATGGGCGACAAACGCGGTAGACTATCGGTGCTGTTTGGCTCTATCTTGGTTTATTCTTTGGCTAACATTGCTTGTGGTTATCTGGTTGAAATTCCCATAGCCGACAAAGCACAACTGTATGCCTGGTTGCGTTTTATTGCTGGTGTAGGTCTTGCTGGCGAATTGGGTGCAGGAATTACCCTGGTGGCCGAAAGTTTACCCAAAGAATTGCGCGCGATTGGTACCTCGATTGTAGCCGGTTTTGGTTTGATGGGAGCCGTAGTCGCTCATTTCACCGTTGAACTAGCGGGCCCAGCTGACACGGGTTGGTCATTGGCCTATCTGATTGGCGGCGGAATGGGACTGGGATTATTATTGCTTCGGGTTGGGGTATTGGAAAGCGGCATTTACTCCCATATCAAACACGAAGCGGGCATCAAAAAAGGCGACTTTTTACAGCTTTTTAAAACAAAAGAATCAACAATCAAATACTTAAAATGCATTGCCATTGGCCTTCCAACCTGGTATTGCATTGGCATTTTGGCTGTGATGGGCAACCAATTTGCGCCTGTTTTTGGTATTTCCAATTTCAAGCCTGGCGAAGCCATTATGTGGGCCTATCTGGGTATTTCGATTGGCGATTTTGCCAGCGGATTTATCTCTCAAGCCTTGCATTCGCGTAAAAAAGCGATTTTGTATATGCTTGCTTTTACCCTAGTTGGCGTAGTGTTGCTTTTGTCGGGAGGAGCAACAACTGAAAATAGCTATTACTTTTTTTGCGCCTGGTTAGGGCTCGGTACGGGATACTGGGCCATGTTTGTCACAGTGGCCGCCGAACAATTTGGCACCAACATTCGTAGCACCGTTACCTCAACAGTACCCAATATGGTGCGCGGATTATTAGCGGTCATGCTCATAGGGTTTGACTATTTTAAAGCCGACTATGGCGTGATTGTTTCGGCAATTATTATCGGATTCATTGCCTTTGGATTGAGTATCTATGCTACGCGAACCATTAGCGAAACCCATCAAAAAGACTTGGATTTTGTAGAAAACATTTAGCTGTAATTCCTTAAAATTAGTTTAGCAAAACGCCCGTTCAAACCAAATCCATTCGCTATTTTTGTGACGCTAAAACGCATACTATGGAATCAGTAGTAGAAAATACATTACCCGTTGGAAAACCCAAATGGCTGAAAGTAAAATTGCCCATTGGTCAAAAATACACCGAACTCCGTGGCTTGGTCGATAAATATCAACTCAACACCATTTGTACCTCTGGCAGCTGCCCGAATATGGGCGAATGTTGGGGCGAAGGCACAGCTACATTTATGATATTGGGGAACATTTGCACCCGATCATGTGGTTTTTGTGGGGTGAAAACAGGCCGTCCCGAGACAGTGGATTGGGACGAACCAGAAAAAGTAGCGCGATCCATTAAAATCATGAATATCAAACACGCGGTAATTACGAGCGTAGACCGCGACGATTTAAAAGACGGCGGTTCGATTATTTGGGAAGAAACGGTTGAAGCGATTCGCCGGATGAATCCAACCACAACCTTGGAAACCTTGATTCCCGACTTTCAAGGCAACGAACGCTTATTGGATCGGATTGTGGCAGCCAATCCTGAAGTGGTGTCACACAACATCGAAACCGTGCGCAGACTCACCCGTGAAGTGCGCATTCAAGCCAAATACGACCGCAGCATGGCCGTTTTAAAATACCTCAAACAACAAGGCATCAACCGAACCAAATCGGGCATCATGCTGGGCTTAGGCGAAACCGAAGCGGAAGTGATAGAAACTTTACACGACCTCAGAGCGGCCGAGGTGGATGTAGTGACCATTGGACAATACTTACAACCGAGCAAAAAACATTTGCCAGTCAAAGAATACATTACTCCCGATCAATTTGAAAAATACGAGAAAATTGGTTTAGCGTTGGGATTCAAACACGTTGAAAGTGGCGCTTTGGTTCGTTCGTCTTATAAGGCGCAAAAGCACATTCATTAATACACAACCGCACCACATGGAACCCAAAATTCGCATAGCCCTCAATGGTTTTGGACGGATTGGCCGTCAGGTATTTCGCTTGCTTTGGGAACATCCATCCATTGAGGTGGTGGCCATCAATGATTTGGCCGATGCCAATACTATGGCGCATCTACTCAAATACGACAGCATACACGGTGTTTTCTCACAACGTTGCTCTGCCTCAGAAACAGAGCTGTTTGTCAATCAAAAACCCATTGCGTATTCGCGCGAAAAAGCAATTGAAAACCTCAATTGGGAGGCCTTGAAAATTGATGTGGTAATTGAAGCTACCGGCAAGCACCACAGCCGAACAGAGCTATCCAAACACTTGATAGCGGGAGCAAAAAAAGTAATCCTATCTGCACCTACCGAGGACGACTCCATCAAAACCATCGTTTTAGGTGTAAACAACTACATCCTAGACGGAACAGAAACCATCGTTTCAAATGCGAGCTGTACCACCAACAATGCCGCTCCCATGTTGGCTGTAATTCACGAATTGTGTGGCATAGAACAGGCTTACATAACGACGGTACATTCCTACACCACCGACCAAAGCTTACACGACCAACCCCATAAAGATTTACGCCGTGCCCGAAGTGCAAGCCAATCGATCGTCCCCACCTCTACCGGCGCAGCCAAAGCCTTGACTAAAATTTTTCCAGAATTTGAAGGTAAAATAGGCGGGAGCGGCATTCGGGTTCCAGTACCCGATGGCTCTCTAACCGATATCACCTGTTATGTGCAGCGCGAAATTCAAATTGAAGCCATCAATGCAGGCTTTAAAAAAGCCGCTGAAAATCAACTCAAAGGCATACTTGCTTATACCGAAGACCCTATTGTTTCTGTGGACATCATAGGCAACACACACTCTTGTACATTTGATGCGCAACTCACCTCTGTGTTGGGCAAAATGGTGAAAATTGTTGGGTGGTACGACAACGAAATTGGGTATTCTTCCCGATTAATCGATTTGATTGGTTTGTGGTATGCTAAAAAAAAGTAATTTAATGCCCTGAATAACAAACTGCTAAAGGCATGCGATTTTTATTTCAACTCTATTTTTGTTTTTTCATTGTGTCAGGCTTGGCGCAAACAAAGAACCAGTTTAAAACAGAAACCGATAGTGTGTCCAGTTACTTGGAGTTGGCTGCCTTTTACAACAAAACCAACGATTATAATTTGGCCATATCGTACGCTCAAAAAGCACTTGATTTTGCCAAGAGTATACGCAATCCAAAAAAAATGGCGCAGTCCTATGCTGTCATGGGTGCCATTTATTTTGAAATAAATAAATTTGAAGAAGCGGCCAAGCAGTACAGCAAATGTCTTGAAATTGCCGACGCCTACCCTGCCTCTAATGAACAAGCCTACTCCTATTTTCAATTGGCACTTTGTCAAATTGAGCTCAAACAATACCTCAATGCCGAGTTGAATTTAGAGAATGCCAAAAACATATACAGTTTTTTAAGGATTGCTGATGCCATAACGCTGATTCAGTTGCAAATGGGAATTGTGAAGGAAGCCAAAGGCGATTTTGATGCGGCAAAACTCGTGTTTAATCAACTCATTGTAAACGAAGGCAAAAAAGACCCATTAAGTATTACTACTACTGCCCTATACCATCTAGGCAATATTGAACTGCAAAATTTCAGGTACCGTTTGGCTTTGTATTATCTAAATAAAGCCGAGAAATTAAACGGAAACAACAACCTTGTTCTCCGTACAAAAATTTTATTGGCGCTCAGTAAAGCCTACGAAAAATCGATTGATATGCCCAAGGCCTATACTAATTTGAAACTGCACATGCAGCTTGAAGATTCGCTTATCAAACAAAACACAAGAAAATTTGGCCCGCAGGACTTTGATCAATTTCAAGAAAATGAACGGTTAAAAATCATTGAAAAATTAGACAAAGAAAATAAAGCGCAACAAAAAGCAAGTCGAGTAGCCAACATCATCATTATACTCTCGATTGCCTTTATTTTGATTCTCTCTTTGTTGAGTATTTCCTTGTACAAAAACAACCTGATTCGAAAAAAATCGAATGTTTTGTTGGAAGATAAAAACCAGGAACTTGAGTTGGCCAAAACCAAAGCTGAAAAGGCCAATAAAGCCCGAGCCGATTTCTTGTCAACCGTGAGTCACGAACTGCGAACACCCTTAAATGCGATCAACGGAATTACGCATTTGCTGTTGGAAGAACACCCTAAACCCTCGCAATTAGACTACCTCAACTCCTTGAAATTTTCAGGCAATTACCTGCTCACCTTTATCAATGAAATCCTTGAAATCAATCGAATCGAATCAGAGGCTATAGAATCCGAACAATTGAATTTTAACGCCAAAGAGTTGATCGAAAACCTGCAAAATTCATTGAAGGAATTGGCCATAATCAACAACAACCGCTTTACTATTCAGCTGGATCCCGATATGCCCAGTCAGGTGGTGAGTGACCCTACTAAGCTGTCTCAAATTTTACTTAATTTGATCAATAACGCCCTAAAATTCACCAAAAATGGGGAAGTACAAGTGATCACAAAAGTACTTGACAAACAAGGCGACCGATTAGATATTGAATTTAAAGTAAGCGATACAGGCATTGGAATTCCAGCCGACAAATTGGAATCGGTGTTTGATAGTTTTTCCCAAGGTTCCATTGAAATCAATAGAAAATATGGCGGAACGGGTCTAGGCCTATCTATTGTGAAACGACTAATCGAAATTTTGGGTGGAACCATCAGTTTGGAAAGTCAAGTTGGTATAGGATCAACTTTCACTGTGGTTCTTCCGTTTACAATTGGTAGCAATGATGTACCTGCACCCTCAAAATTCGTGTACAACGACGATACATTTAAACGAAAAAAAGTATTGTTGATTGAAGACAACAAAATCAACCAAATGATTACCAAGAAAATGGTCGAAAACAAAGAAATGCTTTGTGAGGTAATCGACAATGGAGAAGACGCCATACAGGCGGTTAAAAACAACCGCTACGACTTGGTGTTGATGGATGTGCACTTGCCTGGCATCAACGGAACCATTGCCACGCAAACCATACGCACTTTTGATCAAAGCACTAAAATTATAGCCTTAACGGCCATTTCGCTCAACGAAAACCGTGAAATGCTCCTTTCTTTTGGGATGAACGATGTGATTACCAAACCGTTTAATCCCGAAGAATTTTACCACATTATTTGTAAAAATTTGGAGGCGTAATCCTCGTTACGACCCTTCTATCAAACCTTTAATGAGTTGTCGCACCTGTGGTTCTGCTTTTTGCGCAGCGGCCAATACTTCGGCATGACTCACCGATTCGATGGAGGCTTCGGTAGCCATATCGGTAATGACGGACACGCCAAAAACGTCTATGCCCATGTGCCGGGCTACAATCACCTCGGGCACCGTAGACATGCCCACACAGTCGGCACCCATATTTTTGACCATGGTATACTCGGCAGGGGTTTCAAAGGTTGGGCCTTGCAAAGCCAAATAAATTCCGTGTTGTATTGGGATATTCAATTGCTGCGCTACCGACTCAGCTTGCGCAATCATTTGTTTGCTGTAGGCGGCACTCATATTGAGAAAACGAGGGCCAAAACGTTCGTCGTTGGGTCCGTGCAAGGGATGTTCTGGCAACATATTGATGTGGTCGGTAAGAAGAACAATCGAGCCTACTTGGTAGTTGGCATTCACCCCACCCGAGGCGTTGGACACGATGAGTTTGGAAACACCCAAATACTTCATGACGCGCACCGGAAAGGTAACTTGCTGCATGCCATAGCCTTCATAATAATGAAAGCGGCCTTGCATGGCCACTACTTTTTTGGATCCAATGGTTCCAAACACCAAAGCACCGGCGTGACCTTGCACCGTAGAAACAGGGAAATGGGGAATTTCGCTATACGGAATGCGGTGTTCGATGGCAATATCATCGGTAAAACTGCCCAAACCCGAACCCAAAATCACACCGTATTCAGGCGAAAATCCAGTTCTGTTTTGCAGGTAACTAACGGTTTCTTGTACTTGATTCCACATGGGATGTAATGAGTTGAACAAACGCGGTTTCATCGGCAAGGAATTGCGTTTGGATGGGTAAATAATACAAGCGGTTTTGGGGCAATTGGTGTTGCAATCGCACGTAATCTTTCTCGGTGGTTACCACCAATTGCTGTGCGGCAAGCGTTTTTATCGATTCAATTTCGGTCACCGAAAAAGAATGGTGATCTGGAAAAACCAGTTGCTGATCGGCTCCACTTTGCAAGGCTTGAAAAAAAGAATTGGGCTTGGCAATTCCAGCCAACAACACTTTTGGTTGAGCTTGAACTTCAGCAACCGAGAAGGTTTTACTACTGCTGTATATGTTTTGGTCGTATCCAATGCTGGTAAAAAAAACGGGTTGGCTTACGCCCAATTTGGCTTTTATCTTTGCATGATCCTCCGTTGAAAGTTGAGGCGGACATTTGGTAACCACCACCACATGTGCTCTTTTTTTGCCCGATCGTGCTTCACGCAAATTACCCATTGGCAACACATAATCATCACTAAATAAATCGTCGAAGGCCGTGAGTAAAATATACAGACTTGCTTTGACTTTGCGGTGCTGAAAGGCGTCGTCGAGTAAAATGACTTGGGTGTTTGGCCTTTGTGCGATCAGTTGTTGAATCCCGTTTGTTCTATTGGCATCAACGGCCACAGTTACTTGAGGAAATTTTTGATGAAACTGAAACGGCTCGTCGCCCAATTCCTCAACAGTAGTGGATGCATTAGCCAACACAAAACCGGTTGATTTTCGTTTGTAGCCTCTGCTCAAAACCGCCAAGGCATACTCTGACTCCAACAAGCGAATCAAGTATTCTATCATAGGGGTTTTTCCGGTTCCGCCTACACTCAAATTCCCCACCGCAATTACAGGCACGGGTGCCGAATAAACCGAAAAAAAGGAGTGATTGTACAAGAAATTCCGAATGTGCATGAGTGCACCATAAATAAGCGCAAACGGGAACAGGAATTTTCTGAGGAATTTCATAGGACGAAAGTATAATATTTTATCTTTGAAAAGAAAATTTGACTCTACTAATTCCGTCTCAATCACCCAGCAAACGTGAAGCATTTTCCTTTACTTCTTTTTGTTTTTATCACGTTATTCAGCGCTAATAACAGCTTGGTGTATAGTCAAAATTCCGAGACGGCTGCTGTATTTAAAGCTGTGGTGAGTCATTATTACAAAAACGAAAAACCGGTCTACAAAAACCGCGGTCAATTGCTCTATTTGTATTGCACCCAAGCCAAACCCAATGAGGAATTGGTAGAAGCTGTAAAAACAGCCAACTTACCCGCTGATTTTACTCAAGAAATTCGCGCCAAAATCAAAAGCAATTCTCCCGAAAAAGATTGGTCATACGAATGGAAACAGCTGCCCAATAAAGACGAATCACTGCTCAAGAAAAAAATTAACGGCTGTGTGTCTTTGGCCAAATTTCAAGAAATACGAAACCGCCTGCAACTCAACAACCAGCGCTTGTTGATTATTACCGAACCCTTATTTTATTCAAAGCAAAAACTAGTTTTGGTAAAAGTGGTGTTTTACCGCACCATCGAGCACAACAGCGGAGCTATACTTTTGCTAGAAAATACCGATGGAAATTGGCAGGTTCTAAAAAGCATTAACGAATGGTCAACCTAAATGTACACCCATGAAACTAAACGAAATTCTACCCTTACTTGAAGAAATGGCGCCGTTGGCCTATGCCGAAGATTTTGACAATGTGGGTTTATTGGTAGGCAATAAAGAACAAACGGTGACCGGGATTTTGGTATGCCACGATGCGCTCGAAGTAGTGATCGACGAAGCCATTGCTAAACAATGCAACTTGGTGGTTTGTTTTCATCCCATTGTGTTTACC
>JAGNTC010000089.1 GCA_017987725.1 Flavobacterium sp.
CAACACACTTGGATCGGCATCAACCGCCGTAATTGTTGCGCGTTGTGCAATCGAATTGGCTCCACTGGTTACTTGGCCTTGCATTTTGGTGCAGGCTTTGGCAATAAATTCGGGGGCGCCAATGTACCCAATGCGCCAGCCGGTCATGGCAAAGGCTTTGGCTACTCCGTTCACTGTTATGGTGCGGTCAAACATGCCGGGAATCGAAGCAATGCTGCAAAAAGTTCCCGAGAAGTTGATGTGTTCGTAGATTTCGTCAGAAACGATATAAATGTTAGGGTATTTGGCCAAAACAGCAGCCAAGGCAGTGAGTTCCTCGCGGCTGTATACCGAACCACTAGGGTTGCAGGGTGAACTGTACCAAATCATTTTGGTTTTTGGGGTAATGGCTTGTTCCAATTGCTCGGGAGTGATTTTAAAATCGCTCTCTACCGAGGTGGGTACTTCCACGGGAATACCGCCCGACATTTTGATGATTTCAAAATAACTCACCCAATAAGGCGCAGGCAAAATTACTTCGTCTCCGTCGTTGAGCATGCATTGGGCAATGTTGTATAAAGATTGTTTGGCACCGGTGGAAACCACAATATTGGCGGGTTTGTAATCTAAGTTATTGTCGCGTTTAAATTTGCGGCAAATGGCTTCTTTTAATTCTACGTAGCCGTCCACAGGGGTGTAGGTGCTGTAATTTTCGTCGATCGCTTTTTTGGCGGCTTCTTTAATAAAATCGGGGGTGTTAAAATCAGGTTCACCCAAACTCAAGCTGATGATGTCTTTTCCTTGTGCTTTTAATTCTCTGGCTAAGGCAGCCATGGCTAAGGTTTGTGAGGTTGCCAGCTGGTTTATTCGATCGGATAATGGGCTCATGTATAAAGGGTAATTGTGTTAGGTCAATTGTGGGTTTTTGCCAAGGTCTTTCAAGTGTCTAAAGTGAGCAAAAACAGCACTTCGCATGGTTTTGAATTCGTGGTAAGGCAAATTGCACTCTGCGGCTGTAGCCTTTACGATTTCCGCAATTTTACCATAATGCACATGGCTAATGTGTGGGAATATGTGGTGTTCGATTTGGTGATTCAATCCACCAGTAAACCAATTGACCAATTTGTTTTTGGGTGCAAAATTAGCGGTGGTATACAACTGATGAATGGCCCAGGTATTTTCTATTTCACCGTTTTCTCCAGGAATTGGATTGTCTGTTTCTTCAACCACATGCGCCAATTGAAACACGATGCTCAAAATAAGCCCAGCTGTGTAGTGCATGATAAAATAACCCAACAAAACTTTCCACCAGGTTACGCCAAAAACAATGGGCAATACAATCCAAATGAGGGCATATACAATTTTTGAGATAACCAAAACACTCCATAATTTGGTGGGGCTTTGTGGTTCTCCGTAGGTTAATTTACGTTTTAAATAGCCTTTCATTTGGGTAAAATCAGTGGTGATAGCCCAATTAAAAGTCAATAAACCGTATAGAAAAATAGAATAATACTGTTGAAAGCGATGAAAACTGTACCATTTTGCATTTTTTGTAAAGCGAATGATACGGCCAGCATCCAAGTCTTCGTCGTGACCATGAATGTTGGTGTAGGTGTGGTGTAACACATTGTGTTGTACTTGCCAGTTGTAGACATTTCCGGCCAACACATAAATACTGCCTCCCATTATTTTGTTTACCCAGGGTTTAGAGGAATACGATCCGTGGTTTCCATCGTGCATCACGTTCATCCCAATACCGGCCATGCCAATCCCCATAAGCACATTGAGCAACAATTGCCATCCAATAGCCATGTCAAAGAATAGAATTAAAAAGTAGGGAGCAACAAATATCGAAAACAGGATGATGGTTTTGAGATGGATTTGCCAATTTCCAGTTTTGGAAAGGTTATTTTCTTTGAAATAGGCATTGACCCGAGAATTGAGCGTTTTAAAAAACTTTAAATCATCGTTTTTAGCAAAAGAAGGAACGGTTGTACTCATAGATTTAAAAATAAGTCACAAATATAAATATTAATAAAATCAGGGGCTTCAAAAAAGGGAAAATATTTCAACGCGAAAGTCCTATTTTTGCTGAAAAATAAAGTATGCAAGCACTACGAACTTACTTTCCTGATCTAACCGAAATCCAGTACGCGCAATTCGAACAATTGGGCGCACTTTACTCGGATTGGAATGCCAAAATTAATGTGATTTCGCGCAAAGATATCGATGCGTTATATACCAATCACGTGCTGCATTCCCTCGCCATTGCTAAGGTGCAAGCCTTTGTGCCTGGCAGTACAATTCTGGACTTGGGGACCGGCGGCGGATTTCCAGGAATTCCCTTGGCCATCCTATTTCCCGAAACACAATTTCATTTGATTGATGTGATTCAGAAAAAAATAAAAGTAGTACAAGCAGTGGCAGATGCCTTGGGCTTGCAAAACGTAAAAGCCGAGCAACTCCGTGCCGAAAATGTGAAAGGAACCTATGATTTTATTGTGAGTCGAGCGGTAACCAACATGCCCGATTTTGTGGCCTGGGTAAAAACTAAAATTGCCAAAACCCAAAAACACGAACGTAAAAACGGAATTCTATATCTCAAAGGCGGCGATCTCACAGCGGAATTGGCTTTGTTTCCCTCGGCACAGGAATATGCCATCCCCGCGTTTTTTAGCGAACCCTTCTTTGAAACCAAAAAAGTGGTGTATCTGCCGCTCAAATACAAACTATAAAAAAAGCCCCAATCGGGGCTTTTTTGTTTTTATTCTCTGATTAATTTCTTGGTAATTTTTCCGGCTTCGTTTTGTAAGGTCAAGAAGTACATGCCTTGTGTGAGTGTTACCGGCAATTGGTAAACACCATCCAAGGTTTGTTGATCCACATGCAAGATTGTTTTTCCGGTAATATCTGTAAGGTGAAGACTCACGTTTTGATGCACTTTACCGCTGTTAATATGGATGCTGTTGTTGATCGGGTTTTGCACCGATATATCAGCAAAGGCTTGACCTTGAACAGCAAATACTGAATTTACAATTTCATTCAACGCAAAGGCCGTGTTTTCTGGCGTCAGGGTTACGTGGTTTTCGTTGGTCAAGGGCACGTGTTTGGCAACAAAAGGCGTAGTTGATGCAGCAGTAACTGGCGTGTACCAGTTTGGAATGTTAATTGCCAACGCACTATTTGTAGGTACAAAATCAAAGGAATCCACCAATAAATTATTGAAAAACTCCGTTAACAAGGCATTGCTGCCAGCAGCTCCTGCTAAGCCCGAAATATCAAAGGTTCCACCTGGCGCTGAGTCTAAACCAGCAGAAGTGGTTGGCGCTTTAGAATTGGCTAAACTTTCGTAGGCCGTAATCCAAAAACCAAAAACCTGCCCTTGTGCTCTAAATCGACTCACTTGGTTTTGGGTATTGGTGTTGGGCGTAAATCGCAAATTAATGATGGCACGTTGGGTAGTGGTGATGTTAAAGGTATAGTCCATCACAACCGCGTCGGGTACACCATTGGTCGTTCCGTTTCCGCTTCCGTTAGCAATGACCACATTTCGGGTTTGGGTAGGGAATCCCATGCTGTTTAATTCATTTTGAAAGGCCGATCTAAAGTTTGGTTTTCCGGTAGGTAACACGATTGCGTTATCAAATTCAAAAGCACTTCCCGCAGCCAAATGGCCTTCAAATTGGTCAATTAACATTTGACGTGAGGCGTTGCTTTTGATCATGGCATCTACAAATACTTGAACGGTTGCATCTCCCAAAGGACCATTGGCCATGTAGTTGAATAAGTGTTGAAACCCAATCGGGATATTGGCGCCATAATGCGGGGCATCAAATGATAAATACAATCGCGTGTCGTGGTTTAAACTGTTTTGTTCCATGTAACGCAAGCCATAACGAGCAATCAATCCGCCCATACTTGGTCCAATCACCACATTTTTTTCGTTTCCTACTTTTTGTGCATTGATTTGGTTGAGTAGTTCCACGAACACCATTGCATTACGTTGGATGTAATCGGCGCCTCCACTCAATACATTTCCTGTTTCGGTTTGGGTATAATTGGGGAAATTTAAAATCACTACATCAAATCCTTGGTTACGCAAATCGTCAGCCAAATTTTGACTGCTTAATCCATAGTTTAACAAACCATAAATAGCTGGAATTGGGCGACCATCATTGGGGTCAAATCCATCCAACAAAATGATGGGTTTGTCTAACACGCCATTGCCGTTGTCATAGAAAATTTCGTATTCGCCTTGTCCCAAATAGGCCGCGGCATCTTCCACGCCTTGGTAAGGAATGGTAGCGGTAAGTGGCATAATGGCCGAGGTATTTCCTGGATTGCGCAAAGTAACTGCAGGAACGTAGTCGAGTTCGGCACTATTTGTAGCGGTAGATCCATCTGAGAATTGTAGTTGGAAATCAATTTTTTGAGTCGGTTGGTTTGGGAAGGTTACGGCAACAGCTTGATTGGCTGTAATTGTTCGCCATCCCAGTCCGTCATTAAAATTAGCTTGAATGCCTGTAATGCTTTTTTGCGTGGTGTTAAAAATCAAATTATCTTTTAAAACAAACACCGTGCTTAATTGAGAAATGGCATGATTTAGCGGAGCGGCTAAGGCTACATTATGGGTTATAAATACAGCAGAGTTGGGTTTGGCAACCCACTGGTCTTGGTTGTTTTTGTAAAGCGCTTCGCTTGCAATTGACTCTGGAGACAATTGATCAAATTGAGTTACTAAGATACTCAACGGCAGCTGATGGGTGATGCTGCTGCGGGTAGTCTCTTCATTTAAACGGGAGTGGTCGGCAAAACGTTTTTGGCAGTCGGCACGCTGCATTTCGTAGTACACTTGCTTAAAGTAATTTGAGGTGATGCTTGTTTTGGGATGAGCCGCTACATCGGAAAGCCCGATTACTTGGTCATAGATAATTTTGGTTTGCGACTGGTTTTTGATCAAATCAAATTGTTGAGCAAATCCAAGGGCTGTACAACACAGCATGCTGAGTAAAGTAATTTTTTTGGTCATAAGTAAGTGGTTAAAAACGAGTCGAATATAGACAATTTTGTAGAAATAAAAAAAGCCCAATGAAAATTGGGCTGTATAGAAACGGTAAAGATTAGCTTTCTCCTAAAAACGGATAGCGATAATCTTCAGGCGTTACAAAGGTTTCTTTGATGGTGCGAGGCGATGCCCAACGCAGTAAATTCAAAGCAGAACCCGCTTTGTCATTGGTTCCCGAAGCTCTAGCGCCTCCAAAAGGTTGCATGCCCACTACGGCACCCGTTGGTTTGTCGTTGATGTAAAAATTACCGGCACAATTTTTTAGCGCTTCGGTAGCTTCTGCAATGGCATAGCGGTCTTGCGAGAATACCGCTCCCGTTAAGGCGTATTCTGAGGTTTGATCAACCAAGGCTAAGGTATCTACCCATTTTGCATCCTCGTATACATAAAGTGTAACAATAGGTCCAAACAATTCGGTTTCCATGGTTACATATTTGGGGTTGGTCGTCACCAAAACAGTTGGTTCTATAAAGTAGCCCACCGATTTATCGTAGCCTCCTCCAGCAATGATCTCGACATCTTGGTCTGTTTTGGCTCTTTCGATATACGAAACCAATTTGTCAAACGAACCTTCGTGAATCACAGCAGTAATGAAATTACCAAAATCTTCGGGCGATCCCATTTTCATGGATTTCAAATCCGAAAGGAGTTGTTCTTTCACTGCCGGCCATAAACTTTGTGGAATATAGGCTCTTGAAGCTGCCGAACATTTTTGACCTTGAAATTCAAAAGCACCGCGGACAATACCGGTTACTACTTGTTTTACATTGGCCGACGGATGCGCTACAACAAAATCTTTCCCACCGGTTTCCCCTACAATTCTTGGGTAGGTTTTGTAGTGATGAATATTTGAACCAATGGTTTTCCAAATGTCTTTGAACACGTGTGTTGATCCGGTAAAGTGTACACCTGCAAAATCACGGCTGGCAAAAACAGTCTCACTGATCATCTGCGGATCACCATATACCACGTTGATTACGCCATCAGGTAAACCGGCTTCTTTAAAAATATCGATAATGATTTTAGCCGAGAAAATTTGGCTGTCGCTGGGTTTCCAAACCACAACATTTCCCATCATGGCCGCACTGGCAGGTAAATTGGCCGCAATTGCGGTAAAGTTAAACGGCGTAATGGCATACACAAATCCCTCTAAAGGACGGTATTCCAATCGGTTCCAAACGCCTGAATCCGATTGCGGTTGATCGGCATAAATTTGGGTCATGAACTCCACATTGTAGCGTAAAAAATCGATTAACTCACATGAGGCGTCAATTTCAGCTTGAAAAATGGTTTTGGATTGGGCAATCATGGTAGCTGCATTGATGCGGGCGCGATACGGTCCAGCAATCAATTCGGCGGCTTTCAAAAAGATAGCGGCACGTTGTTCCCAGGCCAAATTGGCCCATTTTTCTTTGGAGTCTAAAGCGTTTTGAATGGCTGCTTCGGCATGTGATTTTTCGGCCAAATGATAGGTTCCCACAATGTGTTTGTGGTCGTGCGGCGCCGAGAGGGTTCGCGTATTTCCGGTTCTAATTTCTCTTCCGCCAATGTACATGGGCACATCAATGGTTTCGTTCCACATCTTGCGGTAGGCGGCCAAGACGGCAGCTTTCTCAGGCGAATGGGGAGCATACGATTTTACAGCTTCGTTAACTGCTTTGGGAACATTAAAAAATCCTTTGAGCATATGAGTTGTTTTGAAATGGTTTTTCTATGGTGAGCAAAAGTACAAATGAATGATAAGAAATAGACACGCTTGGATTAGCTTAATTACTTGCAAAGGGCGCACTCAAATGAAATAACGGAATATCGACCCGAAAGCGCAGAGCGGTGCTAAAATTTACAAAATTGTAATGGCCTTTCATCGCGCCATATGTTGAGGCCAATAAACAACCCGATTGATAAGTAAATGCAGCACCAGGGGCCAGTATGGGTTGTTTTCCCACCACGCCATCGCCATCTACCTCGTCTTTTTGGTGTAAGGCATCAAAAATATCCCAGTGCCTTGATTCGAGTTGTACGGTATCTGCGGTTAAATTTTCTATTTCTATCTGATAAGAAAATGCATGATGCATGCGGTTGTTTTGCAAGTAACTGCCCGAGTAATTGGTTTCAACTGATATTTTTATGCCTGAACTAATTTGCGAAATCATGGGAAACGAATTAGTTGATAATGTCGATGGAGGTGGCTTGTCCTTTGCCAATCACACGGTAATAACGTTGACTATTTTCTTTGTAATACACAATCGCAAAATAGTCGTTTTCTGTTTGAAAGTGATTTCCGTCTAAGGCATTTTCTTGGTCGATGTTTCCATTGGCATCGGCTATACAATACTGGTAATTGGTAAACCCTTGCTTGATCATAAGTGCTTTTTCATAGACGGCGTCTTTGGCGTTGTATTCCATTTTGTTTCCGGGTGACAGCGCGTAATTGTTGAACATGCCATTGATGTAGATGTCTTTGTTGTCAAAATAAGATGGCGCAGATAAAGTAAAAAATACCCAAGCATAATCGGCCTCTACTTCGTTGCGTTCGGAACCAATGTTTTTTACAAAGAAATTACCATTGATGTCCGGATTGTAAGTGTAAGGCAATTCTTTTCTTGCTTCATCGGTATACAAATGTGCGTTGTAAATTCCTCCGTTGGAATCAATGCGGGCAATGTTGTTGGTGGCTACGCGCACATCTTTGTTTTCAAAATAACGAAATTCATTTCCGCCCCAAAATTGCGTTTCCACATCGTATTTGTATATCAAATCATTCCCAATGGTATACATGGGTTTGATGTCAGTAATACCGGTATTCAATTGGCCATTTTGCAACAACAAAACTTTTACGTTTTGTAAGGGATTTTGAAATAAAATAGTGGGCGATTTTACCGCAAAATCTAAATTTTGTTTGCGATTCACATCTTGTACATTTCGGGCTCTTTTCACTTGAAGGGGTACCGAAACCAGGTTTTCATACACAATAAATCGTCTTGAGAAAACAACATCGCGGTCTTCGTTTAAAATTTTAATCACATAGTTTCCACTCACCAACAGCTGGGTTGTTTTATTGGGAATTTGCAAATTGTAATGCGAGTAAATTTGAAGTGTATTGAACGAATTAGTATAGTCTAAAATGCGTTGGTCATTGAATCCACCCAAGTACTCATTTCTAGAGAGTTGTGAGGGCGACCAGTCGTAGTCGCAATGTATGATTTGGTAATAATAATTTGCTTCGTTACCAAACAAATCATCAAACTGCAATTTGAATGCATCGCCCAAGGCAAACAACGGAACCGTATTTTGGTTGTTTACTTGAAAAGTAACGGTTTGTATGTTGTAGGGTGGGGCAACTTCTGTGATGGGTTGAGCCACTAATTGCCCGCCCAAAAAAGCGCAAACGAACATGATTTTAAAACGGGTAGACATACATTTCATTTTATGAGTTTTTAAAGATACAACTTTCTGTGTTTTACCA
>JAGNTC010000090.1 GCA_017987725.1 Flavobacterium sp.
GGTATACTTGAACAAACACATCTTGGGTGATTTCTTCCGCATCTTCCTGGTTTTGAAGATACTGGTAAGCGGTATGCAATACCATGTTTTGGTATTGGTCATAGATGCGCTTGAAATTCTCCTCTTGGTTTAGCATGAAGCCACAGAATTTTTTTAAATATACAGTATTATATTATCTGTTTAGACGATACTTCAGTTCAATTCTTGCGTGGGCAATTATTAAAATCCGCTAAAAGTACATGCAAATAATTCCTATATTTGACCGATTTTATAAACCTAAATTTAATTGTATCATCATGAAATTATTGGAAGGAAAAGTAGCGATCATCACGGGTGCCAGTCGTGGAATTGGCAAGGGAATCGCAGAAGTATTTGCTAAAAACGGCTGTCATGTGGCCTTCACCTATAGTTCTTCAGCTGAATCAGCTTTGGCACTTGAAAAAGAATTAACGGCCTATGGTGTAAAAGCCAAAGCCTATCAATCGAATGCCGCTGATTTTACCTTAGCCCAAGAATTTGTAGATGCTGTATTGGCCGAATTTGGTACGGTAGACATCTTGATCAATAACGCCGGTATTACCAAAGACAATTTGTTGATGCGCATGAGCGAGGAGGATTTTGATCAAGTAATTGATGTGAATTTGAAATCGGTGTTTAACATGACCAAAGCGATTCAAAAAATAATGCTTAAAAACAAAGCCGGATCCATCATCAACATGAGTTCGATTGTAGGCGTAAAAGGAAATGCAGGGCAAACCAATTATTCGGCTTCTAAAGCGGGAATCATTGGATTCACCAAATCGGTGGCATTGGAATTGGGTTCGCGTAACATTCGTTGCAACGCCATTGCACCTGGATTTATTGAAACCGAAATGACCGCCAAATTAAACCCAGATGTGGTGCAAGGATGGCGCGATGGAATTCCAATGAAACGCGGTGGTACTTCTGAGGATATTGCCAATGCTTGTTTGTTTTTATCATCTGATTTGAGTTCCTATATCACTGGACAAGTGTTGCACGTAAATGGTGGTTTATTAACGTATTAATTCCGCTGAATTGCCAGTACAAAATCCATGAGTCTAAGTTCCGTTTTTATTCTTGTTGGACTAGTTTTGGTTGCCTTTGGGATTTCCTATTATCACTATCTATACAAAGCCAAAAGCAAATCCAATACGGTTTTGCTTTTGGCTTTTTTGCGTTTTTGTAGTGTCTTTACCTTGTTGTTGCTTTTGTGGAATCCCTACATAACGACTACTAAATACAGCACCGAAAAAACACCATTGCCTATAATTATTGACAATTCTAGTTCTCTAACCGAACTCAAAGCAGGCGAACAAGCACAAACGCTATACAAAAAACTAAAAGATTCTAAAGCACTATCCAGCAAATTTGCCGTGCAATTTTTTCAGGTGGATACCGCTTGTAAACCACTGAGTGAACTGACATTATTGGGCAAACAATCTCGTCTTGATGAAGCCGGTAAGCAACTGAAGTTGGTGTACCGCAACCAAAAGTTCCCCACCATTTTCATGAGCGATGGCAATCAAACCGCAGGCAATGACTTTGTATATAGTTTTGAACCAAGTAATCCTGTATATCCAGTAATTGTTGGCGATACGCTTCCGTATTTTGATCTAAAAGTGGATCAAGTGAATGTGAATAAATATGCCTTTTATCAAAATAAATTTCCTGTAGAGGTGATGCTCAGTCAAAGCGGATCAAAAGATTGCACAGCACAATTCAACGTGACATTGGGCAAAAAAGTGATTTATAACGAGTCAATTGCCTTTCAAGCCAATCAAAAATCAAAATGGATTACCTTTTTACTGCCGGCCTCTGCACTGGGTACGCAGTTGTTTCAAGCTACCGTATTTTCGACTAAAATCGAAAAAAACAAAACGAACAACACCAAGAAATTCCCCGTGGAAGTATTGGATCAACGCCGAAATGTAACGCTCGTTTCGGCCATCAATCATCCGGATATTTCGGCTTTAAAAAGAGCCATCGAGCACAACGGCCAATCAAAAGTTACGCTCTGTAAGCCCAACGAATACCGTTCGGATGATAAGGCAAACGTAGTTATACTGTATCAACCAACGGCTCGTTTTGCCTCGGTTTTCGCCGCTACGCGTAATTCAAAAACACCGTATTGGATTATTTCTGGTATGCAAACCGATTTTGGATTCTTAAATCAACAACAGTCGGATGTGAATTGCAAAATGAGTGGGCAGCCAGAATACTTTTTGCCTCAATTCAATGCGCAATTTTCATTGTTTGCCACAGACGATTTAGGTTTTGATCAATTTCCGCCTTTACAACATCCATTTGGAAATATTTCTACGGCACGCAGCACCACGGCTGTTTTGACTGCTAAGGTTCAAGGTGTTGATACGCAACAACCCCTGCTTTGTTTTGCAAATGGTGCACAACGGGCCGTGTATTTGTTTGGTGAAAATATGTGGAAGTGGCGCATGCATTACCATGTGCGTAACCAAAGTTATGATCAATACGATGTTTTTGTGGATAAGATCATTCAGTATTTGGCCACCAACGAATCCAAAAAATCCTTGGTTGTTTCACACGAGACTTACTACAATGCAGGAGATGACTTGTCTATATCGGCGCAGTATTTTGATAAAAATTATGCTTTTGACGAGAAAGCACAGCTTCAACTTGAGGTGCGAAACAAACAAACCAAAGCAACAAAAACCCTCGAAATGCTGAAGCAATCCAATTACTTTAAAGCAAATCTAGAAGGACTGCCAGCTGGTACGTATTCGTTTACGGTTAAGGAAGCGCAGTCAAATAGCACCTATATTGGTAGTTTTGAGGTGTTGGATTTTGAAATTGAAAAGCAATTCATCAATCCAAATCGGGCGCAAATGGAGCAATTGGCGCTTCAAACAAATGGAAAAACCTTTTATCCAAGTCAAATCGATCAATTGATTGATAGGCTTATAGGGGATAATCAATACAAAGCCATTCAAAAAGAAACGATTCAAAAAACACCACTCTTGGAATGGGTGTATCTTTTACTTCTTTTGGTTTCTACATTTGCTGCCGAATGGTTTATCCGTAAATACAACGGCCTTTTGTAACCGATTATTTATCGTAGGCTTTGGCTTTTAATCGTGCCGATGCCGTTTGGTAATAGGAAATGGTCTCGTTAATCAAATCCACTCTTGGGGTTTGAAGTATTTCCTGGTCAAACTCGAGTTGAAATTCTTTGCCCATTTTTGCATTCCACCTTGGCTTGAGTGACAATTGTTTTACCGCTTGTTTGGGTGATAAAATGGTAAGCACATTGTCTTTGATTAACCCTAAATTTTGATAGGTAGCAATTAAAGCCCTTGGTTTATACTTTTGGGCCAAAACGTTTTGTCCATAAAATTTACTGTCAAAATTAAAATGCAACAGCTCAAAAAGCGTAGGCATGACATCTATTTGTGACATCAGTAAATTAAAGTGCTGCGGTTCCACAAATCCGGGACTATAAATCATGGCAGGAATGCGGTATTTGTCCAGTGGCAATTCGGTTTTGCCTGAGCTTGAAGCGCAATGATCGGACACAATTACAAATACGGTGTTTGAAAACCAGCTCTGTTTTTGGGCTTGTTTAAAAAAATGGCGCAAGGCATAGTCGGTGTATTTTACGCCGCCATCTCTAGATTTTGAATCTCCTGGAATGTCAATTTTTCCATTGGGATAGGTAAACGGACGGTGGTTGCTCACAGTCATCCAATGGTTAAAGAAGGGTTTGTTCAATTTGGCTTCGTCGTTCATTACCCGAATGGCTTTGTTGGCCATGTCTTCGTCGCACACTCCCCACACATTAGAGAAGGTAATTTCGTTGGGTTGAAACGTTTTTTTGTCCACAATACCATAGCCATTTCCACCAAAAAAGTCTTCCATATTGTCAAAAAAGGCATCGCCACCATATAAATACTTTACGGTATAGCCCTTGGAGGCAAATACAGATCCCGTGGTGAATTTGTTTTTGTTGTCCTTGCGCTTTACCACACTTTCACCTGGTGTAGGAGGTAGGCAAAGGGTCACAGCCTCTAATCCTCGTACCGTGCGATTGCCTACTGCATATAAATTGGTAAACAGCAAGCTTTTTGTAGCCAAACTATCCAAGAAGGGCGTGATATTTTTTTCGTTGCCATAGGCTTGCATAAAATCGGCGCTAAGGCTTTCGATCGTGATCAAGACTACATTTTTTTGAATTTCTGTAGCGGCTACTGATTTGTTTCCAATAGGATTTTGTGCAGCTAGTAGTTGTTCTGCTTTAGCTTCGGGCAGGGTTTTATAGAAAGTAAAGTAATCCAATTCACTGTTGGTGAAGGCCAGGTAAAATTTATACAATCCATTGGCTTGTAGTTCGTTGGCGAAAATGTTTTGGGAATTTTCAGTGGCCGCTAATTTGGGGATTCCAAAAACAGAGAGAATAAATACAGCAGCGTAGGCGAGAAGGAGTTTCCCTTTTTCGGACCAGGTTGGGAGTGCCAACAAATAGTTTTTTGAACGTTGGACAATGAGGTATGTAAAGGCAGCGGTAATCACAAATAATCCTGAAAATATTGGGATTACGGGATACGATTGCATGATGTTGCCAATTACTTCGTTGGTATACACCAAGTAATCCACAGCAATAAAGTTGTAACGCACGCCAAATTCATTCCAAAAGAAAAATTCGCTTATGGCATTTTGTACAATCAACAACACAAACAGAAAAATGGTAAACGAAAACAAGGCCAGACGAATTTTGTTTCGGTACTTGGGTAGAAATAAAAGCAAGCCAAACAAAAAGGTCTTGATTCCTATGAAAGCTGTGCCAATTTCAGGCAATGCTCCGCCATATTCGTTGAGTATGGTATTGAAAAAATAGACGTAAATAAACAAGGAAAGCAAGGCCGCAAAAATGAGGTAGCCATATGGTTTGTCCAATTTACCATTGGATAAAAAAAGCAAGTACAACCATAAAAAAAGAGAAACTACCACAAATACTAGGGCATCAGAAATACTTCCGATGAAAAATATTTTGGTTAATTCAACCACTGAAAAACGGGATTGCGTAATGGGATGAAACAACAAGATGAGTCGGGAAACAAGACTTACTGCAAGATAAAAAAGAGCAAGGATATAAAAGGGACTGGATTTTTTAATAAAATTCATGGAACTAATTTTGAACAAAAATAAGCAAATGAAACCAAAATGCAGAAACTGTTTTAGCTGATAATTGTCATGGATTACCCCATACTAATTTTGTACATTTCACCCCATTAAAAGCATATTAACTTAAAAACTCAATACAATGAATGATGCGCACTACCATTTAGTAATTAACCATTTTCCTATTATTGGAACTATTTTTGGGGTTGGAATTTTGATTGTGGGATTAGGACTTAAACGAACTTTGTTGCAAAATACCGCCTTTGTTCTTTTTATCTTGTCGGCACTCACCGGATTTCTTGCGATGTATACGGGCGAAGGTGCCGAAGAAATGGTGGAGAATTTGCCTACCGTGGGGCACAACATTATTCATGAGCACGAAGAACTCGCCGAAAAATTTGTGGCTCTTCTCTATGCTTTGGGTGCTCTTTCTTTGGTTACGCTTATTTTACACCACCTGCGTAATCGATTTGCCAAAATTGCTGCTTTTCTTACTTTGGGTTTAGCTTTGCTTGCCGTTGTTCTAGGAAAAGAGGTAGGGACAAGTGGAGGTGAAGTTAGCCATACAGAAATTAGTTCGGTTTCAGATGGAGCACAGCTGCTACAAACAGCTGAACAAGAGCAAGAAGATTAGATAAAAGTATCCACAAAAAAAGCCCCAAAAGTAAATTACTCTTGGGGCTTTTTAGTTGGAAACACGAAGTGTTTATTTCACTTTAAAGGTAACGCGTCTTACTAAGCTTCTGGCCTCAGAAGATGTTGGATCCACGCTTGTGTCTTCTCCGGCAGCTATTACATTCAATCTATCCGCACTGATGCCACCTTTAATTAATACTCCTTTTACGCTATTTGCTCGTTGATCAGCCAATTTTTTGTTGCGTTCTGAGTCACCAATTTCATCTGCATGTCCGATGATATCAACCGAGGCTGTTGGGTTGTTTCGCATGTATGTAAGGATGAAATCGATACCTTCTGTAGAAACGTTGGTTGGTTTTGTTTTGTTGGTGTCAAAGAAAGTTGCTACATAGCCTTCGTTAATGAATTTAGCAACCATTGAAGAGTTTCCAGCCGCATCAATTGCTTTGGCTACACTGCTTTTGTCAGCAAATGTTCTTGCTAGAGCTCCTTCCATTTCATCAGGAATACCATTTCCATTTAAGTCAACCATTCTACCTTTAGTATCCACAGCTACACCAGCAATAGAATTATTTTCAGCATCTAGGTAATCTGGCACACCATCTTTGTCCGTATCATTCATCAAGGTTTCCATTTCATCAATGCGTTTAGCCAAAGCTGCAATTTCCTCCAATTGTTTGTTTGGCATCACAGCGTAATCTCCATGATCAGCAAATTTGCCTAAACCATATGTAATTCCCAAAGACGCATTTAGCATTTGACCCGCTAAGTTGTTTTGTGTTTCAGAGTAATGTCCGTCCCAAGCAAAGTGTTGTCTGAAATTGGAGATCATGCTTAAATCCAATTGCAAGCCAAGTTTTTTGCTGATACGTACTTCAGGAGTTAAACCAAAAATCAAACCAAAATTATTTTCAACTTGATTATTATTGTCAACTAATACGTCATTCTGTGTAATATCATCTGAGTATTTGTTATACTTTGGCATCATTCTAGCATACGAAAAACCACCATGTAATAAAAGCCCAAAACGATTAAATTTTTGTTCTACACCAAATAAACGACTGGCATTGATTACACCCTGTACACCTAAACGGTACTGTTGTACATCAAAAGGTAAACTTTCTGTTGTGTTGTTTTTGAAACGATCTGAAGCTAAATCAAATTTGAAACCAAATTTAGGCGACATCATGTAACGCACACCTATGGTAAAACTATTTGCTCGCACAGAACCTAATTCAGCATTAGGGTTGCTACTAAAGTATCCAGGAGTGTAAGGTCTAATTCCTTTGCTTTGTCCTAAAGCTACTTCAAATGACCAAGCATTATAAGTGGCAGTATCTTTTGCTTTTACTAAGGGTTTTAACTCTTCTTCGGTGCGTTGTCTTCTTTGTGCATAACTAGAAGTCAATACAACTAATGCTAAGCCAAGTGTGAGTAAACTTTTTTTCATAATGGTTTATAAAATAGAATTAGTAATTTTTTTTGACAAAATTTTAACTGCAAATATATAAGAAATGTGTTATAAACAAGCGGTTAGAATGAAAAATGACGATTATTTTACATAGCGTTTGCATGAACATAGAACTGTGTGTTGTTTTTTAGGGTATTTTACCTTTTTACGTTGTGCTTATGTTGTCTAAAGTAGTGGTATTCAATATAGAAAGTACCAAAGGGCAAAACAGAAGCAACACAAACAAAAATCCATTTTGTTAGCGGCCAGGATTGGGTAAAAAACAGGTAAGTACCCAGGAAGATATAGGCAATAAACAACACGCCATGTGCCATACCAATATGTTGCACATATTGTGGTTGTCCGTAATAGTATTTTAAAGGCATAGCGAGACCTAACAGTAAAAGAAGCGAAATACCTTCGAGTTTTGCGATTGCTAAAAATAGTTTTGTCATTCGAATATTTTTTTTGCTAAAATAATTCAATTGCACTTCCAATTGCAAATCCTATGCGTTAATTTGGCGCCACATTAGAAATCTATATGAGCAAAACAGAGCTGAAAAAATATTTGCGTGAACTCACAAAAGAACAACTGGAAGATCAAGTGTTAACTTTGTATGACAAATTCAGTCCTGTAAAAACCTATTATGATTTTGTTTTTCATCCAAACGAAAGAAAATTGGCTATGGATGCGCGCAGCAAGATTGCGCAAGAGTATTTCCCGGTTTCTGCAAGAAGACCAAAATTGCGTCGATCAACGGCTCAGCAGATAATAAAGCATTTTTTGACACTTGAAGTTGATCCTTACCTTATTGCAGACATCATGTTGTTTGCCGTTGAAATTGCCCAAACCTATACGGCTGAAAAACCCATCAAACAAGAAGCTTTTTACAAAGGCATGCAGGTAGCATTTAGTCAAGCCGTTCGCTTTGTGAATTCGGCTGGAATTGGTTTAGAATATAAATCACGAATAGACCAAATCTACCAAACGGTTAATCTGCAAAAATGGCCGAATGCCTATCAGTTTGAGCAACCTTATTTCATGTTGCATTAATTTTCAAACAAATTCATGAAACACTAGGGGCTAATCGTTTTATTGCATTAGTTTTGCAAAAACCCACTTAGCCCAATGCCTTCAGCTCAATTTGACCAAGACTTAGAAGATAAAAAAGAACTCTACGGCTATCAGCAGGGTGACATTGACGCCATATTTGAGCGTTTAGAAAACAAACCCAACAA
>JAGNTC010000220.1 GCA_017987725.1 Flavobacterium sp.
GCTCTACCTGTATACAAGTTCTTTGACTTCCTGGCTTGAATAACCTCACGTATTCTACTAACTATTAGTGATCTCTCATACTGCGCAATAGAGGCGAACAAATTAAGTAATAGATCAGAAAAAGGATCAGGTTTACCTTCATCATTAAAATTTGAGATTTGGGGGTTACGACAAACGATTCTAACTCCTTGTTGCGTGAGATAGTTATAATTATCAAGGATACTTAAAGCTGACCTCCCAAGCCGATCAATTGCGTGTATTTCAAGATGTTTTAATTTTCCCTGATCTATCAATCGTTTAAGTTGACTACCCTTTGGGCGATCAAATAAGTCAATTGACCCCGAACAGGAATCTGAAAAGACATAATCAAATCCTTTGACATCTGTTAATTGCCTATCGTGTTTCTGCGATCCATCGGTGGAAGAAACTCTTGAATAAAATACCTTCATCTTCGTATCATTTTATGGGTGTAGGCTAATCTACCAAAAATGATACGATTGCGCAGCATTTCCTCTACGGTATTAGGATGTTAAAAAAAGGTATAGGCTTAAAATGGAATTTAATTCAGTTCATATTGCCCATGGCGAGCATTGTTCGTTTTTTTGGTTTCCACTTATTTATATCTAAATGGTTATGCTGTTCTTGGAACGATTTATTTTTAAAATTATCCATAACGGTTTGCGGCTTGGCGTAGTGGGGGCTTTTCAGCACAAATGTTCATACGAAGCCGAAAGTTCAAATTTACGAAAAACTGTCATACGAAGAACGCCCGCCCCCATTACGCCAAACCGCTGTTAGCAGCTGGCGTTCTGTCCACCGTCTTAGTAAACCATTGTCTGTATGTCGTCCAAATGTCGGGTTGTGTGTTCGGGTATTTTTTCTTTTTCAGAAGGGCAGGAAAATTTTTTTATTCAATTTTTTTAGGGAAACAAGCACACTCTTTTTGCAGCTTTGGCTTGTGTGTCGGCTTGTAGCGGCTGCAAAATGTGTGTGCTTGTGTGCGTTGGCTTTTTACTTCGCTAATTGTAGTATTCTGTATGCTCCTCTTGCAACAATTATAAAAACGATTGCTCCAATAATCAAGTCGGGATAACCTGAATTAAGCCAATTAACCAAAAGTCCTGCAACGATAACACCCGAATTAATAATTACGTCATTGGAAGTGAAAATCATACTTGCTTGCATATGAGCTTCTTTGCTTTTACCCTTTTGTAATAAGTAAAGACAAATTACATTAGCGATAAGAGCCAAAACAGAAACGATAATCATTGTTTGAAAATCAGGCATTTTCTCAACTCCTATAAATCGTCTGACTACTTCTACAAAACCAATTACAGCAAGAAGTATTTGAAAATATCCTGCAAATTTTGCGATATTGTTTTTTCTCGTTATTGTTCCACCTACCGCAAATAATGCCAATCCGTAAACAATACTGTCTGCGAGCATATCCAAACTGTCTGCCACTAATCCCATTGAGTTGGAAAAAATTCCAAACAGCATTTCCAAGCCGAAAAACAGAAAATTGATAATAAGAACCGTCCATAACAATTTCCGTTGTTTATTGCTTGTGTCCGTTTCAATTTCTACTCTGCTTTCTTCCGTTGAAACCAAAGAGGTATCAAGGTTCAGCGTATTTAAAGCCAAGTGTATCGGCTCTGGTTTTCCATTATGATGAACTGCTAATTTTCGGTTTGGAATGTCAAAGTCCAATGATTTTATTTCATCAAACTTTTGCAGTTTCATCCGTATTAATTGCTCCTCACTTGGGCAATCCATTTTTGTAATGTTAAATATTGTCTTTTGCATAATTGCTACAATTTTAGTTTTATACCACCATTAATTAAAAAACCGTCAAGCGGTGCGTAAATATCCCTGAAAACAGGATTAGTTACTGTGCCTGTATAAATAGTGTCAAATCGGGTTTGCCTTGCGTCAAGGAAATTTTCAAAGTTGATGTAAACCGAAAATTTCTCCCATAGCTTTTCAACCATAAATCCGCAAAGCACATATTGTTTTCCTGTTGCACCGTCACTCAATTTTTGAGGACTGAAATAATACGCTTCCAAACCCACTTTCCATTTGTCCTCTACTTCATACATTAAAACTGAATTTATCCTGTGCTTTGGCGTAAGCGGTGTATTTGTCAAAATACCGTTTTGATGCAAGCGGGTATCGGTGAATGTATAACCCAAAAACAATTTAAAATCTTCATAGCCGATTTTGATATTGGTTTCCGCTCCTCTTGTATCAATGTGTCCTGCCGAATTGATAAATTGGTATAATCCACCAGTTTGAGATTCAAGCAACAAAGGGTTATTCAAATAAGTATAGAAAAAAAGTTGGTTGATACTGAACGTTACTTTTTCGCCAAATACGGTGCGATAATTAAAATCAACATTTCCTCCGTAACTGCGTTCCAATTTGTTGATGTTTTTATCAATTGGCATTACATTTTGGTATTGTATGCGTTCGCTTTCCTCTGTAAATATGGTTGGCGTTTTATAGCCAAAGCCACCGCCCAGCCGTGAAGAAAATTTGTTGGTTATTTTAAACAATGCTGAAACTCTTGGCAACAAGGCAATCCCATAATCAACAACATAGTCGGCTCTGAACCCTGTTTCAAGATTGAGCCATTTGGTTGCTTTCCACCAATTTTGAGCAAATGCACCAAAAGTAATTTGGTTGTAATTTCTCAACGGAAAGGTATCTAACTGTTTTCCCTGAAAGTTATCCGACCAAAGAT
>JAGNTC010000221.1 GCA_017987725.1 Flavobacterium sp.
AATCCAATGAGCAATAAAGCCATAAAAACGAGCATTTTTAAAAGCCCTTCAATGCCCATTGCTTTAAAATTGATTGCCCAAGGGTATAAGAAAATTACTTCAACATCAAACAAAACAAAGAGAATCGCTACCACAAAATACTTTACCGAAAAGGGAATTCGGGCATTTCCGTACGATTCGATTCCACACTCAAAATTTTTGTCTTTGCTGGCTGAATTTCGTTGCGGTCCAAGTTTGCCCGAAACGATAATTGTCCCTACCACAAACCCTACTGCCAACAAGAGTTGCATGAAAATAGGGAGGTAATCTAATTGATTGGATTGCATAGATTTTTATTTAAAAAAATTTGGCACAAAGATACGTGTGAATAATTAAAAAGCAACGAAAAAAAAGGGTTTTCCTTGACGAAAATTTGGCGTTGATTTCTAATTTTTAATGATTTTAAATAATTGGCTTTTTTCTTGCAATTTGTTTAATTGAGGTTGTGGTTAAATCAAACCATTATGTAAACGAATACTCCTATTTACTTGAGTTTATTGCATAAAAAAACGTCCCGAGTGTATCGGGACGTTAAACATTTTAGGAAGCAACTATATATTTTTAGTCTTCGATAACTACTACTTGAGCAGCTACTTTACCTTTACGACCTTCTTCTTCTTCATAGCTTACTCTGTCACCTTCGCGAAGTTCTTCCGCTTTGATTCCTGATGCATGAACGAAGATGTCTTTTCCTGTTTCTTCATCTGTAATGAATCCATAACCTTTAGATTCATTGAAAAATTTTACTGTACCTGTACGCATTGTAATTGTAATAATAATTTATAATGCGACAAATGTAGGTGTTAAAACAATACGAAAAAATTTCATGCTAAAAAATTTCAAAAAAATAATTGATTATCAACGTTTTCTGAAGATTTTTAACAAAAATCTACGATATATTTAATTTAATGTGCAATTCTTTTAATTGTTTTTCATCGATTACAGCTGGAGCATCTATCATTACGTCTCTTCCTGAATTGTTTTTTGGGAACGCAATAAAATCACGAATGGTTTCTTGCCCGCCCAAAATTGCCACCAATCGATCTAAGCCAAATGCCAATCCACCGTGAGGCGGAGCGCCAAACTGGAAAGCATCCATCAAAAAACCAAACTGATTCTTGGCTTCTTCGGGCGTAAATCCTAAATAGTTAAACATCAATTGTTGGGTGGCCTTGTCGTGAATACGAATGGATCCACCGCCTATTTCATTGCCATTTAACACCATATCATAGGCATTGGCGCGTACTTTTCCGGGATCGGTTTCTAGCAAATGCATGTCTTCGGGTTTAGGCGAAGTAAATGGGTGATGCATCGCGTGGTAACGGCCACTCTCTTCGTCAAATTCCAACAAAGGGAAATCCACTACCCATAATGGCGCAAATTCATCGGGTTTGCGCAAGCCCAATCGGGTGGCCATTTCCATACGCAGCGCACTCAATTGAGTACGTGTTTTATCGGCATTCCCCGACAAAACCAAGATCATGTCTCCCGGATTGGCTCCTGTAATTTGGGCCCAGTTTGCCAAATCGGCTTGGTCATAAAATTTATCCACCGATGATTTATAAGTACCGTCCGCATTGCATTTCACATACACCATGCCGCTCGCGCCAATTTGTGGTCGTTTGATCCAATCAATCAAGCCATCTATTTCTTTGCGGGTCAATTCGCCAGCTCCCGGCACGGCTATTCCAACCACCAATTCGGCAGCATTAAACACCGGAAAATCTTTGTGCTGAGCCACTGCATTGAGTTCGCCAAATTCCATTCCAAAACGAATGTCTGGCTTGTCATTTCCGTAGGTTTTCATGGCGTGTTCGTAGGTCATTCTTGGGAATTTATCTACCTCAATGCCTTTGATTTCTTTGAGTAAATGACGGGTAAGTCCTTCAAAGGTGTTCAATATATCTTCTTGCTCTACAAAGGCCATTTCGCAATCAATTTGGGTAAACTCGGGTTGGCGATCAGCGCGCAAATCTTCGTCGCGGAAACATTTTACAATCTGAAAATACTTGTCCATTCCGCCCACCATCAACAATTGTTTGAAGGTTTGTGGCGATTGGGGCAAGGCATAAAATTGGCCTTCGTTCATGCGGCTGGGCACCACAAAATCTCGGGCTCCTTCGGGAGTAGATTTAATTAGATAAGGCGTTTCTACTTCACAAAAATCCTGTGCTGACAAATACTTGCGCACTTCCATGGCTACTTTATGGCGAAACAACAAACTGTTCTTTACCGGGTTTCTTCGGATGTCAATGTATCGGTATTTCATGCGGATGTCTTCGCCCCCATCGGTATCATCTTCTATAGTAAAAGGAGGAGTCAAAGAGCCATTGAGAATGGTGAGTTTAGAAACCAAGATCTCAATATCTCCGGTAGTCATTCCCGAATTTTTGGATTCGCGCTCAATTACGGTTCCGGTTACTTGAATCACGTATTCTCTTCCCAAGGTTTTGGATAAGTCAAAAACGGCTTTGTCGGTGCGACTTTCGTCAAAAATCAATTGGGTAATGCCATAGCGATCACGCAAATCAACCCAATTCATGAATCCTTTGTCTCTCGATTTTTGTACCCAACCGGCTAAGGTTACTTCGGAATTGATGTGTGCAGCGTTCAACTCGCCACAGGTATGACTTCTATACATGCTAATTTATTTAGTGTACAAATTTAGGACTAATTCTGAATTTTACCGGTCGAGACGGTATT
>JAGNTC010000222.1 GCA_017987725.1 Flavobacterium sp.
AAATCAAAATCAAAAAAATTGAAGACAATACGGCAGCTGAGGTAGAAATCCTGATCCATTTGTATCCTGGTGTTTCGCCAGATAAAACGATCGATGCGCTCTTTGCCTTTACCGCTTGCGAAACTTCAGTGGCACCCTTGGGTTGTGTGATTCAAGACAACAAACCGCTCTTTATTGGCGTTTCGGATATGCTTCGCATGTCAACAGCACGCACGGTACAATTACTCAAAAGTGAATTGGAAATCCAGTTGGATGAACTCGACGAACAATGGCACTTCTTGTCGTTGGAACGCATCTTTATTGAGAACAAAATTTACCGATTAATCGAAGAGGAAACAACCAAAGAAGGCGTAATTGCGGCCATCGATACCGGTTTAAAACCCTTTATCAAACCACTCAAACGCGCGATTACCGAAGACGATATCATTCGCCTCACCGAAATTCGAATCATGCGTATTTCGAAATTTGACAGCAACAAGGCCCAAGATAAAATCGAGGCTTTGGAGGGCGATATCGAACAAGTGAAACACGATTTGGCAAACCTAACCGATTTTGCCATTGCCTATTTTACCAAACTCAAAGAGAAGTATGGTAAAGGACGCGAACGTCAAACTGAGTTGCGCATTTTTGATGACATTGAAGCCACCAAAGTAGTCTTGCGCAACACCAAACTCTATGTGAATCGCGAAGAAGGGTTTATTGGCACCGGCCTCAAAAAAGACGAATACGTGACCGATTGTTCGGATATAGATGATGTGATTGTTTTTTTGCGCGACGGAAATATGATGATATGCAAAGTCGACGACAAGAAGTTTGTGGGCAAAGACATTATTCATGTGGCCATATTTGACAAAAGCGACAAACGCACCATCTACAACATGATCTACCGCGACGGAAAATCAGGTCCAGCTTATATCAAACGCTTCAATGTTTCGGGTGTTACGCGAGACAAATTATATGATTTAACGAATGCAAATGCCGGATCCCAAGTTTTGTATTTTACCTGCAATCCAAATGGCGAAGCCGAGGTGATTACGGTATTGTTGCGTCAATTGGGCAACATCAAGAAACTCAAATGGGATGTTGATTTTGCTTCGATTGCCATAAAAGGCCGCGCCTCCAAAGGCAATTTGGTAACTAAATACCCAATCAAAAAAATCGAAATCAAGGAAAAGGGAATTTCGACACTTTTGCCTCGAAAAATATGGTTTGATGAAACGGTTCAAAAATTAAATACCGAAGCCCGAGGCGAATTATTGGGCGAATTTAAACCCAGCGACAAAATTTTGATCATCTCACAAACAGGCAAACTAAAAGTTGTTATTCCCGAACTCACCACACACTTTGACGAGGACATGGTGGTGTTGGAAAAATGGCTCCCCAACAAGCCTATCTCGGCCATTTATTATGACGGCGAAAAAGAACGCTATTACATCAAGCGCTTTTTGGTTGAAAATGAAACCAAGGAAGATGTATTTATATCGGAACACGCCAATTCACAATTGGAAGTCGTTTCCACCGATTACCGCCCGCAGGCAGAAATTGTTTTTAACAAAGTAAAAGGGGTGCAAAAAGAAAATCTAAAGGTGGATATCGAAAGCTTTATTGCCGTAAAAGGATTCAAAGCCTTGGGCAATCAACTCACCGCCGATAAAATAAAACAGGTCAATTTGTTGGAGCCCTTACCCTATGAAGCGCCAGTAGAAGAGGAGCCCGAACCAATAGAGGAGCAAGCCTCATCTATTCAAGGAGATGAAGATTCAAACGAGGATATTCAACTTGACGAAGACGGACAAATCACCTTGTTTTAACCAATAAAAAAGGCGCTACTTTTAGATAGCGCCTTTTTATTTTGATTGTCCTTATTTCTTTTTAGACATTTTCATGTTTAGCAATTCCACTATCAGCGAGAAAGCTATCGCAAAATACAAGTAGCCTTTGGGCACCACATCCACGTGGTTGCCAAAAAAAGAGGCTTGTGCAATGTGGGCGCTTTCGGTCACCAACATGAATCCGATCAGAATTAAGAACGACAAGCCTAGTATTTGGATAGAAGGATTTTTGTTTACAAAATTTCCAACCGGCACGGCAAATTGCATCATGATCAACACCGAAATAATCACTGCAATGATCATAATATAAAGCGCACCTTCTACGCCGTTGGTCATTCCTACCGCCGTTAAAATACTGTCAAACGAAAACACCAAATCAATCAGTATGATTTGCATAATAACTTGACTAAATCGCTTGGCTGCACTGGTTTTAAGCTCTTTTTCTTCTTGTCCTTTTTCGTCTACTTTTGCATGAATTTCTTTGGTGCTTTTGTAAATCAGGAACAATCCGCCTAGTAATAAAATTAAACTCTGTCCCGAAATGTCGGCACTGATCCAAGCGGTGTGAAACGAAATCCAAGGTTCTTTCATGGCAATTAATAGGGTGATCCCAAACAGCAAGGCGATGCGCATAAACATGGCCAAAAACATCCCAATTTTGGTAGCTCTTTTTCTTTTTTCGGCAGGCAATTGTCCGGTGACAATCGAGATAAAAATAATGTTGTCAATACCCAATACAATTTCAAGAAATGTCAAGGTAAATAAAGCGATCCAGGCATTCGTATTTGATATAATTTCAGTCATAAGTGGTTAATTTGCTAGTTTAGTGGCTTTTCCTTGTTCGCGGTGTGGGTTGCCCACAATTCCGTAATCAAAAGTATAAGAATTTTTGGTTGTACTGCGGATTCG
>JAGNTC010000091.1 GCA_017987725.1 Flavobacterium sp.
TTCAAAGCAATCCGTTGCGAAATATTTTCAGTAAACGATTGAATGTCCCTACGGTATATTTTTTGTAGCGAATCAATGGTGTATTTCAACTCGCTTACGGTAAGCATGGTATTGGTATTGGTGATTTCAGCGGTCCCTTCGGCCGAACCGTTTAATTTAGACAAATCAATGTTGATGATGTATTTTTTGAACGACGATTTGGCAAAAGGCAATTTATTGCGGTCCTCGTATTTTTTTGGGATGATGTCTTCGTAGTAATACCCATCCTTGAGTACCATTTGCAAAATATTTGAGTCGTTGTTGCTCACGAGTTCGCCGTCTTTGGCTTTGATGACATTTTTACTGCCATCGTATTGGTTTACTTTTTTGTGAATGGTAATCCCGTGCAATAAATTTCCATTTTCGCCTGATTTTTTATCTACTTTAATGTTATAAAATCCCACATCACTAAACTGTCCCTCAGCAATGGCCATGGCTGGTTTTACTTGAGCAATGTCTTTTCTAAAATTGATAAACTTGTATTCAGCCAATGGAATCACATTGTTAGCAAAGAAAAATGCAGCGATACTCAACATGAAAATAAATAGGGTAGAACTGCGCATCGCCCGCCCAAAAGAGATTCCTGATGATTTAATGGCAGCAAATTCATAGTTTTCGGCTAAATCACCAAACGTCATGATCGAGGCCAACAACACCGAAAGAGGCAACACCAAAGGTACCACGCTGGGCATCTTGTAAATCAAGAATTTTAAAATCACAATCGTATCTAAATCTTTTCCAGCCAATTCGGCAATAAAAAGCCAAATGGTTTGCAGGATAAAAATCAAAAATAAGATTACAAATACCGAAGTAAACGTAAACAAGAAGGTGCGAAGAATGTATTTGTCTAGAATTTTCAAAATCTATTCTATCGTATTGATATAGTAGTTGGGGTATTTGGCTTTATCAAACTTAAATTGATTGTTGGGCAGTTTTTGATTGGTTTTAAACGATACCACGGTCAAGGTAGTTTTGGTGCCATTTTTACCCACTTCGATCAAGTTGTAAATTTGTTTGGCCTTGAGATCTATTCCTAACAGTATTTGTTTGCGTTGGTCTTTGGCTGTGGTGGGAACCAATTTGATGTATTGGATAGTGCGTCCTTTTATATTTTGACTGATGTCCCAAGAGTAGGAGTAGCCTTTGTTGTAAAAGGTCAACATTTTTGAAGGCGTAATCAAATTGTCTTCTTTGTCGTTTCCTTTAGAGATCGTGATTTCTTCATCTTCTGGATTAATGGTATACACGCGTTTCCCATCAAACAATTTGGTCACGCCCATCAATTGCAATTGGTATTTGTTGTTTTGCAACACCACCGAGCCGCTGCTCTCCTGGTTTACATTTTCCTTGGCATTTTGCAAACTGTATTTAAAATCAATCTTGATGGTTTTATAACTTTTAACCTTTGTACTCACTTGGTTTAACAGGTTTTTTGCTTTTTTGTCTTGGGCTTGTACGTGTGCACTTAGGGCAAGTAACAGTACCCAAAAAAATAACTTCTTCATGATTGATTAGTCGTTTTGTTCATTATTAAAAAACTGATCCAAGGCACTCAAATCAGTGATGTTTACGTTGCGGGCTTTGCTGCCTTCAAAAGGACCTACAATGCCTGCAGCCTCCAGTTGATCAATCAATCGACCCGCGCGGTTGTAACCCAATTTTAATTTGCGTTGCAACAACGAAGCCGAACCTTGCTGGGCCGTTACGATAACTTCGGCTGCTTCGCGAAACAGTGAATCGCGTTCGGATATATCCATATCCATATGGCTTCCTTCGCCATTTTCGCCCACAAATTCGGGTAACAAATAGGCATTTGGATAGGCTTTTTGAGAGCCAATAAATTCGGTGATTTTTTCCACTTCGGGTGTGTCCACAAAGGCACATTGTACCCGGATCACATCGTTGCCATTGGAGTACAATAAATCCCCTCGACCAATCAATTGATCGGCCCCTTGGGTATCCAAAATGGTTCGGGAATCAATTTTTGACGTTACGCGAAAGGCAATACGGGCTGGGAAATTAGCTTTGATAATTCCCGTAATTACATTCACCGACGGACGTTGTGTAGCAATAATCAAGTGAATACCAATGGCTCTGGCCAACTGCGCCAATCGGGCAATAGGCGTTTCTACTTCTTTGCCGGCAGTCATGATCAAATCGGCAAACTCATCGACCACCAATACAATGTAAGGCAGAAAATGATGGCCCAATTCTGGGTTTAATTTACGTGCTTTGAATTTTTCGTTGTATTCTTTGATGTTACGCACCATGGCATCTTTGAGCAACGAATAGCGGTTGTCCATTTCTACACAAAGCGAATTCAAGGTATTGATTACTTTGGTGTTATCGGTAATAATGGCATCGCCCGAATCGGGTAATTTGGCTAGATAATGGCGCTCAATTTTATTGAATAGGGTTAGCTCTACTTTTTTGGGATCAACCAACACAAATTTTACTTCGGCCGGGTGTTTTTTGTACAACAAGGAAGTCAAAACGGCATTCAATCCCACTGATTTTCCTTGTCCAGTGGCTCCTGCCATCAACAAGTGGGGCATTTTGGCCAAGTCAACTACAAAGGTTTCGTTGGAGATGGTTTTTCCAAGGGCAATCGGTAATTCCATTTCGGCTTCCTGAAACTTGGTGGATCCAATCACGCTTTTCATCGACACCATCGTAGGGTTCTTGTTGGGCACCTCAATACCAATGGTTCCTTTGCCCGGAATAGGGGCAATGATACGAATTCCTAAGGCTGAAAGCGAAAGGGCAATGTCGTCTTCCAAACTTTTGATTTTCGAGATACGAATACCGGCTTCAGGTACAATTTCATAAAGCGTAACCGATGGGCCTACTGTGGCTTTAATTTGAGCAATTTCTATTTTGTAGTTGCGCAGGGTTTCTACAATGTTGTTTTTGTTTTCTTCTAATTCCTCTTGATTGATAGTGATGCCGCCGCTAGAATATTCTTTAAGCAAGTCTAGCGTGGGAAATTTATAATTAGATAATTCCAAGGTAGGATCAAATAAACCAAAATCAGCAACCAAACGGGCCGCCAAGTTTTCTTCCGTTGTGGCTTCTTCGGCCGCCATTTCGATTACAAAATTTTCATCTTGCGTCGTAATGATTTCCGGAGCTACATAGGGTTTTTCGATGTGAGCATGTACTTTGGGACTAGGATCCAATTGAATTTCTGAAGCATTAGCAATGGTGGGTTTCAAGGCTTCTTTGTCAATCTCAAACGAAGACGTTTTCAAGACAGGTTCGGGAATTTCTTCTTCCTCGATTTCGGGATAGACTGGTTTGACGGGTGCATCAGCTACCGCGTATTCTTCTAAATTGTAATCCGTTTCTACTGATGTAGGTTCGGTTTGCAAGGCATCAAAATCAGCTTTTAGCGCTTCTTTACGTCGTTCGAGGTAATTTTTTATGCCGTCAGGATTGATTCTCACTTTAAACAACAGATACACAAATACTGCCATGAGCAACAATAAAAATGTACCGGTACTGCCCACATAATCTTTTGCAAATAAGTTCATTTCGTAGCCCACGGTTCCACCTAGTTCGGGCATACTTTCTGCAAAGTAACCCAATCCGATTGCCAGCACAACCAGTGCAAATAAATCCCAAAACAAAATGTTTTTTAGGCGTTTTAATGGTACATCAAAAACCAAAAATGAACCAACCGTAGCAAATAGTTTTACAAATAAAAAGGAGGCCACACCAAATCCCTGGTAAATGAAAAAATCAGCTAAAACAGCTCCAAATTTTCCCAATAGATTTTGTGCTTTATCGCCACGATCTGTCAAACTATTTAAGGTGCTTTGGTCTTGATTTCCATGTATAAAAAAGGAAACAAAAGCGACCAATAAAGCCACTGCAAACAAAACCATCACGATGCCAACGAATACTTTATGCTGACGCGTGAACTTCCACTCTGTATTAGTGGTGACTTTGTTTTCGGTGCTTTTTACTGTTTTTGCCATACCAAATAAAGGGTGTTATAGAAGTGCTATCAAACGCGGAATATAAATGATTCCCCACACACTGAGTGCTGCCATGGCCGCGAAAAACACACCGCCTGCCGCAATGTCTTTGATGAAACCAATGCGTTCGTGGTAATCGGGATGGATGAAGTCGGCAATTTTTTCAGCTGCAGTATTCAAACTTTCAACGCTTAAAACCAAGCCAAGGGCCAAGGTTTGAAACATCCATTCTTCTTTTGAAATGCCAAAATAAAAACCAAGACAAATGGTTACAAGTCCCACAAAGGATTGCACCATGATGCTGTGTTCGGTTTGTATTAATTTGACACAGCCTTTAAAAGCAAATCCGATGCTTTTAAAACGGCCGGTAAAAAAAGAGTTGTCTTTTTGAAATTCCATGCAAAATCTAGTTGTTTAATGCAGCAATGGCCGCGTCATAATTGGGTTCGTCTGCAATTTCACCCACTTGTTCGGTGTAGATGATTTTTCCGTTTTCGTCAATGACTACAATGGCTCTCGAATGCAAACCGGCTAAGACGCTGTCAACTATAGTAAGTCCGTAGGCTTGTCCGAAATGACCATCCACAAAATCAGATAAATTGATTACATTTTCAATGCCTTCAGCTCCACAAAAACGCTTTTGGGCAAAGGGCAAATCGCGAGAAATACAAAGCACTTTGGTGTTGCTTAATTCCGAAGCTTTGGCATTAAATTGACGCACCGAAGTAGCGCAAGTGCCTGTGTCAATACTCGGGAAAATATTAAGTACCAATCGACTTCCTGCAAAATGGGCCAAATTGGCTTTAGAAAGATCAGTTTGAATTAAGGAAAAATCAGGAGCCATTTCGCCTACTTGAGGCAAGTTTCCTACTGTGTTTATTGGATTTCCACCCAAGGTAATTTGTGCCATAGTATCAGTTTTTAAAGCCCCAAAAGTAAGTAAATATATTGGGAATAAAAAAAGTTATGTAGCATCAGGATGAAGCTATTTTGAAGGGAAAATGGAGTTGTTTGTTGTAGGTTTTCGGTTGTCAGTTTTCGGTTCTCGGTTTTCTGTTATTAGTTGTCCGATGTTTGTCACTCATCTCTCATCTCTCATCTCTTATCTTTCATCTCACAACTTTTTCTATTCCCACATTATTTTATTGTTAAAACCAGGAATATAAACTTCTGTACAACTTATTATCGTAATATTGCAATATTAAAATATATACCCATGGGCGTAACCAAAACAGAACATTTTACAGACACACAAAACCAATTGGCCTTGGTGTTTAAAGCATTGGCGCATCCTGCACGATTGGCCATTATCGATTATTTGTTGTCGGTTGATCGCTGCATATGTGGCGACATTGTCAATGAATTGCCCTTGGCACAACCCACCATTTCCCAGCACCTCAAGGAACTCAAACAAGCCGGTTTGATCAAAGGAAGCATCGAAGGTAAATCCATTTGCTACTGTGTAAACCCAGAAAAATTTCAGTTAATTGCTTCCTTTTTCACTCATATTCAACAATCTACAGCACCAAGCTGTTGCTAAATCAATCAGTTATGACTTTACATGACTTTCAAGCTAATTTGAGCCAAGTGACCGAGATTAATTTTCAATTGTCTAATGGATTGTCCTTGCCCTCACATGTGCACATTACAGAATTGGGATGGATTTCTAAAAATTACATCGATTGTGGTGGAACTAAACGAATGGAAAATTCCATTTCGTTTCAATTGTGGTTTGCTCAAGATGTCGATCACCGACTTACACCACAAAAAATCCAATCCATTATTTCGGCCAGCTTGCCGCTTTTGCCCTCCACCGATTATGAATTAGAAGTGGAATACCAACTCGAATCTACAATCGGAAAATTCGGATTGGCTTTTGCAGATGGCTACTTTGTATTAACACCAACTACTACAACTTGCTTGGCTCAAGATCATTGCGGTATTTCACCCGATCAAATGCCAACTCCAAGTCAACAAGGCGCTTGGAAAGCCAAAACAAGTTGTGATCCAAACTCAAATTGTTGTTAAATATGAATGCAAAACTTAATCTTTACATCAGTGACTTGGCTACTTTGGTTGTGCCAGAAGAGCGAAAACTTATTTTACAGCCAATCATTTCCTATTTGCAAAAATGCAAAGATGCCAATCAAGCCATTCGCTTGAATTTTATTTGCACGCACAATTCTCGTCGCAGTCATTTGTCACAAATTTGGGCGCAAACGATAGCCCATTATTTTGGAATAGATCAGGTTAGTTGCTACTCTTCGGGTACTGAAGCCACGGCTTTGTTTCCGCAAGTAATCGAAACCTTGCAAAGAGTAGGGTTTGGGATTACGCAATTGAGTGACGCAACAAATCCTGTTTACGCCATCAAATTTGCCGAAAATGAACCGCCAATCATCGGTTTTTCTAAAACCATCGACTCGCCATTTAATCCAAAATCGGAGTTTGCTGCGATTATGACCTGTTCGCAAGCCGATCAGGGTTGTCCTTTTATTGCTGGGGCTGCACAACGCATTCCCGTGCAATATGATGATCCAAAGGCGTTTGACCAGACTCCGCAAATGGCCGAAATGTACGAAGCCCGCAGCCGCCAAATTGCAACTGAATTTTATTATGTATTTCATCAACTTAAAAACAGCTAGTTATGCCTGCTAATAAACGCTTATCTTTTTTAGACCGTTACCTCACTTTGTGGATTTTCTTGGCCATGCTTTTGGGCGTTGGCTTGGGGTATTTTATTCCCGATTCATCGGCTTGGATTGATTCGTTTTCGTCGGGATCTACCAATATTCCTTTGGCCATTGGCTTGATCATCATGATGTATCCGCCGCTCACCAAAGTTGATTTTAAACTCGTTCCGGCCATGTTCAAGCAAGGAAAATTGCTTTGGACCTCTTTGTTTATCACCTGGATTATTGGGCCATTGTTGATGTTTATCTTGGCCATTACATTTTTGTCTGATAAACCCGAATACCTCACAGGTTTATTGATTATTGGTTTGGCGCCTTGCATTGCCATGGTCATCGTGTGGAATGAATTGGCCCAAGGCAATCGTGAATTAACTGCTGGTTTGGTGGGTATTAACAGCCTGTTGCAAGTGTTGTTTTTTAGCGCCTATGCCTATTTTTATTTAGAAATTATGTTGCCTTTGGTAGGTTTGCAAGGGGTACATGTGGACATTTCCTTTGTGTCAATTGCAAAAACAGTGGGGATTTATTTGGGAATACCCTTTGTAGCCGCCCTGTTAAGCCGTTGGGGATTGCGAAAAATCAAAGGCGATCAGTGGTTTTTTTACCGCTTCTTGCCTTTTATATCTCCGTTTACATTGATTGCGTTGCTCTTTACGATCGTGGTGATGTTTAGCCTCAAAGGACAAATGATTGTAGCAATACCGGTTGATGTGCTGCGCATCGCCTTGCCTTTGGTACTGTTTTTTGGCATCATGTTTATGCTGATGTTTTTTACCGCCAAAAAATTAGGAGCCAGTTATGCCGATACGGCCGCCGTTTCGTTTACCGCTTCGGGCAATAATTTTGAGTTGGCCATCGCCGTATCAATCGGGGTTTTTGGGCTTAATAGTGGCCAAGCTTTTGCTGGGGTTATAGGTCCTTTAGTAGAAGTTCCAGCGCTTTTGCTGTTGGTGAAATTTGCCGCTTGGGCGAGGAAAAAATATTTTATGTAGTTTCAATTGCATTCTCAGAACTTCTGCTTAGTATGTTTATTTTTTAAATATTCTGCACACCCAAAATAAAAAAAGGTGGACAGTCAATTGTCCACCTTTTAATTTTTGTTATATAAGCATTAGGCCAAGTCGAAGCGATCTAAGTTCATCACTTTTGTCCAAGTGGCTACAAAATCCTTCACGAATTTCTCTTGCGAGTCGCTGCATCCATATACTTCAGCCAAGGCTCTCAATTCGGAGTTAGATCCAAAAATTAAATCAACACGGGTTCCTGTCCATTTTACATGACCAGTTTTGCGGTCGCGACCTTCAAAAATATCTTGCGCGTCTGAAGCTGCTTTCCAAGTGGTGCCTATATCAAGCAAATTCACGAAAAAGTCGTTGGTGAGCGTTTCCGGACGTTGGGTAAATACACCGTGAACAGAATGATCAAAGTTGGTGTTTAACACACGCAATCCACCTACTAATACGGTCATTTCTGGTGGTGTAAGTGTTAAAAGTTGCGCCTTGTCTACCAACATTTCTTCGGCAGAAACCGAATATTTCTTTTTCATGTAATTGCGGAAACCATCTGCAAGGGGTTCCAAGACTGCGAATGAATCAACGTCGGTTTGTTCTTGCGTTGCATCTGTTCGTCCAGGTGTAAATGGTACAGCAATAGTATGACCAGCATTTTTTGCTGCTTTTTCTATTCCAACACCCCCAGCCAAAACGATTAAGT
>JAGNTC010000092.1 GCA_017987725.1 Flavobacterium sp.
GTACTATTGGTGGGTACACGTCCTAATTTGCTGCCATTTGTAGCGGTTTTTTTACTTTATTTTTGGACCTGCACGAGTGCTTGGCAAATGAAGGTCAAGTGTACGGGAATCGTATTTTTTTCGCTTTTGGCTTTGCATTTCTTTGAAGGAAGCATCAATACAGTATCCCCTGATTTTAAAAGCACGGTATTTCGAAATCAGTTGGTCTGGTCGCGTTTTGAGTTACGTGACGAGCCATTTAACTGGTTGCCACAGCACGGTCAAGATGCCTTTGCTTCCTCGGATTACCTGAATAATTTAAAAAAACGACAGGAATTGGATTCCATTTGTGAAGCACAACAACTCGACAAAACCACATATTTTATCCAATGGGTGAAACAAGATATACTGTCTCATCCCTTACTTACACTCAGACAGTATTTTTTTAAGTTTTTTCAATCCCAGAGTTTTGTTATTTCACCCTTGATGAAATCGGAGAAAAGTCCGCTGCTCAAATGGGGAATTCATATCTACATCAACGCCGTGAATTATGCACTCTTATTTTGCGCCATTTGGGGATTGTGGATGCTATGTAAAGAAAAAAATTACGCCTTATTTTTCCCGTTTTTATTTTTATGGGGCTTGAGTTTACTGTATGTTTTTGTGTTTCATTCCGAACAACGGTATCTTTTTCCACTGCGTGCTGTACAGTTTTTTTTGTTAGCCTATACCGTGGAAAAATTGAGTCATCGTCCATCTTTAAAATCAACTGATGCAGCCTAAAAAACTATTTATTTTTCTGGCCGATGGGGTTGGCTTGCGCAATTTTGCCTTTACGCAATTTTATGCTTTAGGCATGGCACGTGGTTACGAAGTCGTGTTTTGGAATGCTAGTTCGTTTGATTTATCGGCTTTGGGCTATGCCGAAATAAAAATCCCAAGTCCCAAAAATCACCGCTGGACCGAGTTGGTCAAAAATGCACAAATCCAACTTGAATTAACCCACAACAAGCTACGTGCTCAAGATGCGGTGTATGACAGCTATCGTTTTCCTGTTCGCCCCAAAACGTTTAATGCGTGGATCAAAAAAATGCTGCTTACGTTGCTCATTTTTACACACAATTCCAAAAGTGGCTTGTTACGCATAAAAAAGCTGTTGGCTTATTTAGAAAAAAATACGCCTTACTATGCCTATTGTGAGCAGTTGTTGACACACGAAAAACCCGATTTGTTGTTTTGCACCAACCAACGCTTGTCTCAGGCCTTGGCTCCGGTTCTTGCCGCGCAAACTTTGAACATTCCTACTGCTACCTTTATCTTTTCGTGGGATAATTTGCCCAAAGGAACCAAGTTGCTGCAAACCGATTATTACTTGGTATGGAGCGAATACATGCAAAACGAATTGCAGTATTATTATCCAGAGGTTAGTTCTTCGCAAATAAAAATTACAGGAACTCCGCAGTTTGAAGCCCATTATGACGCTGTATTACTTCAATCCCGTGAAGATTTTTTTGCTGAGCACCAACTGGATTTGTCCAAAAAATACCTCTGCTTCTCGGGCGATGACATCACCACCTCACCCAACGATCCTGTTTATCTGGCTGATGTGGCTGCTGCAGTTCGTCGATTGAATGCAACGGGCTACTCATTAGGCCTTTTGTTTCGCCGCTGTCCTGTTGATTTTTCAAATCGCTATGATGCCGTGCTGGATAAATACAAAGACTGCATCGTAGCTGTGGCCCCAAAATGGGAAAAACAAGGCGCCGAATGGAATACCATTTTGCCCACGCAAGCCGATACCATCTTGTTGGCAAACACCATTTACCACACCGAATTGGTTGTCAATTTGGGTTCGTCCATGGTGTTTGATTATGCTACAAACCAAAAACCCTGCGCCTATATTCGGTATGATGTGCCTAACTGTCCAGTTCCCGATTGGTCTGTGCAAAAAATTTATAACTTTATCCACTTTCGATCGATGCCTTCTGCCCATGCAGTACATTGGATTGATTCGGCAGCGGCAATTGATCAAGTGATTGTAAATATGTTGTCGGGCAGTACACAAAATCAGAAAACAGCCGCAGGCGATTGGTTTGCCAAAATAAATCAACAGCCTGCGAACAAAGCCTCGGAACGCATTTGGACAGCCTTTGATGAACTCTTAAACTAAATAGATGTTACGTGAAACACTCTTAGCGGATTACCAACGTTGTGGACACCAAAAAATAACTTTGGCCGTCTTGCTGCAGGTGTTTTGGTTTCAGCCCAATCCAGGTTTGAAGTTCCTAACCTATTTTAGACTCACCCAAGAGTACCGCCGAAAAAACCGTCTCCTTTTTTTTATTTTTTTTCTAGGCTGGCGAAAAATGAAATTCAAATACGGCTTTGATATTTCCTACCGAGCCACAATTGGTAAGGGCTTGTATATTGGTCATTTTGGCGGTATCGTCATTCATGGAGATGCGGTACTTGGCGAATACTGTAACCTTTCCCAAGGCATGACCATTGGGGTGCTCAATCGCGGAAAAAATACCGGTGTGCCTACCATTGGTGATCGCGTTTTTATGGGGCCCAACTGTGTAATTTTGGGCGGAATTGCCATAGGTAACGAAGTATTGGTGGGCGCCAATGCTGTAGTTACGTTTGATGTAGCCGATAAAGCCGTTGTGGCCGCCCCTTTAGCAACTGTAATTTCTCACCAAGGCACTGCTAATTATGTGGTGCCACCAACTCAATAAGCCGTTCCCGTGAAAAACATACTCCGACATTGGTTGTGGAAATTGCTTGGCATCGAATACTATCGGTTTTTGAGCAGGCAACATCAAGTCTATTTGGATCGGGCAAAAAACACGACAATTGGCTATAAAACCTACCACAATGGCGCCTTTGTTTGGCAATGGTATCCGCATTCCTCCTTGCACATTGGGTCCTATTGTTCAATTGCCAATGACGTTCATTTTATTTTGGACGATGGGTTTCACCAACAAAGTCCCATCAGTTCTTTTCCGCATTTGGATCACTTAACAAATAAATCTCGTGCAATTCAGGAAATGTCAATCTCCGATTTTAAAGCGAGTAAAATGCCTGCCCCGAGTACAACCCACATTGGTCACGATGTATGGATCGGAATGAATGCAACCCTATTGCCTGGCATCACTATAGGTTCGGGAGCAACCATCATGGCTGGCGCTGTGGTGACAACCGATGTTCCGCCTTATGCTGTGGTGGGAGGCGTGCCGGCTCGTGTGGTAAAAATGAAACACAGTACCAAAGAAATTCAAGAGCTATTAGCCATTGAATGGTGGAATTGGCCGCCCGAGCAAGTCGAAGCCAATCTACCCGATTTTTATTTGCCCATGGCTGATTTTATACAAAAATGGAAATGACACTAGGATTACTCACGCCCGAATACCCTCATCCACATTGCGGTGCCTGCGGAGGAATTGGAAGCAGTGTCCAAAACAGTGCACGTGCCTTGGTTCAGCTGGGTCATAAGGTCATTGTTTTTGTGTATGGGCAATCCAGTAATCAAGTTTTGGAAGACCAAGGAGTACAGCTGCACCTCATTCAATCCAAATCGTATCGTTTTGCTGGCTGGTATTTGTACCGAAAACACATCCAAAAGTATGTAAATGCTTGTGTGCTTACTGAAAAAATCCAACTCCTTGAAGCCCCCGATTGGACAGGCATTACAGCGTTTATTAACCTCAAAGCGCCCTTGGTGATTCGCTTTCACGGTACCGATGCTTATTTTTGCCATCTAGAGGGTCGCCGTCAAAAACTAAAGAACTTCTTGCTCGAAAAATGGGCGATGCGCAGGGCCATTGGCTTTTCAACCCCAACAAATTTTGCTGCAGAAATTACCAAATACATTTTCAGAATCAAAAAAAAGCCCATTGTTACGATTCCCAATGGCATTAATTTGGGTCAATTTAACAATCCCAATCCCAACGAATTTGAGTCGGGTTTGATCCTTTATTTTGGCACCCTGATACGCAAGAAAGGCGTGTTTGAGTTGGTCGATATTTTTAGTAAAGTACTCGAAAAACAGCCAACTGCACGCTTGCTTTTGGTGGGAGCAGATGCGCCAGATATCCAATCGGGAGTTGATTCTACTTGGAGTGAAATTCAAAAAAATGCGGCTCCATCGGTCTTGAAACACATTACCTATGCGGGCAAAGTATCTTATGACCAAATGCAAGAATTTATAAGCAAAGCACAGCTGTGTGTTTTGCCCAGTTTAGCCGAAACCCAAGGGATGGTTACACTCGAGGCGATGGCCATGCAAAAACCGGTATTGACCAGTAATCGTGGTTGGTCTGCCGAGTTGATTACACCCAATCAAAGTGGATTTTTGTTGAATCCGCACAATCACGAGGAGTTTGCCGCTTGTATTTGTGAGCTACTAGCCGATGCGGCTCGCTGTTTAGCCATCGGCTCGCAAGCCAGAGCGCAGGTGCAGTTGCATTTTGATAGCCTGCATTTGGCTCAACAAACCGCCCAATTTTACGAAACCCTAATCCAACAACCGTGTTAGTCGTCTACCATGCTAACCAACAGGTTTTGCGCGTGCTGCTCGATAAGCAACCGCTTGACGTGTTCAATCCAAAAGATCCGATTTGTGTGGTGCTTACCAAATTGGCCCAACAATATCCCAACGAGTTGTTGGTGTGGTGCCATGAAAATGTTGCCCATGCCATTCAACTTGAGGCCATTCCCAGCTTGGTTACCTTAGCCCACGAGATCATTTCGTTTCAACCGGGATATGGCGGTTATTTTGGATCTACCATCGAATGGGTTGAAGAATCCCTATTTGTGGCAGTGCCCAAACACATTCGCTATGCCACTTGGATGATCAGTGCGCAGGCAGGTGCGATGCAAGCGCGTTTGTGGACGCAAATCGCTCCGTCAAACACTTCGGATTCATTTGATTATACGCTGCATTCAATAGGGAAACGCCTGCAATCCAGTGGGGTATTTTGCTACAGCGAACCGTCACTGTTGAATGAAAAATTGAACACCACTATGGCGTCGTCGTCCTCAACATGTGAATTATACCGTTTTGTGAAGCAACACTACAAAGGCATTTGGGTATGGATTTTGTTTTGGCAACAGGTTCGCCATCAACAAAAATGGGCATGCTGGGCCTTGATGATCAGTTTGTTTATCCGTCGAAAAACACCACTTGTCCTTTCGATTGACCTGGAACCTTCAATTGAGCCAATAGCGTCAGCTGTATCTGTTTTAATTCCCACCCTCAATCGTCCGCAATATTTGGCCGATTTCCTAGCTGATTTGCAATCGCAATCGCTAGTGCCCAAACAGGTCATAATTATCGAACAAAACCCGGTACCCAATAGCTCATCTCAATTAACAGCCGTATTGTATCAACAGTGGAATTTTCAAGTCATTCATCTATTTACCCACCAATTGGGTGTGTGCCATGCGCGAAATCTAGGCTTAGCTCAAGTTACCGGCGATTGGGTGTTTTTTGCCGATGATGACATCCGCATTTCACCTAGCTTTTTGGAAGAGAGCTTACATAAAATGAAGCAAAACAACGCACAGGCTGTTTCGTTTGCTTGTATAAGTCCACAACAAACCGCAATAGAAAAACCAATAATTCAGTGGAATGCCTTCGGGGGCGGAAGTAGTTTAGTGGCTGCTAAGGCCTTGCACAATTGTACTTTTTCAGCCGTGTTTGAACATGGATTTGGCGAAGATTTGGATTTTGGCATGCAATTGCGTCGTTCGGGAACCGATGTGCTGTTTTTTAACACCCCCGCAATCACGCACCTCAAAGCTCCATCGGGAGGATTTCGGGTAAAAAAAACTACGCTTTGGGAACAGGAAGTCCTTATGCCCAAGCCGGCACCAACGGTAATGGCCTATTTGCAGCGGTATTATACCCCCAATCAGTTGGCCTCTTATAAATTACTGTTGTTGCTTAAATTTTACGGAAAACAATCGGTCAAAAATCCATTGTTGTATTACCGTCGCTTTCAACAGCAATGGAAACAAAGCGTATATTGGGCTTCTAAATTGGAACAACAGCCATGAGATTTTCGGTAATAATTTGCACGTATATGCGGCCTCAGGCATTGGCCAATTTGCTTGAATCGATTCGTGTACAACAGCTATACCCGCATGAAATTCTCATAATAGATGGTTCGACCAATACAGAAACTCAAGACCAACTAGCGCAAACTAAAATACCTGATTTACATTATTTCTTGGTTAATTCCCACCAGCGCGGACTCACCAAACAACGCAATTTTGGATTGTCAAAAGTAGCCGATGATATAGATGTGGTTTGTTTTTTGGATGACGACACTGTTTTAGCCCCTGATTATTTTGAACAATTGCTGAAAACCTATACCGAGTATCCTGATGCGTTGGGTGTGGGTGGGTACATTTCAAATGAAAGCCAATGGGAAGCCGTTCCTGAAAATTACCAACCCACCATTCACGAATTTTATTTTGACGGCTACAAAAAACAAGACGGCAGTCGCTTTGTATTGCGAAAACGATTGGGCTTAGATGCCAATCTGCCACCGGGATATTTGCCGCGATTTTCCCACGGCCGTTCTGTGGGTTTTTTACCGCCTTCTGGCAAAACCTATGCGGTTGAACAGCTCATGGGTGGGGTAGCTTCCTATAAAAAGGTGGTGTTTACTGCCTTTCAATTTTCGACCTATTTTGAGGGATATGGCTTGTATGAAGATGCCGATTTTTCGTTGCGCGTGTCCAAAACAGGTCCATTGTATATAAACACCCGAGCGCAGTTGGCGCATTATCACGATTTTTCTGGCCGACCCAATGCCTTTCGGTATGGCAAAATGGTGGTGCGCAATGGTTGGTATGTTTGGCGTGTAAAATGGCCAAATCCCAATTGGAATGACCGCTTGCAATGGAATTGCCTATGTTTGGTATTGACACTCGTCCGATTTAGCAATACCTTTACGACGTCGCATAAAAAAGAAGCGTGGCAAGAAGCTTGGGGACGAACCATCGGTTGGTGGAGTTTGCTTTTTTCTAGGCCCAAGTTCACAAATTCCAAGTAGACGGTTCATGAAATTAGCCATCATCACACAGGTCGTTCACAAAAGGTTCCAACAACAGATTTGGGCCTATGCACCCTATGTGAAAGAAATTAATTTGTGGACCAAGCAAGCCGATGAGGTGCTTTTGGTAGCGCCATGTGTTAATGCTGAATCAACAGCCATCGATCTCGCCTATACAGCCACATCCATTCAATTGCGTAAAGTGCCTTCGTTTTCCTTGCAAGGAATCGCTGAAATTTGCAAAGCAATGTTGGTTTTGCCTGTTGCCATCTATCAAATTCAAAAAGCCATGCGGGCCGCCGACCACATCCATTTGCGTTGCCCCGGAAACATGGGTTTGTTGGGTTGTGTCGTGCAGATTTTCTTCCCCAAAAAAATCAAAACAGCCAAATATGCCGGCAATTGGGACCCAAAGGCCAAACAGCCTTGGAGTTACAACTTGCAAGGTTGGATTTTGCAAAATACCTTTTTAACGCGCAACATGACCGTCTTGGTGTATGGCGAATGGCCGAATATGAGCCACAATTGCCGATCATTTTTTACAGCGACTTACCGCGAATCAGATAAAAAACAGTCGCCACCGCGCGAATTAAAGTCACCGCTAAAATGTTCATTTGTAGGTAGTTTAACAGCCGGAAAAAACCCGCTTTATGCCATTCAATTAGTAGAATCTTTAGCGAATAAGGGAATAGACGTTGAGTTAAAATTATACGGGGATGGCGCGCTACGTGCAGCATTAGAATCCTATTGTTTTCAAAATAATCTCAGTACGATGATACAATTTTGCGGAAATCAAGACGCTGCTGTGGTGCAACAAGCCTATGAATCCAGTCATTTTTTGATTTTACCCTCGCAAAGTGAAGGCTGGCCCAAAGCCGTTGCCGAGGCCATGTTTTGGGGCTGTGTGCCTTTGGTGAGTGCAGTTTCCTGTGTGCCCACTATGTTGCATAACCAAAGCCGTGGGTTGTTGCTGACCCTTGAATTAGATGAAGATATTAAGCATCTTATTGAATTAATCCAACAACCGGCTCTTTACCAAAAAACCGCTTTGGCTGCGCAAGAGTGGTCACGCTACTATACACTTGATTTGTTTGAACAAGAAATTGCAAAACTGCTGCAGCAATGAGAATAATTCAATTAATAGATTCCTTAGAGGCAGGCGGTGCCGAACGCATGGCCGTCAATTTTGCCAATGGCCTGGCCTCGAAAGTTGATTTTTCGGGTTTGGTATGTACGCGCAAAGAAGGGCTGTTAAAAGATCAACTGCAGTTGGAGGTGGAGTATTTGTTTTTGTCCAAAAAATCGGCCGTTGATCTATCG
>JAGNTC010000093.1 GCA_017987725.1 Flavobacterium sp.
TACAAAATTCACCCGTTCTTGAATTTCGGATTTGCTTTTGTTGGTAAACATTTTGAGCGGGAAACCCACGTTTTCGGCTACGGTCATCGAATCAAACAAAGCGCTTCCTTGAAATACCATGCCAATTTCGGTGCGCAATTCTCGTTTTTCATCAGCCGTAAGCTTGGAATAGATACGGCCATCAAATGAGATGGTCCCTTTCTCGGGCGTGTGTATGCCCAATAAACTTTTAAGCAATACGGTTTTACCCGAACCACTTTGGCCAATAATCAAATTGGTTTTTCCGGTTTCAAAAACTGTCGAAATGCCTTTTAATACCTTAGAATCGCCAAACGATTTCTCTACATTTTTTACTTCAATCATGTGGTTAAGAGCATTTGGGTGAGAATATAATTCATTAAAATGATCGTTACCGAAGTCCAAACAAACGATACCGTACTTGCTTTTCCTACTTCGAGTGCGCCGCCTTTCATGTAGTATCCATGAAAAGAAGGAATGGTGGCCAACAATAATCCAAATACAAAAGTTTTGATAAAGGCGTAGGCAATGTGAAAAGGGATAAACTGTTGTTGGAGACCATCAGCAAAATCCGAACTGGAGGCAAATCCGCCATAAACCGCCGCTACCCATCCACCAAAAATGCCCAAAAACATGCTAATGCTGATCAAGAACGGATACAACAGCAAGGCCATTAATTTTGGAAAAATCAAGTAATTTATCGAATTCACTCCCATGACTTCCAGGGCGTCTATTTGTTCGGTTACCCGCATGGTCCCTATGCTAGAAGTAATAAACGAACCCATTTTTCCGGCCATAATGATCGAAATAAACGTAGGAGCAAATTCAAGAATCACCGATTGGCGCGTGGCAAAGCCAATGAGGTATTTGGGAATCAAAGGATTGGTTAGATTGAGGGCCGTTTGGATAGAAACTACGCCGCCCACAAAAAAGGAGATAAAGGCAACAATTCCTAAAGATCCCATGATGAGGTCGTCAATTTCTTTTAAAATGAGCAGCTTCATGACCGACCATTTGGTGGGCTTTTTGAATATTTCGACCCACATCAAGGCGTACTTTCCAATTTGCGATAAATAGCGAAGAAGCATCATAGCGATTCGGTAGTTTTACTGAGTTTTTGTTTCATTTTTTGCCAACGGTAGCGGCGTATAAATTGGGCTTGATCCGAGGTGACCAACAAGGGTTTGCGTTGCCATAAGGCCCTAAAATAGCCCGTCATATAATCCAAAAACAAACCCGGTTTCTTTTTCATGAAAGCCAATTTGGCCGAAGAAATTCCAGTAATTAGCAATCCGTAACCCAAGCTGTAAAATGCCTCGCCTTGTTTGTAGCGCGCTTTGTTGTTGTAATTGGCGCCGGTGGGTTTGAGGTGCTTTACCTTCAATCGGGCATCGGTTACAACTTTCCATCCGTAATAATGGCAGAGTAATTCGTCAACGGTATCCCAACCCATAGCTGGTTTTAGTCCACCAATTTCATCCAAGCAAGCTCTGCGGTAGGCTTTGAATGCGCCGCGTATGTGGTCTTTGTCGGTTAAATTTTCAAGCACCCATTCGCCTTTGTTGTTTTCGATGTACGCAAATCCGCCGGCCATTCCTACGGCCATATCGTCATCAAAATAGGTCAATATCGTTTCAAAATAATCAAGCGGTAAGATTAAATCGGCATCTAATTTTACCACAATTTCAAAGTCTTTGCCCAAGGCATCAAATCCGGCTTGAAACGCACGGATCACCTTGCTACCAGGCAAATGCGCGGCTTCAGAAGGGTTGTTAATCAGGCTGATGTATGGGTATTTTTGGCAGAATTCTTGCACAACTGCCGAAGTAGTATCGGTTGAATTGTCGTCCACGACCACCACTTTATAGGGAATTGCCGTTTGTGCAACAAGTGATTGCAGGGTGAGGCCAATAAATTGGGCTTCATTGTGGGCCGGAATTACAACTACATATTTGGGATTCATGCGTCAATTTTTTCGGCGTAGATGAGGTAATAGCGGTTAGTAAAATAACGGAGCAAAGGACGAAATCCTATTTTTTTTACCGGGTGGGTAAATTGCTCTCTAGCGATAATTTTCCATCCCGTTTTTTCGAGTAGCCAATCCAATTGCCAGTCTTCAAATTCGTGGTAGTGACGGTCCCATTTGTCCGTTTTGCTGCGGTAGGCCGGCGAGAACCACAAACGCATGGGAATTGAAATGAGTATTTTTTTGGCGGTTACGGCTTGTAAAACCGTATAAGGATTGAGTAAATGTTCGAAGATTTCAAAGGCGGTCACCACCTCGGCCTTGCTTTGCTGTAAAGCAGTTTGGTCTACATCCAGGTCTTCCCCTGAAGTGTTTTGTACGGAATATCCTTCTTGGCGCATGATTTTAGCAAAGGGGTTATCCACTCCCAAATCCAAAATGGATGCTGAAGTAGAAATATGGGCTTGCAAAAAGCCCAAAGTGCGTTGAAATCGCTTGCTGGGATAGGTGTTTTCGTACATGTAATAGGCTGTTAAATCGAGCGGTAAATATACAAAGAAAACTAGTTTGGCTTTGTTTTTTAGTTTCGCTTTTCAGGCAAATACATTCCTAATGTTTGTATACAAATGCATTGATGTTCATTCCGGCACCCACCGAAGCAAACAGTAAAATGTCGCCTTTGTTGAGGGTTTGTCCTTCAATTTTACCTTGCAATAAAAGGTCATAAAGGGTAGGAATAGTGGCTACACTGCTGTTGCCTAAAAAGGAAATACTCATGGGCATGATGCCTTCGGGCGTGGGTTCGTTGTATAGTTTGTAAAACCGATTCACGATGGCTTCGTCCATTTTTTCGTTGGCCTGGTGAATCAGAATTTTTTTGATGTCTTTGATGTCCATCCCCGATTTGTCTAGACATTCTTTCATGGCTTGCGGCACTCGGCTTAGGGCAAATTCATAAATTTTACGTCCGTGCATTTTGATGTAGCGTACGTCTGGATCCAATTTGGTGTTGAAGGAATTACCAAAATACAGGTAGTTGGCTTCGTCGCTGGCATAGGTTGCACTTTCGTAAGAGAGTAATCCATCGTGGTCGTCGCAAGCTTCCAAGACAGCAGCTCCAGCACCATCGGCATAAATCATGCTGTCGCGGTCGTGCAGGTCTACCACTCTAGAAAGTGTTTCGGCGCCAATCACCAAACATTTTTTGGCCATACCCGATTTGATAAGTGCATTGGCCTGCAACACGCCTTCAATCCAGCCTGGACAGCCAAACAAGATGTCATAGGCCACGCATTTGGGGTTGTTTATTTTTAAATTGTGTTTGACGCGGGTAGCCAAACTAGGTAAAATATCCGACTGAATGGCTTGTGGTTTTACATCGCCAAAATTGTGCGCGACTATAATGTAATCAAGGGTTTCGGGATCGAGTTGCGCATTTTCAATTGCTTTTTGAGCCGCAAAAAAAGCCAAATCAGACGAACACAAGTTTGCTGCTGCATAGCGTCTTTCGCCAATTCCGGTGATGCTTTTGAATTTTCCAATCACCACCTCATTAGAATAGGCAAACGCCGATCCGTCTTCGTTTAAAAAAGCATGGTCATTAAAATCGGTGTTTTTTACAACTTGTGTGGGAATGTAACTACCAATGCCGCTTATCTTGATATTCATATTGTAAAGGGAATGTTAACCGAATTTACTAATTAAAATGAAAAGCGGCCATTAAAAGTTGATTTTCCTCGTATAATTGTGAATTGTGCAGTGAATGCTATAACTGCTTACACATAGTGCAATTATTTGTTGTTTTCTTGTGCGATTTTAATTTGCATCACCGTAGCCAAGTTCAAGGCTTGGGTCTTCATCCGTTCGCAGTTCAATCCTTGACAGTTTATGTCAATGGCCGCATTAAAATGTCCCAACCAAATCTGAAACAGTTCGGGCGTCAAGGCCGATTTGTGGTGCAAATCCAAATGAATTTGTGTAAGGTTGTTGTAATAACCGCCAGTACCCAAAAGCGCTTGCGACCAAAAGGTAACCAATATGGGCAAATGTTCCTCGAGTTGAATCACAACCACATCGGTAAACAAATAACTGATCGATTGGTCTTGTAACAAGTAGTCGTAAAAAGTTGACACAATGCGGTGGATGTCTTCAGGGGTTTCTATGTCTTTCATGCCAGAAAAATAAAAGCCCTTTAGTTGTTCTAAAGGGCTTTAACTATTAGATATAGGCTTCAATTGGCGCACAAGAGCAAACCAAGTTTCGGTCGCCATAGGCATCGTCTGCTCGGCGCACGGTTGGCCAGAATTTGTTCAATCGGATGTAGTCTAAAGGAAAGGCTGCGGTTTCTCTTGAATACGGAAAATCCCAAGAATCGGCAGTAACCATACTCATGGTATGTGGAGCATTTTTAAGCACATTGTTGTGGTCATCGGCTGTTGCGGCTTCGATTTCTTTTCGAATCGCAATCATGGCATCGCAAAAACGATCCAATTCAGCCAAGTCCTCACTTTCGGTCGGCTCAATCATCAAGGTGCCGGCCACAGGGAAAGAAACAGTAGGAGCATGGAAACCGTAATCCATCAATCGCTTGGCGATATCCGTCACTTCGATGCCTTTTTGTTTAAATGGACGACATTCCAAAATCATTTCGTGTGCGGCACGTCCCATTTCACCGGAATACAAGGTCTCGTAATGGCCTTTCAAACGTTCTTTGATGTAATTGGCGTTCAAAATAGCATAACGGGTGGCGTCGGTAAGTCCTTCGGCGCCCAACATGCAGATGTAGCCATACGAAATCAAACAAGCCAAAGCAGATCCCCATGGAGCAGCTGATATGGCCGTAATCGCAGCCGTTCCTCCAGTTGGAATTACTGGATTTGTTGGTAAGAAAGGAACCAATTGTGGAGCCACACAAATCGGGCCTACACCAGGACCTCCACCGCCATGCGGAATCGCAAAGGTTTTGTGTAGGTTCAGGTGACAAACGTCCGCGCCAATGGTAGCAGGATTTGTCAATCCCACTTGGGCATTCATGTTGGCGCCGTCCATATAGACTTGTCCGCCGTTATCGTGAATGATTTGGGTAATTTCGCGAATGGCGCTTTCAAATACGCCGTGCGTAGAAGGATAGGTAACCATCAAACACGATAAATTGTCTTTGTGTAAAAGGGCTTTTTCGCGCACATCTTCCACGTCAATGTTTCCGTTTTCTAAGGTTTTGGTTACAATTACTTGCATGCCTGCCATCGCAGCCGAAGCCGGATTGGTTCCGTGTGCCGATGAAGGAATCAAAGCAATGTTTCTGTGGTAATCACCACGCGAATGGTGGTAGGCGCGAATCACCATCAAACCAGCATATTCTCCTTGTGCGCCAGAATTGGGTTGCAAAGTGGTGCCGGCAAAACCCGTAACCGTGTTGAGTTGGGTTTCAAGTTTGCGTAACATTTTTTGGTAGCCTTGCGCTTGATCAAGTGGCGCAAATGGATGTATGTTGTTCCAATTGGGACTGCTCAACGGAATCATTTCGGCGGCCGCATTCAATTTCATGGTGCAGGATCCTAAAGAAATCATCGAGTGATTTAAGGCCAAATCTTTGCGTTCTAACATTTTGATGTAGCGCATCAAGGCAGACTCGGAATGATAGCTGTTAAACACAGCATGTTGCAAAAAGCTCGATTGGCGTTTCAATTTATTGGGCAAGGCCGTGGCTTGAGATAATGCAGTAAGCACAACAGCAGAAGTTTGCGCGGCTTGTGCAAATACCGCACAAATGGTGTTGAGGTCGGCCAAGCTGGTTGTTTCGTTGAGGGAAATCGAAACGGTTGTGTCGTTTATGTAGAAGAAGTTGAGCTGATGCGCTTCGGCAATTGATTTCACTTTTGCGGCATCGGCAGTCACTACAATCGTATCAAAATAGTGTGTGTTTTGTTGAGTAAAGCCCATTTTTCGCAAAGCTTCAGCCAAGCTCACTGCCGAGGCATGTACTTTTTGTGCGATGTATTCCAACCCTTTTGGTCCGTGATACACCCCATACATACCGGCCATTACCGACAATAATACTTGTGCAGTACAAATATTGGAAGTGGCTTTGTCGCGTTTGATGTGTTGCTCGCGCGTTTGTAAGGCCATGCGCAAGGCACGGTTGCCATCGGTGTCTATGGTTACACCAATAATTCTCCCCGGCATGCTGCGTTTATATTCCTCTTTTGAGGCAAAATAAGCCGCGTGAGGTCCGCCGTAACCCAATGGAATTCCAAAACGTTGGGTAGTTCCGTATACTACGTCGGCACCCATTTCACCGGGAGGAGTGAGGGATACTAAACTCAAAATATCAGCTCCTACCGCCACTTTTATGTCGTTTGCGTGCGCTTTGGCAATAAAATCGGTAGGATCGGTTATTTGTCCATATTTTCCTGGATATTGTAAAATAGCGGCATAAAAATCTGATGAGAAATCAAAAGTGTCGTTTTTGCCTACCACCAATTCTACCCCAATTGGCGTCGCGCGCGTTTGCAACACCGACAAGGTTTGTGGCAAGATTTCATCCGATACAAAAAACTTGCAGACGTTGTTTTTTTTCTGATCGCGCGTACGCACGTCAAACAACAACGCCATGGCTTCGGCTGCTGCAGTTGCTTCGTCTAAAAGAGAGGCATTGGCAATTTCCATGCCGGTCAATTCAATGACCATGGTTTGGAAGTTTAAAATGGCTTCCAAACGTCCTTGGGCAATCTCGGCTTGGTAGGGCGTATAGGCCGTGTACCAACCCGGGTTTTCAAGGATATTGCGTTGAATTACGGCAGGAACAATGGCTTGGTTATAGCCTAAACCAATGTAGGATTTAAACAATTTGTTTTCCAATCCCAATTGGTAAATGTGTTGGCCAAACTCATATTCGGTCATCGGTTCGTCTAGATCTAAAGCGGACCGTAAACGAATGTCATCGGGTATGGTTTCGTTTATAAGTTGATCTAAAGAGTCCGCACCAATGGTTTGTAACATGGATTTTACATCGTATTCTCTAGGGCCAATGTGGCGTAAAGCAAAAGCATCTGTTTTCATACTGCAGTAAAGTTGTGATGTTTTAAAAGGTTGCACAAAAATAGGCTTTATTCTCAAAGCCGTTGGCGGTTTTTTGGCCGATTTTTAGGAATTTTTCAACCAAAATGGCATTTTATTAACAGGTTGATTACTTTTGGGGCATGCGCATTTTACGGTTAATTTTTGATTTTTACATCCAGTCGTCGCTGCATGTGGGCTTGGCTGTTTTGGCCTTAGCCCATTGCACTCTGTTGCAGTTACATTTGCCGCAACCGCCCCATTTTTTAGCTACTGTTTTTTTGGGAACGGTGTTGGGCTATAATGTGCTAAAATATGCCGAATTGGTTTACGCGGGCAAAGCAAAATCAGCCTGGTATGTGGCCATTGTCTTTTGTACCGCTTTGGCTGCACTTTGCTTTGCAATTGAATTATACCAATTGTCCCCTGTGCAGCAGTTTTTATTTTTGAGTGCGGGTCTGTGGGTGTTGTGCTATCCGTTCTTGCGCAGATACGGCTGGTTCAAATTGTTTTTTGTGAGTGCTGCAGTAACTTACATCACGGTGTTTATTCCGCTTTGGACTGGATCGCATAACACTGAATTGCTGTTCCAATTGATCCAACGTTTTTTCTTGTTAAGCAGTTTACTCATTCCCTTTGAGATATGGGATAGCGCCAACGATCCTTTGTCCTTGTATACATTGCCCCAACGTTTGGGCATTCTCAAAACCAAAATATTGGGCTACGGTTTGTTGATTCCCTTTCTGATTTTGATAGCTTGGCAATCTAACGGGCAAGTGGCATCACTTGTTGTTGCCTTGTTAGCGGCTCTTTCCATTTACTTTACCCGACCAATTCGTACCAAGTATTATACTTCTTTTTGGGTTGAGAGCGTGCCGATAGTATGGTGGGTGGTTTTGTTGTTTTGTTGACTACAACAACCCCGCCCGTTTCAACAAGGCTTCCGGTTGAGGTTCCTGCCCGCGGAAACGTTTGTACAATGTCATCGGGGCTTCGGTGCCGCCTTTTGACAAAACATGTTCCTTAAATTTGGATGCTACTTCCGGATTAAAGATTCCTTTTTCTTGAAAGTAAGCAAAGGCATCTGCATCCAATACTTCGGCCCATTTGTAGCTGTAATAACCCGACGAATAGCCGCCTTGAAAGATGTGCGAAAACGAGACGCTCATGCAATTTTCGGCCACATCGGGAAACAAAGCCGTTTCGTCCATGGCTGCTTTTTCGAATAATTTCACCTCACTGATTTCT
>JAGNTC010000223.1 GCA_017987725.1 Flavobacterium sp.
TTATTGGAGTAAAAACGTTCAATTTTAACACTCTTTATCACCTGAATGCCCTCTACTTTTTCCATCATTTTAGAGACGAAATCGGCTTTACGGATGTATCGCATGCGCTCGTTTTGTTTCAAGTAGGGCGTAATAAACTTGAACCACAAAATAAACAAGACCATGACAATCAACACGATGAAGGTCAATGATTTATCGATCAAAAACAAGATAAACAAGGAGTAAACCGCCACAATTACATCAACCAAGATGCCCGTGAAAAATTTCATGAAGAAACTTTTTAGTTTCATGGAATCACTCACGCGCTCCATTAAATCTCCTTTTTTGTAGGTGTGAATGTAGGAAAGGGAAGAGCTGTTTATTTTCTCATCAAATGAAAACAAGAAAAAACGGTCTAATGCATTGCCCAAGTGAATGCTGACGAAATTTTTGTACAGGGTGGTAAACAAATCAAATAATTTGTATATCCCCAACCCAATACTAAAAAGTACTAAGGTGCTTAAATTATAGGTTGGCAGTACATTGTCAATTAAAATTTGGTTGGTAAATACGGCAATTTGCGCCGTAATTGCAGAAAATAAAGCAGCAAAAATATAGATGTACCACAGTTTTTTATAGCTCCCTAATTTTTTAAATAAGTCCCAATATAAACTGCTTTTTTCTTCTTCTGGGTAGTTGATTGCGTTAGATTGAGTTGCGTTCAATTGAACACAGAGTACCACGGGAGCGGTATTCTTTATTTTGCCTTTTTCCAGTTGCAGGGTTTTGAATCCAGTTGGAATTTGGGCAATATCTTGGTTTTTGAGTAAGTCAATCAAAAAGGATTTCTCGGCCTCATCATTTTTAAACCCAAAAGTATCCCGTAGGTAGGAAAAGTAACTGAGTTTATTAAAAAGCTGAGTACTTCCATTCTCGGTAATAGCCGTCTGTAAATCAAGCGCATACTCATTTATGATTTGGGCACATACCGCTTGAACTTGATCGTCGGTTTGCACATAACTCCAATCGGTTTTGGTGTAATGGGCATTGTTTTTTAATTCTTGATAGGGCAAGTAATAGGCTTCTCCTTTGCTTGGATCATGCACGCGAATTTGATTGCCTTTGCGGCCATCGGCCACCAAATAATGCAAATTGTTTTTACGTTTAAAGGGAATGATAAACGGAAAATAATTGTCTATAGCCGCTTCATTTTTGCTGCTTATATCAAAATCCAATAACTGATAGGTGGATTGGAACCCGTGTTGATCAAAAAAATCTTTGATGTCCGAAATACGCGATCCCTTTTGCTCAATGGCAACATGACTTTCAATGTATTTTCTTGAAATGTTTTTTTCAAAAATAGTGAATACGGTTTTTATCGCACTGATTCCGCAGTCATTACTTTTTAATTGGGAGTCTGTTTTTGACATAGATTTAGGGTTCTTGCCTTGTATTAACGAATTGTAAATATATAGTTAATTTAAAATTCGTTGCAAAACTAGGGCTAAAATTTCAAAAGCCTCTATTTATTCTACCATAGACGCAAAAATTCGATAAACTGCGCGCTTCATGGTATAAAATAAAAAAAGAGCCATTAGGCTCTTATAGTTTTGGATTTTAAATGGACTTACAATTTTGACATGTTTTGCGCCAAGGTTTCAATAAATTTTCCAATGGGTCCCTTAATCATCATGGCCATCATGGCATTGAACTCGCCTTCAAACAGCAGTTGAATTTCTGTGCTTGAAGCTCCCAATTCAACCAAATTAGCCGTTAAGGTAAAAGGTAATTTATCGCTGGCAGCGCCTAAGATCAATTGTGAATTTGGCGTCGTATTTTTCATGACCAATTTAATCTCGGGCATGCCTTGCAAGCCAAACACAAAAGATGTAGGACTCAATACTTCAAATTTTGCAGTGGATTCGGGCATTAATTTTTCAAAATTGGCTACATCGTTCAATTGGTTGAACAAATATTCAGCCGATTGAGAAACAGTAACTTTTGTGCTTTCTAAGTTCATAGTGTAGGTTATTTAGTCAATGGACCAGGTGCTTGGAGAGGCACTCCAATCTTGTAATAATTGTTGTTCAGCTGCGGTGATGTAATTTTTGGCTACGGCCAAGTTAAGTAAACTAGGGTAGTTGCTTAGGGTGTTTAATTCTACTTGCGCCTTTTGGAAGTTTTCAGTAGAAACATCAAAACTATAAGTAAAAATAGCGACCATTCCTTTTACCACTGCGCCTGCTTCTTTGAGTGCTTCGACAGCCAATAAACTGCTGTTTCCGGTACTGATCAAATCTTCCACCACAACCACGGTTTGGCCTTTTTGTAAAAACCCTTCCACTTGGTTTTGACGGCCGTGTTTTTTGGGTTCAGGTCGCACATATACAAAAGGCAATCCCATGCTTTCAGCAACCAAAATTCCCAACCCAATTGCGCCTGTGGCCACGCCGGCAATCACATCGGGTTTGCCGTATTTTTTTTCGATGTTTTTCACAAACTCATCACGAATATAGTTGCGAATAGCTGGGAATGAAAGGGTTAATCGGTTGTCGCAATAAATAGGGGATTTCCAACCCGAAACCCACGTAAATGGATTTTTGGGATTCAATTTAATTGCATTTATTTGCAAAAGCAATTCGGCTGTTTTCTCGGCTGTTTCTGTTGTAAATATCATAGCGCAAATGTATAAAGTTTTTGTAAACGATAA
>JAGNTC010000094.1 GCA_017987725.1 Flavobacterium sp.
GACGAGTAATATGTGAAACTTTTTTGTCATTCTCTTTTAAAAACGGTCAAAGTTACAAATTATTTTCTATTTGTTGTACTTCTGTTGAAGTTTGTACGGTCGCTGTTAGAATAGCCGATAACGTTTTGCTGCCAGACGTAGTCGCAGACTTGGCGACCGAGTTTTCTCCATTAGCACAAAACGAAAATAGTAAAAAAGAACGAACTATTTACCGAAAAACAGCGATTGCGTTTGACAGCGGTTAGGTGCTGCCCTTCTTTTCTGTCTTGTTGTTGTCTGTCCATTTTACTCCTGCTTGGTGCGTTGGCTTGGTGGCTCTTTTGCAAAACTTGGCTTTGGCCTTTGCCTGTGCGGTTTTGCAAAAGAGCCACCAAATGCGTTGGCTAAATATTAATGAACTGTTGTTTGAATTTTACAACACATACTGTACAAGATAGTTTAAAATATCAAATGCGTAAACAATTCTTTCTGCTCATTCAGATGCTGATAATTTATTTTTTTAGTTTTCATTTTTTGTTCCATACTATCTAAATCAGAACTGTATTTTAGTTCTACGCCAACAACAGCCGGACCTTCTTCGCGGTTGTTCTTTTTAGTGAACTGGAAATAAGTAATGTCATCATTTTCTCCTAAGACATCATTTACAAATTCTTTTAATGCTCCTGGTCGTTGTGGAAAGTTGATGATGAAATAATGCTTCAATCCTTCAAACATCAAGGATCGCTCTTTTATTTCTTCCATTCTTGTAATGTCATTGTTGCTGCCACTAACAATGCACACCACATTTTTACCTTTGATTTGGTCTTTATACGAATCCAAGGCTGCAATACTCAATGCACCAGCTGGTTCTACAACAATGGCTTCTTCGTTATATAATTGTAAAATTGTTGTGCAAACTTTCCCTTCAGGCACTAAGACGATGTCATCTAACGAATGTTGGCAGATTTCAAATGTTTTGTCGCCCACCCGTTTTACGGCAGCTCCATCTACAAATTTATCAATGTTCGTCAATGCAGTATTTTTACCGTTTTCCAACGATGTTTTCATAGAGGCTGCTCCTTGTGGTTCTATACCGATAAGGTTAGTTTCAGGACTCAATTGTTTAAAAACCGAAACGACCCCTGCTGCCAAACCGCCACCTCCAATTGGGAAGAATAAAAAATCAATTTTACATTTGCTGTCTTCCACAATTTCCAATCCTACAGTTCCTTGTCCGGAAATAACCAATTCATCATCAAACGGATGAACGAAAACTGCCTTATTCTTCTGGCTGAAAAGAAGGGCTTCGTTGTAGGCATCGTCAAAAGTATCACCTTTCAACACAACCTCTACATTTTCTTTTCCAAAGAGTTTTACCTGCTTTATTTTTTGTGCAGGCGTGGTAATAGGCATATAAATAACGGCTTTTATGTTCAGTTTTCTACACGCAAAAGCCACTCCTTGAGCGTGATTACCCGCACTTGCACATACAACGCCTAGTTTTATATCATTTTCGGAAAGCGAACTTATTTTATGATACGCTCCACGCAATTTGTAGGATCGTACAGGTTGTAAATCTTCCCGTTTCAAATAAACCTGAGCAGCAAATCGCTCGCTCAGGTTTTCGTTTTTCACAAGAGGCGTATGCACAGCCACACCTTTCAGGTTTTCGGCTGCCTCTTGTATTTTTGCTAAATGTATCATTTGGTTTGAGGTCTTAATTTTCGAACTTGCATTCCAGTTTGCCACAACTCACTTTGTTGTATTTCTTTGAGTTCTGCGTTGAGTTTTTCTCTGTAATCTGGCTTGCTGTTGGCTTCGATAACGATGGCTGCTTCTTTACCTGAAAGCACGTCATCATACAGTTCATTAAAAACAGGAGTGGTAGCTTCTCTAAATTTACCTTTCCAATCCAATGCTCCTCGTTGTGCAGTGGTACTGCAATTGGCAAACATCCAATCCATTCCGTTTTCGGCTACCAAAGGCATTAAACTTTGGGTCAATTCTTCTACAGTTTCGTTGAAGGCTTCACTTGGCGAATGTCCTCGCTGACGAAGCACATTATATTGAGCCTCAAAAACACCTGCGATAGCTCCCATCAAAACGCCTCGTTCGCCAGTCAAATCGCTGTATACTTCTTTTTGAAATGTGGTTTCAAACAAATAACCAGAACCGATAGCGATGCCTAATGCCAATGCTTTTTCTTCAGCTTTTCCGGTTGCATTTTGAAAAACGGCATAACTGGAATTTAAACCTTGCCCTTTTAAAAATAATGTTCTTAACGAAGTTCCCGAACCTTTGGGAGCCACCAAAAACACATCTACATCTTTAGGTGGCACGATACCTGTTTTTTCATGAAAAGTAACGCCAAAACCATGTGAAAAATACAGGGCTTTTCCTGTTGTCAAATTTTTTTTCATCGTTTCCCATGCTTGTATTTGCCCTGCATCTGATAATAAATTCATGAGTAAAGTGCCTTTTTCGCAAGCGGTTTCCACTTCGAAAAGAGTTTCATTTTCTACCCAACCATCAGCAAGTGCTTTGTCCCAACTCTTTGTCCCTTTTCGTTGTCCTACAATTACTTTTACGCCATTATCTTTCAAATTTAAGGCTTGTCCCGGACCTTGCACGCCGTATCCAATGACTGCAACAGTTTCGTTTTTTAATATTTCTCTTGCTTTCTCTAATGAAAACTCTTCTCGTGTTACGACATTTTCCATTACGCCGCCAAAATTTAATTGTGCCATTTTATATTGTATTATTTTTTTTAATTGATTTCTAATTCTTTTAAATAAGTACTTAATTCTTTCATTGGTTTGGTAACTGCTACTCTTCCTGAGCGGGCAAATTCCAGAATACCAAAGGGTTTCAATTTCTCAAATAAAACCTGTGTATCTGCTTTGTGCCCTGTTTTTTCAATGACGATAAAATCGGGATCTACGGTGAGAACTTTGGCACTATTTTCTCTAACCACTTGCTCTACATTGTTGGATTTAAGTTCTGTTGTTTTGATTTTATATAACGCAATTTCCTGATGTACTACTTCATTATCTTCGTGTACAAAGGCTTTCAGAACATCAATTAATTTGTCGATTTGCCCAACAACTTTATCTATTTGTTCTCTGTTTGTTCTCAAAACGATAGTGTAACGGTGCACATTTTTAACCTCTGTTTCAGAAGCGGTGATGCTGTCAATATTCAAATGTCGTCTTGTAAATATGATGGTGATGCGGTTGAGCATTCCGATTGTATTTTCCGTAAATATGGATACGGTAAATGTTTTGTTCATTGTTTCCATTTTATCCGTTTTATAATTATTGTAATCTTATTTCAGCTACCGAAGCACCTGTTGGCACCATCGGAAAAACATTATCTTCTCTGGCAACTTTCACTTCCAACAGGTACGCATTTTCTGTGTTTAAAAGTTGGTCTAATGCGTTGTTCAAGTCCTCCTGTCTTTCAACTTTTTGACCTTTGATGTTGTAAGAGGCTGCCAAAGCCACAAAATCAGGACTTTGAATGTCGGTAAACGAATATCTTTTTTCAAAGAACATTTGTTGCCATTGCCTCACCATTCCCAAATAACCATTGTTTAAGATGATGATTTTCACGCCGATATTATTCTGCATCATGGTTCCCAATTCCTGCAAGGTCATTTGAAAACCACCATCTCCAATGATAGCTACGACTTGTTTTTCCGGATTTGCCATTTTTGCTCCAATAGCGGCTGGAAGTGCAAAACCCATCGTTCCCAATCCGCCAGATGTAACATTACTTTTGGTTTGATTATACTGATAGAACTGTGCCGCCATCATTTGGTGCTGTCCCACATCGGTTACAACGATTGCATTGCCCTTGGTTTTTTGAGAAAGTAAATCAATCACCAAATCCATTCTCAGTTCATCTGAAAATTCCTTTTCTCTATTTTCTGAAAGTACCTGTAATTCCTTTTGCTTCGCTTGATGAAATTCATCCAACCAATTTTGATGAGTTTGTTTTTCTACCAAATCTGCTAAAACGGTTAGTGCTTCTTTGGCATCGGCTACAACAGGAGCATCGGCTTTTATGATTTTATTGATTTCGGCAGTGTCTATATCAACATGAACCACTTTTGCTTGTGTTGCATACCGGGAAACATCACCTGTAACACGGTCGTCAAAACGCATTCCCACGGCAAGCAACACATCGCACTCATTGGTTTTTACATTGGGTGCATAATTGCCATGCATGCCTACCATTCCAACAAATAAAGGGTGATGACTTGGAAAAGCTCCTAATCCCAAAAGCGTAGAAGCCACCGGAATACCCGTTTTTTCGGCAAAAGCCAATAATTCTTCTTCTGCATTGGAAAGCATAATTCCTTGTCCGACAATCATCAAAGGTTTTTTTGCCTCATTCAAAAACTTGGTTGCTGCTTGCACTTGATCTACATTCAATTTTGGCTTAGGTTGGTAGCTTCTCACCGATGTACACTTTTCGTAAGAGAAATCCAGTTTTTCAAACTGGGCATCTTTGGTAATATCCACCAAAACCGGCCCCGGACGACCAGACGAGGCGATGTAAAATGCTTTGGCTAAAGTGGGTGCTATATCTGCTGCTTTGGTTACCTGACAATTCCATTTGGTTACCGGCATCGAAATTCCCATGACATCGGTTTCCTGAAAAGCATCAGTTCCCAAGAGATGAGAAGCCACCTGTCCGGTGATGCAAACCAAGGGCGTAGAATCAATCAGGGCATCGGCTAAACCTGTAATTAAATTGGTGGCTCCCGGACCCGAAGTAGCAAATACAACCCCTGTTTTTCCTGAAGTTCTAGCATATCCTTGAGCTGCATGTATAGCACCTTGCTCGTGTCTTGTCAAGATATGATTTACTTCTTCAAGATGATGAAACAAGGCATCATAAATTGGCATGATAGCACCGCCTGGATAACCAAATATCGTTTTTACACCTTCGGCTTTCAGGCTTTGTATCACCGCTTCTGCACCTGTTATTTTTAATTCCGTTGTTTTCATTTTTTAATTATTTATCGGTTACACACCCCAATGAAGCACTCGAAACGCATTGTGCATATTTGTACAAAACCCCTTTATTTGCTTTCAATGGAGGTTGTTTCCATGCTGCTTTTCGTTTTTCCAATTCCTGTTCAGATACTTTTAAATTGATCGTATTATTTTTTGTGTCAATCGCAATCAAATCTCCATCATTTACCAAGGCAATTGTTCCACCTACAAAAGCTTCCGGAGTGATGTGTCCTACCACAAAACCATGCGTTCCACCCGAAAATCTACCGTCGGTAATTAAAGCCACTGAATTTCCCAATCCTGCACCCATAATTGCTGAAGTTGGTTTGAGCATTTCAGGCATTCCCGGTCCGCCTCTTGGTCCGCAATAACGGATTACTACCACATTCCCGGGTTTTACTTCTCCGTTTCGCACACCATCAATCACTGCATATTCATCGTCAAATACTTTGGCTGTTCCTTCAAAATAATCGCCCTCTTTGCCACTTATTTTAGCTACACTTCCCTCGGTAGCTAAATTTCCGTAGAGCATTTGCAGATGTCCATTTGCTTTCACTGGATTTTCCAATGGAAGAAATACTTTCTGACCTTCGGTTAAATCTTCCACAGCTTCCAAATTTTCAACAATTGTTTTTCCTGTAACAGTTAAACAATCTCTATGTAATAAATTGTGTTTCAATAAATATTTCATTACTGCTGGAACACCACCTGCTTCGTGCAAATCTTCCATGAGGTATTTTCCACTTGGTTTTAAATCTGCCAACACTGGAACACGGTTACTTACCTTTTGGAAATCATTCAAAGTCAATTCCAAATCCACCGAATGTGCCATTGCTATCAGGTGCATTACGGCATTGGTAGAGCCGCCCAAAACCGTTACCATGGTCATGGCATTTTCAAAGGCTTTTCGGGTCATGATGTCTTTGGGCTTAATGTCTTTTTCCAACAACACTTTGATGGCTTTTCCTGTATCAAAACATTCCATTTTTTTATTGCTGCTCAACGCAGGATTGGATGAACTGTAAGGTAAACTCATTCCCAAAGCTTCAATAGCCGAAGCCATCGTATTTGCTGTGTACATACCGCCACAAGCACCCGCGCCAGGACAAGCGTTTTTGATTATACCTTTGTAATCTTCATCGGAAATGGTGTTACTGAATTTTTTACCTAAAGCTTCAAAAGCTGAAACGATATTGAGCGATTCTCCTTTCCATTTTCCAGAATGGATCGTTCCGCCATAAACCATGATTGCAGGACGATTTAATCTTCCCATGGCGATGATAGAACCAGGCATATTTTTATCGCAACCTACTACCGCCAATACAGCATCGTACCATTGGGCACTCACCACCGTTTCTATGGAATCGGCGATCACATCTCTGGAAACCAAAGAAAAACGCATACCGTCAGTTCCGTTTGATATACCGTCACTCACACCAATGGTATTAAATATCAATCCTACTAAATCCTCTTGTTGCACACCAGCTTTTACTTCTTTAGCCAAATCGTTGAGGTGCATGTTGCAGGGATTTCCTTCGTAACCCATACTCACAATTCCCACTTGTGCTTTTTGCAAATCGTCTTCGGTTAAACCTATTCCATAAAGCATGGCTTGTGCTGCAGGTTGGGTTTCATCTTGTGTGATGGTTCTACTGTATTTGTTGAGTGTTTTCATTAGTTTAAATTGAGCTGTTTTAAAGGTTCTCGTACCAAAAGTGAATAAGCATCTTGAAGTTTTTTACCTAAGGAATCATTCCAGTTTTTTGGAAATTGATAAGTGTCCACCGATAATATACCCACTACCTCGGCAGCCGTTCCGCAGTAAAAGGCACTATCAGCTTGAAAAAGATCTTCTCTGGTAAATTTTCCTTGATGCAGTTCCAGACCTAATTGTTCGGCTAACTCCAAAACAGTGGCTCTGGTGATGCCCGGAAGGATGTTTCCTAATTGAGGCGTGAATAGTTTTCCGTCTTTTTCAAAGAACAAATTTGCACCCGGACCTTCGGCTAAAAATCCATCGCTATCCAAAAGCAAGGCTTCGTCGAATCCATTGTCTTTTGCTTCGTTGGTTGCCAAAATCGAATTGACATAATGACCGCAGACTTTCGCTTCAATGTGGATGGATTTTGGATGTGGACGGCAATAGGAGGAAACCGTTAATCGTAGTAATTTTTCTCCCAAATACGCTCCCCAGTCCCAAGCGGCAATCATCACCGAAACCCTGGTAGGTTTTGACAAACTCATATTTTGTCCACAATACACCAATGGTCGGATGTAAGCATTTTTTAAATTGTTTTTTTCCAGTAACTCGTAAGTAGCTTGGACTAACTCTTGAACAGTGCAATCGAAAGGGATTTTTACCAATTCGCAGGATTTTTTCAAGCGTTCATAATGTTCTTCGGCTTTAAATACTTTAGTTCCATTTTTGGTTTCATAAGAACGAATACCTTCAAATGCACCGTAGCCATAATGAAGCGTTTGACTGTACAAATCGGTTGTAGATTCGTTAGCCTTTACAAATTTTCCGTCCAAAAAAAGGACTGTTTCGTTGTTTGAATACATATTTATTTTTTTTATTGAGTTGATAATTGATTTTTGGGAATAAAAAAAGCCTTTCCCGAAATGAGAAAGGCTTACAATTTGGCATAAAGCAGCATCTCTCACGGTGGCGAGCTAATAATAATGCTGATAATAATAGTGTTGTTATATGATTTCATTTTGTTCTTTTTAGTTTAATGTCAATAAAAAAAGCCTCCTGATTTCTCGGGAGGCTTTCAAATATATCTTTTAGATTATATCAAAATTATTCCTCCCCGGTATGTGAAATCACACCCGCAATAATAATAGAAGAAATAATAATTGAATTGTACATTTTTTTTCTGTTTTAACGGTACAAATGTAAGTATACTTTTTTAATGTGCAAATTTTTTATACCTTTTTTTTGAAAGTCGTTAAAATTCAGTAGACAGATGTAGGTTTGGGTGAGGTTGGGAAAATAAAATGTGCTGCAATTTGTGTAGGCTTGTGCGTTGGCTTGCAGCTCTTTTTATTTTGTGCCGGGTTGGCATTTTGTACGTCGGTTGTTTCGTCTTTTAGGGTTGCACCTAACTTGTATATATGTATGACAAAATCATACAAAGCCACCCATTTATTAGTAGATTGGTATGACAAACGTCATACTTTATTGTGATTCAAATGTATAATTTTTTCTTTATAAATCGTCAAACGGACT
>JAGNTC010000224.1 GCA_017987725.1 Flavobacterium sp.
CATAGCCAAGTACTTGTTGGGCGGTTATTTAGCTCGCTTTCCAGATGAAACCTATCCCGTGATTGAGCGTTATTCCAACAGTGAGAATATGTGGTTGAATCGTTCGGCTATCCTATTTCAGTTGGGTTACAAATCAAACACCAACGCCGACTTGCTTTTTGCCGAATGCCTGAAACACGCTCACGCAAAGGAATTTTTTATCCAAAAAGCCATTGGCTGGGCCTTGCGCGAATACCATCGCTGCAATCCAATTGCAGTTGAAGAATTTGTGGCTACGCATACGCTTAAACCCTTAAGCAAAAAGGAAGCGTTAAAACATGTTGCGCGCTAATCGATTAATGCTAAATTTGCGACTCAACTTATAAAAATGCTCAAGAAATTCGTTCGATCCATAGAAAAAATAGTAGTCTGGGGACAATCTAAATTGTCTGCCAAGCAGTTTATTTTTTTATCGAGCGTGTTGGTAGGCATTTCGGCCGCTTGGGCGGTGATTATCCTAAAAGCCTTTGCACATTGGGTTTTCTCATTTGCCAATTCAATCAACGAGATTTTAAAATTGAGTTTCATCAACAGTATATTACCCATCGTTGGGATTTTACTCACCGTTTGGGTCATTAAACGCGTATTGGGCGGAACACTCGAAAAAGGCACTTCACAAATATTATTTGCTGTAGCCAAAAAAGGCAGCGTGATTCCGCGCAAGCAAATGTATTCGCAAATAGTTACCAGCTCGCTCACCGTGGGTTTGGGTGGATCTGCCGGAATGGAAAGCCCCATTGTGATTACCGGAGCGGCCTTTGGATCCAATTATGCCCAACGCTACAATTTGTCCTATAACGACCGGACCTTGCTCATTGGTTGCGGCGTGGCTGCGGGTATTGCCGCCGCCTTTAATGCGCCCATTGCCGGCGTTTTGTTTGCCATTGAAGTGCTTTTGGTTGATGTGAGCATTGCGGCCTTTACGCCCATTATGATTGCGGCAGCTACCGGTGCCTTGGTTTCGACTTTGGTTTTAGATGAAAGTGTATTGCTCAACTTTTCGCATGCCCAAACCTTTGCAGTGCGCAACATTCCGTTTTATGCGGGACTGGGTATTTTTACTGGGTTTTTATCGGTGTTTTATGCCAAAAATTTTCAGCGTTTGGAAGTGATTTTTGCACGACTCAATTGGAAAATCTACAACAAAGCACTTTTTGGCGCTACGCTCTTGGGTACACTCATTTTTGTTTTTCCCGTTTTGTTTGGTGAAGGCTACGAAAGCATTCGTGTCTTGGCCGGAACCGATCCTGGTTCACTGTTAGAAAACACCTTATTTAGCGACTTCAGACACAACAAACTGGCCTTGTTGCTGTTTATTGGCTTGGCCTTATTCCTCAAAGTTTTTGCCACCGGAATTACTTTTGGCAGCGGCGGAAACGGCGGAAATTTTGCCCCTTCCCTCTTCATGGGATCCTATGCCGGCTTTGTATTTGCCAAAGTGTTTAATTGGTTGGGCATGTCCAAATTGCCCGTAGAAAACTTTATTTTAGTAGGGATGTCAGGTATTTTGAGCGGATTATTTCATGCGCCACTCACGGCCATTTTCTTGATTGCTGAAATTACGGGTGGCTACGCGCTCATGGTGCCTTTGATGATTGTATCCTCTATCAGTTTTGCCATTTCGAAGAAGTTTGAAAAGCATTCGCTAGACGTGAAAAAATTGGCCAAATCGGGCAACGTATTTACGAGCAACAAAGACACCAACATCTTGGCCAGCTTGCACACTGAATCGCTTATACAAGCTGACGAATTGACGCTATCGCCCGAGGAAAACCTGGAGCGTTTGGTAAGCATGATTTCCAATTCCAATCAAGAATTATTTGCGGTTTTAAATCCTGAAAAACAACTCGTTGGATTGGTTAACTTTAATGATATTCGAGAAATTGTATTCAGCAATTTCAAGGTAAAATACACCCACATTCACGAGATCATGCGTGCCCCCGAAGAATTTGTAAACCACAGCGATTCGATGGAACAGGTGATGCGCAAATTTGAAAAAACCACCCAAGTGTTTCTTCCTGTATTAAAACAAGGCCAGTACTATGGATTCATCTCCAAATCGGCAGCATTGGAGGCGTATCGGGAGCAGTTGAAGTCGATGGTGATTGAGTGATTTTCGGTTATCTGTTGTCGGTTGTGGGTTGTGGGTTCTCGGTTGTCTGTTGTAGGTTATTTTCTTAGAACAGTCTTGAATCTCGAGTCTGTTAGTCTTTCCTCTTTTGTTGTCGGTTCTCGGTTCTCGGTTGTCGGTTGTCTGTTTTCTGTTATTTTCTTAGAACCGGCTTTTGTCTGTTAGTCTCTGTTCTATTTTATTGGTTTTACAAGAAAAAAAAGCTAGGTTTGAAATACATAAAAAATTAAAAAATGGCATTAAGTTGGAATGAAATCAAAGACAGAGCATTAGCATTTTCAAAAGAATGGGAAGGTACGCATAGCGAAGAAGCTGATGCAAAACCATTTCTTGTCGAATTTTTCAATGTTTTTGGTTTAAATCAACGTAAAGTTGCGGCCTTTGAACATAAAGTGAAAAAGCTCGGTAACAATGATGGATATATCGATATGTTATGGAAAGGATGGCTTTTGATTGAAATGAAAAGCAAAGGAAAAGACCTTTCAAAAGCATACGGACAAGCCAA
>JAGNTC010000095.1 GCA_017987725.1 Flavobacterium sp.
ATATTCACTTCAACACTTGGAACAACAGGTTTGCGAGACCCATATATCGTGCGTTCGCCAGATGGTGATACTTTTTACCTTATGGCGACTGATCTCAAGTGGTTTAGTGGAGATAAAGGATCTGATCGTAAACGTTATATTCAGGTCTGGGAATCTCATGATTTAGTAAATTGGTCGGCGCAAAGAGATGTTCTGGTTTCCCCTCCAAACGTGCTGAACACCTATGCTCCAGAAGCCGTTTGGGACGAGTCAATCGGTGGTTACGTAGTCTTTTGGACTTCAAAACTTGACAATAATAATTATTACACTCCAATGTATGCCACGACAAGAGACTTCGTGACGTTCACCGAAGCTCAAATCTGGCAACCTGATGAGTGGCGAATTGACTCCACCGTAAAAAAGGTAGGCGACTGGTATTATCGCTTTACTAAGTCAATTGATAAAACGCATAACAATTGCCATGACATTGTTGAAGAGCGATCAAAAAATATTCGCGCCCCTCTCAATCAGTGGGAGACGGTCGATTATTGTATTGGTGCGAAAGCAGGAGTCCCCGAAACTGAAGCGCCTCTGGTATTCAAATCGAACCCTAGTGACGTTAATGGTGACTATTACTACCTATGGATCGAAAAGTGGATACCCAATAAAACGTATGTTGCTTTGCGCACCAAAAGTTTTGAGAACCCAAAATGGGAAGTTCTCCCTGTCAATTTCCCTAATCCGTTGCCCAAGCATGGTGCGATTATTTCGATTACTGCTGCCGAAGCCAAGGCACTCAATACTCAATACCCTACTGTGAAAACGACTGATTAATTAAGGCTATTTTGTGTAAACCATCTAAACCTATTGTAAATACAAAATAACAAATTATTATGAACATAAATCATGACGCTATCACCAGTAGCTGCAATGACTAGTACTGCTCAATGGCGGTTAGTACTAAAATCTAACTGACCTTAAAAAAAATAAATAGATGAAAAAACAATTTCACAAAACCATATTGCTTTGTATTACAATGTTTTGTTGTTTATCTGCTTTGTCCCAAACAGATGAAACTTCCCTAAAACAAATCAGAAATGATTTTTCTAATGGCTCGGATTCTGCTCGAACAAAGCTTTGGTGGTTTCATGGCGAAACGGAAACTACAAAAGAAGGAATTACTGCCGATTTAGAGGCGTTTAAACGCGAAGGTGTTGGTGGCGTAGTGTATTACGATCAGCAACATGGCAAAGGAGAACATGCTTTAATTGCTTTTTCTCCAGAATGGTGGGATATGTTCCGCTTTGCCGCTTCCGAAGCAAAACGTTTGGGACTGACATTCGAAACGCATTTGTCTAATGGCTATGTTTCTGGTGGTCCTTGGATTACCGAAGATTTAAGCATGCAACGTCTTGATGCAGTTGACACTTTGGTTAAAGGAGGTCAACGTTTCAACGCAAAACTTCCTCTTCCTGTCCTTAAAAGCAAATCGGGAATAGTGCGGGACGTGGCTGTTATGGCTTTTCCCGTTCCAGAAGCAAATTGGGAAACAAGTCTGAATCAACATCCCAATGTATCTAGTAATATTAAAGAATTGAATATTAGGCTAATCATTTTTCCAAAAGATAATAAACTGATAAATATTCCTTCTCAACAACCAGGAACTTCTGTGTTTATTAATTTAGAATTCAACAAATCTTTTACAGCACGCAGCATCACTTATCGTGTTCGTGCTAGGGGCAAATCAAGAACAGGCGCTATGAATATACCTGGTCCTTCTTCTGAAGATTTCTATGGTTATGGCTATGTAAAACAACCCGATTTAGGTCAGTTGGAGGTTTCAAATGATGGCGTGACCTATACCAAAGTTTGCGATTTAAAACCCATGTACGAGTCTCCGTCCTGGAATCAAAGAACGATCTCTTTCCCAGCCGTTAATGGAAAATATTTTCGTCTTAATTTACACGACTGGAACAATCCCAAAGATGCCGGACAGGGTATACCGTTTGGTAATGTGGTTCTTTCAACACAGGCAAAAACAGATCAATGGGAAGAAAAAGCAGGATTAAACTCGGAATATATTGAAAAAGACCTAACTCCTAATTATTCCAAATCTGCCATCATTGATCCTAAAGAGATATTGGATTTGACCGCCAAAATGGACAAAAATGGACAATTAGATTGGAAAGTTCCAGCTGGAAAATGGGTAATTATGAGATTCATTCGTGTGCCTATTGGAGTGAAAACAAAACATGGACGCCCTAATTTAATGGGATTGGAGAGCGACAAGCTTTCGGCTGAAGCCACGAAATTGCAATGGAACAGTTATTTTAAAGTGATGTCCGATTCCTTGAAAAAAGTGGGGATTCCGTTAACTGGTTTGCACATGGACAGCCACGAAGCCGGTTCCCAAAACTGGACACCTGGATTTGAAAATAAATTCAAACAGCGTCGTGGGTACGATATTCATAAATACCTTCCCGCATTAGCTGGCTATATTGTGGGCTCAAAAGAAGAAACGGATGGATTCCTTTACGATATGCGATTGACGCTTTCGGATTTGGTTTCTGATGAATATTTTGGTACGCTAGATAGTTTATGCCGACAAGCAGGAGTCGTTTTTACGGGACAAGCAGTAGGCAATGGACTTACCATGGTAGCCGATAATTTTAAAGCCAAAGGGCGTGTCGAAAAGCCGCAAGGTGAATTTTGGGCGTATCAAACCCACGGAAGTTATGATGTCAAGGAAACTTCTTCGGCTGCCCATATTTACGGAAAACCAATTGCCTCGGCAGAAGCTTTTACCGATTTGAAATTTAGTCAATCCTTGGCGGAAGCCAAAAATGTTGCCGATTATGCTTATGCTTTTGGTGCGCAGGAATTTGTGGTTTGTGCCTCGGCATACCAACCTTGGTTAGACAAAATCCCAGGGAGCACTGGCGGAGGAAGGCAATATGTGTTGAACAGAAACAATACCTATTGGAACTACAGCCGCCCATTTTGGGATTACCAGGCAAGATGTGCCGGATTGATGCGAAATGGAAAATCGGTAGCCGATTTATGCATTTATTTGGGTGAAAATGCGCCGGTAAAACTGCTTGCTAACCTCTTACCCGAAATTCCAGAAGGATACGATTTTGATGTATGCACGAAAGATGCCTTAATCAATCGATTGTCGGCTAAAGATAGCCACATTATACTTCCTGATGGAGTGAGCTACCAAATTTTAATACTCCAACGTAATGGAGATGTTACACTAGAAGCATTGCGCCAGATTGCCAAGTTGGTAAATGAAGGTGTTCCGCTATACGGTTCACGTCCTAGTGGTTCAGGCTCTTTAAATGATGCTAACTTCGAAAAAGAATACCAGGATTTGGCAAATCAACTTTGGGGTACAGAACAATCAGGAACTAAAGTATTCGGAAAAGGTAAAGTGTATTGGGGAATGTCTCTAGCTGAAGCACTATCAAAACAAGCTATTAAGCCAGATGCCAAATTCAAAAGTGGGAATACCGTTACCGACAAGGTATATTTTGCACATCGTAGTTTAGGGTATAATGATATTTATTTTTTAAACAATCATAGCAAAAATGTTTTTAAAGATAGTATTCGTTTACGCACCACGGCCACCCATGCCGAATATTGGGATCCTACAACTGGAAAACAATATGTTCTTCCCGTTGCAGCTTTCGGCAAAGAAGGACTTTTGTTAAATGTTGTTTTGCAACCTAATGAATCAGGGTTTATTGTTACATCGAATCAAACTTCAGCAAATCTTCCAACAAAATCGATAAACATCGAAGAAAAAGTAGCATCGATTGATGGCGATTGGAAAGTGTTTTTTGACCCAAAATGGGGTGGGCCAGGTGAAGTTGTTTTTACTGATTTAACAGACTGGACTGAAAATGAAGATATGCGAATTAAGTATTATTCTGGAACAGCAGTGTATCGAAAAACAATTCAGTTAACAAAGCCTACTTCGGATGAACAAGTATTACTTCGTTTTAGACAATTGGGTTCTATTGCTCGGGTTTTGATTAATGGACAAGAAGCCTCAACGGTTTGGTGCAGTCCGTGGGAATCCGATATAACGCCTTACATAAAAGACGGCGAAAACACTCTTGAAATTCAGGTTGTAAATTCTCTAACGAATCGAATGATAGGTGATGCATCGCTACCACAATCAGAACGTTTTACGTATGCTTATCCTGAAATTGCTTCATCCAAAGATCGTTTAGTTCCTTCAGGAATTATGGATAAAGTGTTGCTTGTAGAAAGAACTAAATCAAATAATTGATACAAAATGAAGACTATTTTATTAAAACGAGAATACCTTTTTCTCACTTTTCTTTTGGTATCATTAGGTACAACTGTATTGGCCCAAAAGCAAAATGTTATTCATCCAGGCGAAATTTGGCCAGATACGGATGGGAACCATATTCAGGCGCATGGTGGTGGAATTACAAAAATTAAGAATACCTATTATTGGTATGGCGAAAGTCGAGCAAAAGATCTTGATCCGCAATATCGCTATGTAAGTTGTTATGCGTCGAAAGATTTAACAAACTGGAAATTTAAGGGTAATGTCTTGAAAATGGGAGCTCCAGACTCTCTGGCATCCAATTGGGTTTTGGAAAGACCAAAGGTTTATTTTAACCAAATGACCAAGAAATATGTGATGTATTTGCATATTGATGTCAATTATAAACTGGCCAATATGGGAATAGCCATAAGTGATAAACCAACCGGTCCATTCAAGTATGTGAGACGTTTTCGCCCGTTGGGGTTTGAAAGTCGTGATATTGGCCAATTTATTGACAATGATGGAAAAGCCTATATCATTTTTGAAGATCGTCCAAGTGGTGGTTTTCGCATAGCCAAGCTTTCTGATGATTATATGGATGTTGAAAAGAACATGTCGCTTATAAAAGCCCACATAGAAGGTGGAGCCATCGTCAATTACGATGGTTTGTATTATTGCTTGGGTTCAGGTTTGACAGGATGGAAACCCAATGCAAACAAATATGCAACCGCAACTTCGCTTGAAGGGCCTTGGACAGAGTTTAAGGATATTGCTCCCTTGGAAACGAATACCTACGGAGCACAATCGTCCATGCTGATAAAAGTGGTCGGCTCCAAGAAAACTACAGTACTATTTACGGGCGATATTTGGAAACCTGATACGCAATGGGATTCACGTTACCTGTGGATGCCCCTACAGTTAGGCGATGGGGAACTTTAGTTACGAGAACCGGGAGACCATGGACATTGAATGTAAAAACTGGCGAGACGACCATTTTGAAGAAGAATTAGAGAATTACTAAAATAACATCGCCACTGTTTTTTCTTGCTTAAAAATTTATAACTATACTAACTCTATTTTTCAATGAAAAAATTTAGCTGTACGCTTTTATTCCTTTCAATTTTATTTAATTGCGCATCTCTTTCTGCCCAAGATTTTATGACCAATATTCCAGATCGTAAACAGACAAGTCTTAACGGTAAATGGCAAGTTATTATTGATCCGTACGATGTTGGAATTAAATCTTGGAAGGCTTTGTATAAAGACAAAAAGCCAGTTGAAAAATCTGAATTTTACGAATACTCATTCGATGGTGGACCAGTGTTTAATGTGCCTGGGGATATAAATTCACAATTGCCAGAACTTAAAAATTACGAATCCACCGTTTGGTACAAGAAAACTTTTGTGGCTCAAAAGCAATCGGGGAAACGTCTGTTTCTGTATTTTGATGCGGCAAATTATAGCACCGACATTTTTTTGAATTCGGAAAAAATTGGCAGTCACGAGGGTGGTTTTACACCATTCCAATTTGAAATTACTGATAAAATTAAAAACGGTCAAAATTCAATTATTGTGCGCGTCAACAACGAACGACAAAAAGACGGAGTACCTGCTACGGGTTACGACTGGATGAACTACGGCGGTATCACGCGTGATGTGAGGTTGGTTGAAACGTCTTCGGTTTATATCGACGATTATTTTATTCAATTGGAGAAAGGGTCGAAAAATGTAGTTTCAGGATATGTGAAATTGGCAGGAGTAACCTCGGCTCAAGAAGTTAAAGTGCAAATTCCTGAAGCAAAAATTAATTTGGTTTTGAAAACTAATGCCGAAGGATATGCAGCGGTAAAATTTCTGGCAAAACTAGCACTTTGGAGTCCGAAAAATCCAAAATTGTATCAGGTTCGCATTAGTTGTGAAAGCGACGCAGTGTCTGAAGCAATTGGATTTCGCAGCATTCAAACTAAAGGTACCGACATCCTGCTAAATGGCGAGTCAGTATTTCTGAAAGGTGTTAACATTCATGAAGAAGTACCGCAACGCAAAGGTCGTGCCTATTCCGAGTCGGATGCTCTTATGTTGCTCACCTGGGCTAAAGAATTGGGATGCAATTTTATACGAACAGCTCATTATCCGCACAACGAAAATATGGTGCGTATGGCTGAGCGAATGGGTTTTATGATTTGGGAAGAAGTTCCCGTTTTCCAGTCAATTAGTTTTGACAAAGAACCAACGCAACAGTTGATGAATTTACAACTAAAAGAAATAGTAAGACGCGACAAAAACCGTTGTTCCATTATCACTTGGAGTATGGCCAATGAAACGCCGCAATCATCAAAGAATCGCACCCAAGCCATTGCCGATATGGCAACACTTTGCCGCAGCATTGATAACACTCGTCTTATTTCGGTGGCTTTCAATAATTTGAAATATGTTGGCAACAAAGTTATAATTGAAGATTCGCTTATCAACTCGCTCGATATGATTGGCATCAATGAATATATCGGTTGGTATAAACCGTGGTTTAAATCGCCGTCCGAAATTGAATGGGTGTCTAACTACAACAAACCGGTAATCATGAGTGAATTTGGTTGTGAAGCCTTGTATGATAATCATGGCTCTGCTGATATGGCCAGTTCGTGGAGTGAAGAATACATGGAGCAATTTTATAAAGACCAGATTACGATGTTGCAACGAATTCCATTTTTGCGTGGTACTTGTCCGTGGATTTTAGTGGATTTTCAATCGCCGCTTCGTTTGCATCCCATTTTCCAAAATGGATGGAATCGCAAGGGATTACTCTCTGAAAAAGGCGAAAAGAAAAAAGCGTGGTATGTGTTGAAAGCCTTTTATTCCAAAGAGAAGCCGGTACAAAATTAAAACAAAATTGCTCACATCATAAATGAACATTAACCCAATATTCAATTATGATAGAAACAAAAAAATTAAGTAATTGTAAAAATAAAAAAATGAGTGTTAAAGCTTGGCAAGAAGATGTAATCATTCCCACATACGAAATTGGGAAAGCAGAAAAGAATCCCATCTTTCTTGAAAAAAGAGTGTATCAAGGCAGTAGCGGTGTTGTGTATCCTTATCCAGTTGTAGAAAAAATTGAAGACGAGAAACAGGACAAGATTTACAAAGCAGTCTATTTAGAAAATGAATACATCAAGGTGATGATTCTACCCGAATTGGGTGGACGCGTACAAATGGCTTATGATAAAATCAAGCAACGCCATTTTATTTATTATAATCAAGTAATCAAGCCTGCATTAGTTGGACTTACCGGTCCATGGATTTCGGGTGGAATAGAATTCAACTGGCCGCAACACCATCGCCCGAGCACGTTTTTGCCGGTGGATCACACCATTTCAACTAATGCTGATGGCAGCATTACCGTTTGGGTAAGCGAAAACGAAAAAATGTTCCACCAGAAAGGAATGGCAGGATTTACATTGCATCCCGGAAAAGCCTATTTGGAAATTAAAGGAAAGTTGTATAATCCAACGCCTGTTCCGCAAACTTTTCTATGGTGGGCTAATCCAGCCGTAGCAGTAAATGAGCATTATCAATCGGTTTTTCCTCCGGATGTGCATGCGGTTTTCGATCATGGAAAAAGAGACGTATCCACATTTCCCATTGCTACAGGAACCTATTATAAAGTGGATTACTCGGCTGGTGTCGACATTTCAAACTATAAAAATATTCCCGTTCCTACATCGTATATGGCCATCAACTCGGATTTTAACTTTGTGGGCGGTTACGAAAATGATACAAAAGCAGGTGTGCTTCATGTCGCCAATCATCATATTTCGCCCGGAAAAAAACAATGGACTTGGGGAAATGGCGATTTTGGAAAAGCGTGGGACAGAAATCTTACCGATGAAGATGGGCCATACATCGAATTGATG
>JAGNTC010000096.1 GCA_017987725.1 Flavobacterium sp.
ATACCAAAATTGCGTTTCGGCCCCCGAAGTAATCATCATAGGCGCGGGCCCAGCGGGTTTGTTTGCCGCTTTGCAACTACTAGAACTGGGTATCAAACCTATCGTTATCGAACGCGGCAAAGACGTGCGAGGCAGACGTCGTGATTTAAAAGCCATCAACGTCGATCATGTGGTCAATGAAGATTCCAATTATTGTTTTGGCGAAGGCGGAGCAGGCACCTATTCGGACGGGAAATTATACACCCGTTCCAAAAAACGCGGTGATGTCGAGCGTATCTTAAAATTACTTGTTGGATTTGGTGCTTCGCCCGATATTTTGGTCGATGCGCATCCGCACATTGGTACCAATAAATTGCCACAAATTATTCAAGACATTCGCCAAAAAATTACTGAATACGGCGGACAAGTGTTGTTTGAAACCCGTGTGACCGATTTTGTTTTAAAAAACAATACCGTCCAAGGAGTGGTGACACAAAAAGGAGAAACAATACTGTCCCAAAATATTATTTTGGCTACCGGTCATTCGGCTCGCGATATTTTTGAATTGTTGGCGCACAAGCAAATTCACATCGAAGCCAAACCTTTTGCCTTGGGTGTGCGTGCCGAACATCCCCAATCTTTAATCGATCAAATTCAATACAGCTGCGACTATCGTGGTGATTATTTGCCGCCTGCACCGTATTCCATTGTGAAGCAAGTGCAAGGACGAGGCATGTATTCGTTTTGCATGTGTCCGGGTGGTGTAATTGCGCCCTGTGCCACGAGTCCACGTGAGGTGGTTACCAACGGTTGGTCGCCTTCCAAACGCGATCAGGCCACAGCCAATTCGGGTATTGTAATTGAATTAAAGTTAGAAGACTTCAAACCATTTGCCAAATTTGGTGCCTTGGCCGGCATGGAGTTCCAAAAATCCATCGAACAAAAAGCGTGGCAATTGGCTGGAAGTACCCAAAAAGTACCGGCCCAACGCTTGGTTGATTTTACTCAACACAAAATATCATCCAGCATTCCCAAAACCTCTTATGTTCCTGGTACCACTTCGGTGGAGTTGGGGCAAGTGTTCCCTGGTTTTCTTACCCAAATTTTGCGTGAAGGTTTTGTGCAGTTTGGCCAATCGATGAAAGGGTATTACACCAACGATGCTATTTTACATGCGCCCGAAAGCCGAACTTCTTCGCCGGTGCGCATTCCCAGAAATCCCGACACCTTAGAGCACGTTCAAATCAAAGGTTTATATCCTTGTGGAGAAGGAGCAGGCTATGCAGGTGGCATTATTTCAGCGGCCATTGATGGAGAAAAATGCGCCAGACAAATTGCCTTATCCCTTTAAAACTTCTCTTTTCATTTGAACAGATTATCCATTTTCCCTATACAGGATTGCCTGTTTTTTATTTTGTTTAATTTATTTTTATATTTATTAAACAAAATAGATAGGTTTACTTACATTTACCAAAAAATTGAAAACGAACTAATTATTAGTCAATTACTTAATTAAGAATTGTAATCAAACACATAATCTAAACTGAAATACTTTCCATTATGCCTGCTATCCCGGTTCAACATTTTATTTCCACACCCCTTGCGCAAGACACCTATTTGGTTAACGGTATCCTTAAAAAATGGACCGGATCAACCACGCCAGTTTATTCTACCATTTCTTCAACCGAGGACTATGCCCCCACTTTATTGGGAACAATTCCGGCTATGGGTGAGGCTGAAGCCAACGAGGTGGTCGAGGCAGCAGTAGCGGCCTTTGATAATGGACAAGGCTTATGGCCCACAATGAAAGTAGCCGATCGCATCAAGTGTATGCAAAATTTTGTTACACAAATGAAGGATACCCGCGAAGAAGTGGTGAAGTTTCTGATGTGGGAAATCGGGAAATCCTTAGATGATTCACAGAAAGAATTTGATCGTACTATTGAGTACATCTACCAAACCATTGAAGACTACAAACAACTCGACCGTAACAGTGCCCGATTTAACAAAAGCCAAGGCGTCAATGCCATGGTACGTCGTGGTCCTTTGGGTGTTGTCTTGTGTTTGGGACCCTACAATTATCCGTTGAATGAAACCTTTTCGTTGCTGATTCCCGCCATCATCATGGGAAATCCGGTAATCTTCAAACCAGCCAAACACGGGGTATTGCTTATCTCACCCTTGTTGGAAGCTTTTCAATCCAGTTTTCCCAAAGGCGTAATTAATATAGTATACGGACGAGGCCGCGATGTGGCTTCGCCTATTATGAAATCAGGAAAAATTGCCATTTTGGCTTTAATTGGCAACAGCAAATCGGCCATTGCCTTGCAAGATCAGCACCCCAATAAAAACCGCTTGCGTTTGGTGTTAGGCTTGGAAGCCAAAAATCCGGGGATTGTGTTGCCCGATGCCGACATGGATTTAACCATACAAGAATGCGTCATGGGAACTTTGTCGTTTAATGGCCAACGTTGTACCGCCTTGAAAGTCTTATATGTACACGAATCAATTGTCGATGATTTCATCACCCGATTTAAAGAAAAAGTTGACGCCTTGCCCTACGGAAATCCCTGGGATCCTGGCGTATTTCTTACGCCCTTGCCCGAAAAAGAAAAACCAGCCTATATCCAAGAACTCATAGACGACGCTACCCAACACGGTGCCAAGGTGCTCAATGCCAAAGGAGGAACGCATTTGCCCAACTATATCTTCCCTGCCATTTTGTATCCGGTAAATAAGTCCATGCGCGTGTACCACGAAGAGCAATTTGGGCCAGTTATTCCGATTATTCCATTCAAGGATATTCAAGAGCCGTTGCAAGACATGGCCGAATCCAATTATGGCCAGCAGGTGAGTTTGTTTGGCAAAGACATCAAAACCATAGCACCACTCATTGATACCTTGGTTAATTTGGTGTGTCGCGTAAACTTAAACAGCTCTTGCCAACGCGGTCCAGATTTGTATCCATTTACCGGACGAAAAGATTCGGCAGTAGGAACCTTGAGTATACACGATGCCTTGCGTTCGTTCTCGATACGCACTTTTGTGGCATCCAAAGACAATGCCTATAACAATGCCATTTTGCAAGAATTGTTAGACAGCAAAGCCTCCAATTTCATCAACACCGATTACATCTTATAATTGTTGGATTAGCCTAAAAACAAAACTGCACGAATAAAATCCGTGCAGTTTTTTTATTTTTTTAAGCGGTCTTTAAAGACTTTCTCGAATTTTTCGAGTTTGGGCTGAATCACGTACTGGCAATAGGGTTGTGATTTGTTGTTTTGGTAATAATTTTGGTGGTACTTCTCAGCCGAATAAAAAGCAGTAAAGGGTTCCAAGGTGGTGACAATCGGATCATCAAATGCTTTTGCTTTGGTTAAGGCCGAAATGATCGCTTTGGCTTCTTGCTTTTGCGCCTCAGAGTTGTAAAAAATCACGGATCTGTATTGGGTTCCGCGGTCATTTCCTTGTCGATTGAGCGTCGTGGGATCGTGTACGGTAAAAAACACCCGGAATAATTCGTCGAGATTGGTTTTGCTGGGGTCAAAGGTAATTTGCACTACCTCGGCGTGGCCTGTTGTGCCCGAGCAAACCGCTTCGTAACTGGGATTGGCGTTTTTTCCGCCTGAATAGCCCGAAGTTACTTTAATCACACCATCGAGTTGTTCGTAGACCGCTTCTACACACCAGTAGCAGCCACCACCTAAGGTTAGGGTTTCGTATTTTGATTTGGTTTCCATTTTTTTATTGGTTTTGGGTTGAGCTGATGCAAGGCATCCGCAAAATACTAAAAATATAAGAGCAACATTTTTCATGACGTTAAGTTTTAGTGGGTATCGGGTTCAAAATCGAGGGCAATGGAGTTCATGCAATAGCGTTTGCCAGTAGGAGCGGGACCGTCATCAAACAAATGCCCAAGGTGTCCGTCGCAGCGACCGCACAAGGCTTCCAATCGAATCATGCCATACGACATGTCTTTTTTGAACACCACACTGGATGGATTTTCTTGTTCAAAAAAACTGGGCCAGCCGCATTCGCTTTGGAATTTGGCTCCTGATCGAAACAACAGATTACCACAAGCGGCACAATAGTAGGTTCCTTTTACATCGGTGTTCCAGAATTTGCCAGTGAAGGCGCGTTCGGTATCGGCTTCGCGGGATACCAAAAACAAATCGGTGGGAAGCACTTTTTTCCATTCGGCGTCAGAGAGGTTTAGTTTTTCTTTGCTGGTTCGGGAATAATACGGATTTTTCATAACGGAGTTTTTTTGCGGTTCAACAATCGGTTCGGTTTTTTTTTGTGCGCAAGCTACAGGGAAACAAAGTACCCCAAGGCACACAGCGAGTAGTAATACATTCCAGGTTTTCATGGTCAAAGTATTTAAGGGTTAACTACGATTCAAAGATAGGTAGGCGGCTTTGATTCAACTGTCGGCTAGTTTACAAAAACCGGTTTTTTACCTTATTTTTAACGTTTGTTGTAAGTAAAAGCATTGGACTACGCATGTACATTAGCTGAAATTCAAATGCGTAGTGTGAACCCACTTTTCTTTTGTATTTTTGACTCGCAATTTACACCATGGGAGAAGAACACGTAATATTAGTAAACGAACAAGACGAAGCCATTGGCAGCATGCCCAAGATGGAAGCGCATGAAAAAGCGGTCTTGCACCGGGCTTTTTCGGTATTTATTTTGAATGAAAAAAATGAGGTAATGCTCCAACAGCGCGCCGCCCACAAATACCATTCGCCTTTGTTGTGGACCAATACGTGTTGCAGCCATCAGCGCATGAGTGAAACCAATATCCAAGCCGGTACCCGCAGATTACAAGAAGAAATGGGCTTTACGGCACCCTTAAAAGAGCTGTTTCATTTTATCTACAAGGCACCCTTTGACAACGGCCTCACCGAACACGAATTGGATCATGTGATGATAGGCTATTACCAAGGTGAACCCAACATCAATCCCGATGAGGTTGAATCCTGGAAATGGTTGTCTATCGATGCCATTCACGATTCAATTGCCAGCTCACCCGAAGAATATACCGTTTGGTTTAAAATCATATTTGAAGAGTTTTACCATTACTTGGAAGACCACAAATTATAACACAATCTCATGAAAGTAAAAGTATCCCGCAAGGCCCATTTTAATGCTGCTCACCGTTTGCATCATGCCGCTTGGTCGGCCGAACAAAACGCCGAAGTTTTTGGTAAATGTGCCTATCCCAATTACCATGGACACAATTACGAGCTTATTGCCAGTGTAACTGGGGAAGTGGATCCCATTACTGGTTTTGTGATGAATGTGACGGAGTTGGCTGCCATTATCAAAGCCGAAGTTGAAGATCCCTTAGACCATCGCAACCTCAATTTGGATGTGCCGCATTTTGCCAAGGTTAATCCTACGGCCGAGAACATCGCCATATTTATTTGGCATGCGATTCAAAAGCGCCTGCAGCCGGAATTGGAATTAGAAGTGGTACTTTATGAAACCCCGCGCAATTTTGTAACCTATACTGGAGCATAATGGCAATTAAACTGGGCGATCAAGTACCTTATTTTAAGGCACTAAATTCAAAGGGAGAAAGCATAGAAAGCACTTCATTTATTGGTATACAGCCCGTCGTGCTTTATTTTTATCCCAAAGACGACACGCCAGGTTGCACAGCACAAGCCTGTACTTTTCGTGATCATTTTTCCGACTACCAAGACTTAGGCGCTACAATTATTGGTATAAGTGCTGACGATGTTCGTACCCATCAACGGTTTCAAAACAAATACCAACTTCCTTTTGAATTGCTCTCCGATCCAAAACAGGAAATACGCCGCTTATTTGGTGTGCCTACAAATTTATTTGGTTTGCTACCAGGAAGAGTAACGTATATTATTGATTCATCTGGAAAAGTGGTGGGCATACACGACAGCCAATTACCCGGAAAGCATCATACAAAATCAATCGAATTACTAAATAAATTAGGATGATCCACACCTTTTATCCCTTGACTTTTACCCCCATCCTAAAAGAGCGCATTTGGGGCGGAACCAAATTGGCTGATTATTTGCACAAAACCATACCCTTTGCCCATACAGGCGAAAGCTGGGAATTGTCCACTGTGGCTGGCGATGTGAGCGTGGTGGCCAATGGCACTTGGGAGGGAACATCCTTACAAACCCTTTTAGATCAATACCCTGAAGAACTATTAGGAAGTGCGGTTCATGCCAAGTTTGGCACTCAATTTCCGTTGTTGTTTAAATTTTTGGATGCCCGAGAAGACCTTTCCATACAAGTGCATCCCAATGATGAATTGGCTGCAGCCCGACACAACTCCTTTGGCAAGACCGAAATGTGGTACGTGATGCAAGCTGATCCTGGGGCTCGTTTGTTGGTGGGTTTCAAGGAAGATAGTTCGGCTGAAGCCTATGTGAATGCGTTGTCACAAAAAAACATGTTGTCGTTGTTGGCTGCTTTTCCAGTGCAAAAAGGAGAGGTGTTTTTTCTCGAAACGGGAACCGTACATGCCATTGGCGCAGGCTGTTTGATTGCAGAAATTCAACAAACCTCGGACATTACCTATCGATTATACGATTTTGATCGGGTTGACGCACAAGGAAATACCCGAGAATTGCACTTGGATCTGGCCTTGGATGCCATCAACTACCAAAAAGTTGACGCCCAAAAAAGCTATCACCCTCAGCCCAATGCGGCCGTTAATCTGGTCGATTGCCCCTATTTTACGACCCATCAAATTCAGTTAGACGGAGAACTAAATAGGTGCAAATCTGGAGAGTCATTTACGGTATACATGTGTACCGAAGGCGCATTCTCAATCGAATATGCCAGCGAGAAACACCATTTTGATTTAGGGTCCACTGTATTGGTGCCGGCGGCTCTCCGTGAATTTAGTTTGCTAGGAACGGCCACGCTTTTAGAAATCCAAGTCAAATAGTTTTATATCCTAATAATATGTGTACTTTTGCACGCGAATTACCCACTTACTTAACACCACAATCATGGCAAACGTAAAAAATTTAAAAAAAGACATCAATTTCGTTTTAGGCGATATTATCGAAGCGGTTTATTTGTATGAAATCTCTACAACGGGAAAACCTACAGAAGCAACCAATGCAATCATTGACGAAGCAATCAAAACCTTTGATTTGTTGATCACTAAAGTGAATGCAAAAAACGTGGAAAACAAAAAAGCGCATTTCAAACAAATCCATGCCGATTTAGAAATTGCTGCAAATCAATTGGTTGGTAAAATCAACGAATTATAGTCGATTTTCCGCTCAAAAAAATCAGTCATTTATTTGCAAATAGGGTTTTGACTTTTATATTTGCACTCAATTAATTGCCGCCGGTGTAGCTCAGTTGGCTAGAGCAGCTGATTTGTAATCAGCAGGTCGTGGGTTCGAGTCCCTCTATCGGCTCCAAAAACACTTCAAGAAATTGAGGTGTTTTTTTGTGCCATAAAAAAACCACTTCATGTATAAGTGGTTTGTATTTGGAAAAGCTATGCGCCTACTTCTCAGCTTGGCAACGCTCTTTGTACAGTTGGATTAATTTTTTTCCATACAATGAGTTGGCCACTTTGGGCGTCATCGATTTTTGAATCGTATCCATGTATTTCAAATTGACGTTGGCGATATGCGACAAAGTCACAAAAGGAGCAACTTCAAAATCTTTGTGGTTTAACGCAAAATTGGTGGTGTACAAATACTCGCGTTTGGTGTTGTCGTTTTCCAGTGTTTGAATACTGTCTAAAATTTTGCTGTTTTTGTTTTGATAGGCTTTGAATTTTTGTTCCAATAAGTTTAGTTTGGTGTCGTTGTAACGCGCCATCACTTGTTTGTATTCGTCGTACTTTTCGTGATTTTTAGATCCACTCACTTTGGCATCAGCCAAGAAATAATCTAAACTCGTTTCTACAGTAATATTTCCAGGTTCGGCAAAAAAAGGCAAATTATTGTCCAGAGAATTGCTCACGCCTCGGTCTAGAAACAAATAGTACATCTCCGGCGAATCGATGGTTAAATCACTGGTGAAATGAGAATCACCATTGATTTGAATCGTGTCCAAGGCCACCAAGGTTGTATCCACTACTTTTTGGATGTAGAGTGTACCCTTTTTTAATCCTTTTACATTTCCGCTAAGGTGTAAATTTCCAATTTGTTCTT
>JAGNTC010000225.1 GCA_017987725.1 Flavobacterium sp.
TTTAAATTCGCAATCGCCGAAAAAAACTATCATTGAAAAAACTGGTATGCCGTCAAAATGATAGAACTTTTTCAAATCTTCTACGTGCTTTTTATTCTGCAATATTGGATTATAAAATTTATACTTCCGTTTACCGTATGCTAATATTTGTGTCCAATTTATTTGATTTTCAGTTCCAAAAATCCAACCACTATATTCTTTTACTTCGAAAACCACAATTCCAACTTTCGTTGCTACAACTAAATCAATTTGACTATATTTTCCGTTTCCGTTATTCAAATATAAATCGTGGAAAATCGCTGTTGATTTAATTCCTGATTTTAGAATTTTTAAAACCATTTTTCGTTCAGACTTTGTTCCTCTGTTTAGATTTGTAACTGTTTTTAGTATTTTTCTATCTTTAAATTCGTTATAAACAAAAATAGAAATTACTGAAAGCAGAATAAAAAAAAGAATTATGAAGTATAAATTCATCTTATCAAGGTTTGGATTCGGTCGCGGTCTCGAAAACTAGAAACTAACTCGTTTATACCCGCGTTTTCTAAACCTATACTGTCCATTTGGCGCGATAGGCCCAAGTTAATGTTGTTTTTCGGTGTATAAAAATAGAAAAAAAAATCATGGGGTCTAATTAATTACCAAGAATTTGCCCATGCACAAAAAAAAATCCCCAATACTATTGGGGATTTTTTTAAGGGTGTCGTTAGAACAACTTTGTAGGTCTATAACTTAGAATTTCACTGTAAAGGTTATCGGTTTTCCGGCTCTCAATACTTTTACTTCTTTAACATCACCCGCGGTTAATTTTGCCAAGCAGTCCATGTAGCTGTATACTTCTTTGATGTCGCAATCGCCAATTTTTACCAAAACGTCTCCGGCAACAATCCCTGCCGCATGTGCTGGTCTATTATCGGTAACACCATCAATGTGCAATCCGTCTCCGTGGTCGCTATAATCGGGCATGATGCCTAAAGTCACTTTGTATTTGGGTACTACTTTTTCGGAGTTCATAGCGGTTTTGGTAAACGTTAGGGTATCCAAAGTCGCGACTTCATTGGCTACTCTAAATACATAATCTACAATATTGCGCACGCCATAATAGTTGATTTTTTCTTCGTCGTCACTTGGTTTGTGGTAGTCGTTATGCGTTCCAGTAAAGAAATACAACACCGGGATGTCTTTTAAATAAAACGACGTATGATCCGATGGACCTTGCCCTGTATTATCGAGGGTTACATTAAATCCAGCCGGTTTGTTTTTGTTTACAATCGCCGTGAAATCGGCTGCTGTGCCTACACCACCTACCACTAAACTTTTGTCTTTGTCTAAACGGCCTATCATGTCCATGTTGATCATGGTCACCACGTTAGGGTAGTATGTTTTTAACGATTCGGCCATGTGTTTTGAACCTATTAATCCGTCTTCTTCTCCAGAGAATAGCGCAAAAATATAGTTTACAGGTTCTTTGGTTTTGTTTTGGGCATACATGCGTGCCAATTCTAATACCCCGGCTACACCCGAAGCATTGTCGTCGGCTCCGTTGTGAATTTCGCCTTGCGAATTGGGTTTGGTCGAATGGTTGTGTTCGTTCAAGCCCAAATGGTCGTAATGTGCACCAATCACAATGGTTTTCGCCGCTTTATTGTCTAAAAAGGCAATGACATTGGTACCGTTGTTGGCTTTATCGCCCGAGCCATCGGTTGCGTGTGGGTTCAATTTTACTTTGTAGTTGAACGTTTGAAAATAGCTGTTGTTGGCATACGGTTTTAATCCCAACGTTTTGAATTCTTTGGCAATATAATCTGCCGCTCTTTTTTCACCCGAAGAACCGGTTAAACGCCCTTGCAATTCGTCTGAAGCCAAGTAGCTAATGTGTCTTTTCAAAGTGCTAGGTTGCGCCAGTTCGGCAGCATCGCCTTCGATCCAATCGGCAATGAATACATTGGTTTCTCTCGGTTTGCTTTGCATTCTGTTGCTTGAGAAGACCAATTTTTTTCCGTCAGGTGAAAACATTGGAAACGCATTGAATTCACTTTGATAGGTAATTTGCTCTAAATTTTCACCATTTAAATCAATCATGAACAACTGAAAATCATAGCCTCGTGTTGAATGATGATTGGAAGAAAAAATAATTTTTTGATCGGATGGATGAAAAAACGGAGCCCAATTGGCTTTTCCTAAATGCGTGATTTGCTTTAAATTAGATCCGTCTATGTTACATGTATAAATTTCCATTTCAGATGGCGCTACTAAGTTTTGCGCTAATAAATCTTTGTATTCTTTGATGGCTTCATTTGTTTTGGGACGAGACGAACGGAATACTAATTTTTTACTATCGTGCGAGAAAAAACAACCACCATCATAGCCTAAGCCCGATGTGATTTGTTTTAAATTGCTGCCGTCGATGTCCATGGTATACAATTCTAAATCGCCACTTCGGATACTGGTAAAGGCAATCTTTTTACCGTCGGGGGAAACTACCGCTTCGGCATCATAGCCCGGACTGTTCGTCAACTGTTTGGTGATGTTACCTTTTAAATCGGCGATGTAAATAGCAAATTCTGGATAGATCGCCCATAAATATTTTCCGTCAATTGGTTTTGGTGGAGCCGGGCATGCGAGAACGGCGGCATGTGTGGAAGCATACATGCTGAGTTTTCCAT
>JAGNTC010000226.1 GCA_017987725.1 Flavobacterium sp.
CTGTAAAAATGGTAGAAGATGCAGAGGCTGATGGACGATTAAAACCGGGTGGAACCATTATTGAAGGTACTTCGGGTAATACTGGAATGGGATTGGCCTTGGCAGCAATAGTCAAAGGATATAAACTCATTTGTGTCATCACGGATAAACAATCTAAAGAGAAAATGGATATTTTGCGCGCGGTGGGTGCCAAAGTAGTGGTATGCCCTACCGATGTTGAGCCAACTGATCCGCGATCGTATTATTCCGTTTCAAAACGTTTGGGCGAGGAAACGCCAAATTCTTGGTATGTAAACCAATACGATAATCCCTCAAATGCGGTAGCCCACTACGAGCAAACCGGTCCTGAAATCTGGAAACAAACCGAAGGTAAAATCACTCATTTTGTGGTGGGTGTTGGAACTGGTGGTACGATCTCGGGTACAGCAAAGTATTTAAAAGAACAAAATCCAAACATCAAAATCTGGGGTATTGACACCTATGGATCTGTGTTTAAGAAATACCACGAAACGGGCATTTTTGACGAGAATGAAATTTACTCCTACATCACCGAGGGAATTGGCGAAGATATATTACCCAAAAACGTTGATTTCTCTTTGATCGATGGGTTTACTAAAGTAACCGATAAAGATGCCGCAGTCTATACACGAAAAATTGCATTAGAAGAAGGGATTTTTGTGGGGAATTCGGCAGGCTCAGCTATAAAAGGCTTGTTGCAACTAAAAGAGCACTTCAAGCCAGACGATGTGGTTGTGGTGTTGTTTCACGATTCGGGAAGCAGGTATGTGGGTAAAATTTTCAACGACGACTGGATGCGCGAACGCGGGTTTTTAGAAGACGAGATTACCAAAGTGGTCGATGTAATTCAAGATCACATACAACACCCATTGATCGTGGTGCGCACCGAAGAGTTGGTTTCACATGCCATTGAACGCATGCGCAAATACAAGATTTCTCAAATTCCGGTTATGGATATTTCAGGTTTTGTGGGCTCATTAGATGAATCAGATTTGTTTAACTTGTATGTTTCCGATATTCATGCTGCGAATAAACCCATCAAAGAAGTAATGGGAAGTCCGTATCCAATTGTAAAAGCCAACACGCCAATTCAGGATGTTACTCCCTTGTTTACAAAACAGAATCAGGCCGTTTTGGTTGAGCTAGATAACGGAAAACACCACATCGTAACCAAATACGATCTTATTGGATCGATTCGATAATTCATGCATTTTACCGCCATTGATTTCGAAACGGCTACGAATCAGTTTTACAGTGCCTGCGCAGTTGGTATTGTCACGGTGCGCAACGGTGTAATTGTAGATGAATATTATACCTTGATTCAACCGCCTAACAATGAATATGCCTATCACAATATTCGAGTGCATGGCATTGAGCCGCACCATACGGCACAGAAACCTAATTTTGAACAGCTGTATACTACTATTAAAAGCAAGCTGAAAGGTGAATTGTTGGTGGCGCATAACGAACAATTTGACCGCAATGTCTTGGCCAAAACAATGGCGTATTATGGACTTGATTACCAGGAACTAGAGTTGGCTGAGCGTTGGGAATGCACCTGCCGAATTTACCGTGCCAAAGGATACAAGCCAACTAATTTGAGTTATTGCAGTGCCCAGCATAATATACCCTTACAACACCACGAAGCACTTTCGGATGCACGAGCATGTGCGCAATTGTATATGTTAAAATAAATAGTGGCGGGTGTAATCTGCTTTTCTTTTCTTTAGATTTGTAGCTGTCCATCATCAAATGAGAAGTGTATGTCGTTCGTGTTAAAACTCAAATATTTTTCTGAAAAACATGGTTTTCACGTTTCCTCACGACTAGCTGACCGTTTGGGGATGCGAGCGAGTAGTGTACGTTTGTTTTTTATTTACATTTCATTTGTCACTGCAGGACTTTGGTTTGGCGTGTATTTGACACTCGCTTTTTGGCTACGCCTCAAAGATCTCATCCGATCCAAGCGCAGCTCAGTTTTTGACCTCTGATAACTTTAATTTATTATACGCCATGAAAAAAGTACACGCCAACATTTATTTTGAATTTACAAAGTCTCAACAATTAGCCTTATTTGTCTTGTTTGGAATCATTTTGTGTCTACAAGGACTTTTCTATTTTACCACCTCGCATATACCTTCCAACGCTTCAATTTCCAATTGGTATTACATCCAATCCAAACAAACGACAGCTCCCTCCAACGGAGTAAAAAAGTATCCAATTTACCCGTTTAATCCCAATTTTATTAGCGATTACAAGGCCTATAAGTTTGGAATGAATCCCGCTCAATTGAATAGATTGCGGGCGTATCGATCAAAGAATGAATTCGTGAATTCAGCCGATGAGTTCCAACAAGTGACGCAGGTATCAGATGCATTACTCGCTAAAATCAGTCCCTATTTTAAATTTCCGGATTGGGTAAATAAAGCATATGGAAAACAAGACTATACCAAAAAAATAACAAACACAGCCCCACTACACAAAAAGGATATTAATGCGGCCACGGCCGAAGAGCTAAAGCAAATAAGGGGTATAGGCGATGGGTTTTCTTCGCGCATTCTAGCCGCAAGACAAAAACTTGGTTTTTTTGTCAGTATGGAACAACTCAAGGATATATGGGGGCTACCTCCAGAAGTACTGAC
>JAGNTC010000227.1 GCA_017987725.1 Flavobacterium sp.
ACTCAATAGAAAAATGATTGATTTGGCTGAAGAAGCCGGTGTCGAATTTTTCTTTGAACAGAAAATTTGGGATGTGACCTTGGCCGATGCCCCCTTGCATGTTGGCGAAACCGAAAGAGGGGAGTGGCAAGAACTCAAATATGATTTGGTATTTGGTTCAGACGGTGCTTTTTCGCGTGTGCGTCACCGCATGCAACGCCAAAGCATGTTTAATTATTCGCAAGAATTTTTGCAATTGGGCTACAAAGAATTGCATATACCCGCCAATGCTGACGGCAGTCATAAAATTGATAAAAACTCTTTACACATTTGGCCTAGTGGAAATTTTATGTTGATGGCGTTGGCTAATCTAGACGGCAGTTTTACCTGCACCTTGTTTATGCCCCACAAAGGCGAAAACTCATTTGAGTCCCTTCAAGATACGCCCACATTAGAGGCCTTTTTTGCCACTCATTTTCCCGATACAGCTGACGTTATCCCCGATTTAGTACATGATTTTTTCAAAAACCCAACGAGTGCCTTAGTCACCATGAAGTGCTTTCCTTGGACTTTTGAAGACAAAGTGGCCTTGATAGGAGATGCCTGTCACGCCATTGTGCCATTCTACGGACACGGCATGAATGCGGGTTTTGAAGACATTACCGTATTATACCAAATGATGCAGCAATACGGGGACAATTGGGAGCAGATTTTTACGTCCTACGAACAGTCACGAAAACCCAATGCTGATGCGATTGCCGAATTGTCCTACCGCAATTTTATGGAGATGAGTTCGCAAACCGCAGACCACGCATTTATTTTGCAAAAGAAAATTGAGAAGTGGTTTTCTGACAAACACCCCGACAAATGGATGCCCTTGTACAGCAGAGTCACGTTTAGTTTACAACCCTATGCCGATGCGCTTGCTTTTGGGAACCAACAAAACGAAATCATGCAAGAGGTTATGCAAATGAAGGACTTGGAGAGCAAATGGAATTCACCCGAAGTTGAGGCGAAAATAGTAGCACTTTTGGAAAAAAACCAAGGTTAGTTTTTAGAATATTTCTGGCTAACAAAGTGAAAGATACTATTTGATATTATGAAAACGTTATAGAAATGTAATTCAATGGGTATCTGAAGCGAAATAAACAGTCGAAAACACCTGTTTTTATTGGGTTTTTAACAAAATTTCAATTAAATTAAAAAAAGTTTTTTTATTAAAACTAAACCTATAAATTTGCTCACATTCAAATTAAATACAACTAAAATTATAATTAAAACTATTAAAAATTAAAAAAATGGCAAACGTTAAAAAAGAAAGTAGTACAAACGCTGGAGGCATGTTTTCAGGAATCGTAATCGTAGCATGTATATTCGTAGGCTGGATTATCTGGAATTTTATTATGGGTAATGGTTCTAACTTTGAAGGTGGAGTAAATACAGGTCACCCACTACCAGGAAATTACCTTGCAATGGTTTACAAAGGAGGTCCAATTGTACCTGTTTTGATGGGATTGCTTTTGATGGTAATCGTTTTTTCATTTGAGCGTTATATGGTAATTACGAAAGCGGCCGGTACTGCTAATTTGGATAAATTCATGAAAGAAGTACAAGCAAGTGTAGTAAAAGGAGATATTGATGGTGCTTTAGCTGCATGTGACAAACAAAAAGGTTCAGTTGCTAATGCCATTAAATCGGCTTTGATCAAATTCCAAGAAGTGAAAAAAGAAGGTTTTGATAGCCAAGCTGCAGCCGAAACTATACACAAAGAAATTGAAGAAGCTACTTCATTAGAAATGCCAATGTTGGAGAAAAACTTAACTATCTTATCTACGTTGGTTTCATTAGGAACGTTAGCTGGTCTTTTGGGAACAGTAACGGGTATGATTAAAGCATTTGGTGCATTGGCTAGCGCAGGAACACCTGACCAAGCGATGTTGGCAAATGGTATCTCTGAAGCGTTGATTAACACGGCTACTGGAATTTCTACTTCAGCTTTGGCGATTGTTACTTACAACTTGTTTACTTCTAAAATTGATACATTAACTTACTCAATTGATGAGGCAGGTAATACAATCGTAAACACTTACAGACACTTTAGAGGGACACAAAAATAATTAGCTACTTAGTTTTACACTCGTTAAACTAAATCACTTTATTAATATAAAAATAAAAGTATATGGCTAATGCAAAAATGTCTAAAAAGGCGGCGTCTATTGATATGACGGCGATGTGTGATGTGGCTTTCTTGTTGTTGACGTTCTTTATTTTGACCGCCACAGCAAAGCAACAGGAACCGTTGCCCGTTGATACGCCAGCCTCTACAGTTCAGACAAAGTTGCCAGAAACAGATTTGGCTACTATTACTGTAGGAAAGGGAAAAATATTTTTTGACTTGAAAGGACGAGAGGTTCGTAAAAGAGCCTTGGAATTGATGGGTCAAAAATACGGTGTTGAATTTACGGAAGACGAAGCCAATCGATTTGCTTTGATGGAAGGTTTTGGCGTGCCCATTCAAGACTTGAAAACAATCATCGGAATGACAAGTACGGACCGCAACAAACCGGGTGTACAAGCAGGCGTTCCAAAAGATTCGTTGGACAATCAATTGAAAGAATGGATCTACAATTCACGCATTTCAAACATAGAAATTAACGACAAA
>JAGNTC010000009.1 GCA_017987725.1 Flavobacterium sp.
AATCAGCACCTTCAACCGCTTTTTTTACCGAAAAACTTCAGCGCATCAGCCGTTATTTTGACATGCTCACCACCTCGTTTACCATTATGGGCGACGGCATGGAAGTAGACCAATACATGAAATTTAGAAACACCTTGACTCCCGCCAGTGGATTTCAAAGTGCCCAATACCGCTTAATCGAATTTGCTTCCACTGATTTGATTAATTTGATCGATTTTCGTTTTCGCGCCACCATTGATCGCAATACGCCTTACGAACACGCCTACGAACATTTGTATTGGCAAGCGGCGGGCAAAGACCACAAAACGGGTAAAAAATCCTATTTGATTTTGGCCTTTGAGCGCAAATACAAGGCCGAATTTTTACGCGAAATGGAGCGCTATAACACCAGCAATTTGTGGCAAAAATTTAAACAGCTTCCCGAAACGGATCAGCAAGATGCTGGATTGATTGCCGCGATGAGACACTATGATTATACCGTAAACATTACCTGGGTGATGGGCCATTTGAATGCCGCCAAAAAATACATCGAAAGCGGCCAAGGAAACGGAGAAGCGACAGGCGGTAGCGATTGGAAAAAATACCTGCACCCCAAATACCAACGACGCATATTTTTCCCAGAATTATGGAGCGAGGACGAGATAAAGAACTGGGGCGAAGACTGTTAAATTATTTGGATTGAAAAAAACGAGTATACTTTTTATAGGCTTACTATTGCTGGTTTCTTGTGCCAAAAAGGCCGAGAACGATCCGGCAATTTTGGCTGTATCCAAAGCACCCAAGGCGATTTGTGGCTTTAAAACCGCAGACTATAATATTGTATTTGACACCATTCAATCCGGTGCAACTTTTGGCAACCTTATTCAACACCAAAATATAGGCGATCGCCAAGTGTATGACATTGTGGCCGCAGTCAAGGACAGCTTTGACGTGCGTAGCATTCGCATTGAAAAACCCTTTGCTTTGGTGCGCTCCAAAGACCGATTTAAAATACTAGAAGCCTTTATTTATCAACCCGATAGAGGCACGTATTGCATTATTGATTTTCGGGATTCCCTCAAGGCTTATACCCAAAAACGTCCCATTCGCATCAAAGAAAAAACCATTGCCGGCGCCTTAGATGGTTCCTTGTCGGAGGCGTTAAACAAAGAAGGTGTTGATGTGGCTTTGGCTACGCATTTAACCAAAGTATACGCTTGGTCGATTGATTTCTTTAAGCTGCAAAAAGGAAATAAGTTTGGCATCACCTTTACAGAACGCTTCATTGACGATACCTTATACGATGGCGTCGACAGTTTGAAGGCCGCCTTTTTTGAATATAAAGGCAAAACCATTTATGCGTTTCCGTTTGAACAAAAAATAGGCTCCGGAAAATTGGAATACTTTGACGAAAACGGCAAAGCCTTGAAAAACTTCTTTTTAAAAGCTCCGTTAAAGTTTGTAAACATCACCTCGCGCTTTGCTAAAACCCGTTTTCATCCGGTACAACACCGATGGAAAGCGCACAAAGGCACCGATTATGCGGCCCCAACTGGAACTCCCATCATGTCTACGGCCTCGGGTTTTGTGGAACAAACGGGCTACACCGCCGGTAACGGAAATTTTGTTAAAGTAAAACACGACCGCACCTATTCAACCCAATATTTACACATGTCCAAAATACTGGTGCGCCGCGGCCAACGCGTGAACCAAGGCGACGTAATAGGCAAGGTAGGCAGCACCGGTTTGGCCACAGGACCGCATGTGTGTTATCGCTTTTGGAAAAACGGCGTACAAGTTGACGCCTTGGGCTTGAAATTGCCCAGCTCTGAAGGACTAGCCAAACAAAATTTACCGCGCTATTTGGCGTATATTAAACCACTAAAAAAAGAATTAGACAGTATCGCTTCACTAAAATATAAAAAATAACATGGCATTATCTTCCGTAAATCCTACGCAAACACAAGCTTGGCAAAAATTAGCACAGCATTTTAACAGCATGCAATCAGTGTCAATGAAAACGCTTTTTGAACAAGATCCTGCCCGCGCCGAAAAAATGCACATCCAATGGAATGACTTTGTCGTGGATTATTCCAAAAATAGCATCACCGAAGAAACTGTGAATTTGTTGTTGCAATTGGCCGATGAGGCGCAACTGAAGTCGGCTATTCATGCTTATTTTTCGGGCGAATCCATCAACCAAACCGAGGGAAGAGCCGTATTGCATACTGCTTTGCGCTCGACTTCAACAGCGCCCGTTTTGGTGGACGGAGTCAATATTATTCCAGAAATTCAAGCGGTCAAAAACAAAATAGAGGCCTTCTCTACCGAGGTGATTAGCGGCCAACGCAAAGGCTATACTGGCAAAGCATTTACCGATGTAGTGAATATTGGCATTGGCGGTTCTGATTTGGGTCCAGCGATGGTTGTAGAAGCTTTACAGTATTACAAAAATCACTTAAACGTGCATTTTGTTTCGAATGTAGACGGCGATCACGTGCAAGAAATAATTAAGAACTTAAACCCAGAAACTACCTTGTTTGTGATTGTTTCTAAAACGTTCACTACCCAAGAAACCCTCACCAATTCCGAGACCATTCGGGCTTGGTTTTTGCAATCGGCCAACCAAGAGGCGGTGGCCAAACACTTTGTGGCGGTTTCTACTAATATCAAAAATGTAACCGCCTTTGGCATCGATGAGACCAATGTATTCCCTATGTGGGATTGGGTTGGCGGACGTTTTTCTTTATGGAGCGCGGTGGGATTATCAATCAGTTTGGCGGTGGGTTACGATCATTTTGCAGCCTTGTTAAAAGGAGCCAACAGCATGGACGAGCACTTTAAAACGGCTCCGTTTCAGGAAAACATCCCGGTAATTTTAGCTTTATTGAGCATTTGGTACAACAATTTTTATGGCGCCGAAAGCGAAGCATTAATTCCCTATACCCAATACTTGCAAAAATTGGCGCCCTATTTGCAACAAGGCATCATGGAAAGCAACGGAAAAAGTGTGGGACGTGATGGCAAAATGGTCAATTACCAAACCGGAACCATTATTTGGGGTGAACCAGGCACCAATTCCCAACATGCGTTTTTTCAGCTCATTCACCAAGGAACCAAATTAATTCCAACCGATTTTATTGGTTTTGTACAACCTTTATACGGTCAACAAGACCACCACAACAAACTGATGTCCAATTTTTTTGCCCAAACAGAGGCCTTGTTAAACGGCAAATCGGCCGAACAAGTGCAAGCTGAATTTGACAAACAAGGCCTTTCGGGAGAACAAGCTGCGTTCTTGAAACCATTTAAAGTATTTGAAGGCAACAAACCAACCAATACCTTACTTATTCAAAAATTGACGCCCGAATCCTTGGGCGAATTGGTGGCCTTGTACGAACACAAAATTTTTGTGCAAGGGGTAATTTGGAACATCTTTAGTTACGACCAATGGGGAGTAGAGTTAGGCAAACAATTGGCCAATTCTATCTTATCCGAAATTGAGTCCAAACAAGTGCAGGTGCACGACAGTTCGACCACTTTTTTATTGAAACATTTTCTGAAAGAAGCTTAATTTGGTCTTTTTTCAGTCTGATTTAAACGGCATTCTTTCGAAGGAATGGCGTTTTTTTTATTTGGTTTCGTTATATTTGTTTTCCTAAAATTTAAAAAACATGTATCCATTTATTCAAAAATTTCATTCGGGTTGGGCCTATGTGGCTTTGTTGCTTCTTGTATTGGTTGTACTTTCTGCAGGCTTAGGACTTGCATCAAAAAAAGAATTTACGGCTAAAGACCGCAAAATTGCCTTGTTTGGATTGATTGCTGCGCACCTGCAATTGGTAATTGGATTGATCGTGTATTTTGTTTCACCAGTAGGGCTTGCCCTTTTGGGGGAGATGAAAAATGCGGCTGCCCGATTAACTTCTTTGGAGCACCCACTCATTAATATCATTGCCATTGCCTTGATTACCATAGGTTGGTCTAAACATAAAAAAGCGACAGATTCTGCCGCAAAATTCAAAGCCATCACCTTGTTTTACGGATTAGGTTTAGTCCTTATATTGTCCCGTATACCATGGAATTTATGGTTTAAAAACTAAGTAAAAGTCCGGTAAGGACTTTTTTTATCTCAACTCCTTTTCGTGAGTTTTTCTTTTTATACACGCACGTTATGAATGTATTTACTTCAATAAAATCACTGGTAATTGTATTGGCTCTTTGTAGCGTTTCCGCCAATGGCCAAAAAAAGTCATCGGGCAAATCAACTGAAAAAGGAAAGCTAACCCAATCCAAAGAATTACTCATAGACGCCAAAGCCATCAAAGCCGATAGTTTGGCCAAAAGCAAACGAATCGCCGATAGTTTAGCTGCAATTCAACCGCTAAAACTAAAACCGTTCAAGAAAAATGCCCATGCTTCCTATTACCACCAAAAGTTTCATGGCAGACGCACCTCGAGTGGTGTAAAATTTGACAATACAAAATATACCGCTGCTCACCGAAAGCTTCCATTTGGAACCAAGCTAAAAATCACTAATGAAGTCAACCACAAATCAGTAATTGTAGAGGTAACCGATCGAGGACCCTTTACCAAAGGCCGCGAAATTGATTTAACCAAGAAAGCGTTTATGGAAATTGTGGACAATAAAAATAGCGGTAAAGTAATGGTAACGATCGAAGAGATTATTCCGGCTGTTGTTCCTGTTTCCAAGCCATAAAAGGATGCTTGCTTAAAGAGGCATTGTAGTATTTATTTTCTTGGGTTACTTCTTTTCCTAACCAATCCGGTTTTTCGACTACTTCGTCTTCGTGTGTCAATTCAATTTCGGCCACAATTAGGCCCGTATTATCTCCCGCAAACACATCGACTTCAAAAGTTTGGTTTTGAAATGGCACCAAATACCTTGTTTTTTGAATGCTGCCTGGCTCACACAGCGCCAAGAGCGATTTAGCTTCGGTTAGGTTAAGTTCAGTTTCCCATTCTAGTCGCGTAGTTCCCGTTTCATTTCCTTTTCCTTTGATGGTCAAAAAACCCGATTCGCCCTGAATGCGTATGCGTACGGTTCGTTCGGGATGCGCATTCAAATAGCCCTGGGCAATCACAAATTTTGCGGTTGCCTGCGCCATAAAATCAAGGGAAGTGACTAGGTATTTGCGTTCGATTTCAACCATATATACTAATCAAAAAACCCCTGCTTTACAGGGGTTTTTGTTGTTTTATTATTTTCTGCTGCTCAGTTTTGAAAGTAATCTCAAGAACTCGATGTACAACCAAACTAGGGTAATCATCAAGCCCATTGCGCCAAACCATTCCATGTATTTGGGGTGTTTTTGCGCCACGCCTTTTTCAATTTGATCAAAATCCAAAAAGAGATTCATGGCTGCTATCACAATCACAAATACACTGATACCTATACTCATCAAGCTACTGCCTTGATGAATGGGTTGAAACGAAGGCATAAATAAGCTCACCAACCAAGAGATCAAGTAAAAGGTAGCGATGGCTAGGGTTGACCCAATAACAATGGCTCTAAACTGCTCGGTTACTTTTACAATTTGGAATTTGTATAAGGCAAAACAAGTAACAAAGGTGACAAAGGTTGCGCCCACTGCTTGCATGACAATGCCAGGGTACATGGTTTCGAAGATTACTGAAATTCCGCCAATGAAAAAGCCTTCAAAAATGGCGTAGCCTGGGGCTAAATAAGGAGAAGCTTGTGGCTTGAATGTGGCAATCAACACCAAAATAAAACCGATTATGGCTCCGCCAAAAGTAAACACCATACTATTTTCAAGCGACCAAGTAAATAATGCACTGGCTACCAAAAGCAACAACATGATGAAACTTTTGTTGATCGTGCCGTTAACCGTCATGGTTTGTTCGGCTCCAATTACTTCGGCGTCGTATACACGTTCGTTGTTTGACGTAAATGATTTGTTTCTAAAAAATGGATTGGTTGAATTCATGTGAGTAGTTTTTAAAAAATCAATCAAATATAGAAAATCTATTTGAACACCCTATTACTTTAACAAGGCGTACTATTCAATTTCTGAAACACGCAAGGTGTTTACCATTCCTTTTTCTGTAACTGGCATCGCCGCCAAGTTGATCAAGAAATCCCCTTTTTCAACAAATCCACGCTCTTGTGCCATTCTATTGATGTCGGTAACGGTATCGTCGGTGCTCACAAATTTGTCGTAGAAAAATGATTTCACGCCCCACAACAGGTTCAATTGTGTTAAAATTCGGTGGTTTGATGTAAACACCAAAATGTGTGATTTGGGACGCCAAGCCGAGATTTGAAAGGCCGTGTAGCCGCTATTCGTTAAGGTACAAATGGCTTTGGCTTCGATTACATTGGCCATGTTGGCTGCGTGTTGACAAATCGATTTTGTAATGTAGCGCTTGGTTTTTATTTGTGGTGTGTTTTGAGGCACTTGAATAAGCGGTGAGTCTTCCACAGCTTCAATAATTTGAGTCATTTTTTGGATTACTTGCACCGGATAATTTCCCACCGAAGTTTCGCCAGAAAGCATCACGGCGTCGGCACCATCCATTACGGAGTTGGCTACGTCATTTACCTCAGCACGTGTAGGCGTCATACTGGTAATCATAGTTTCCATCATTTGTGTAGCAATGATAACAGGAATACGGGCCGTTTTGGCGCGGTGCACTAATTTCTTTTGAATCAACGGTACTTCGTGCGCAGGTACCTCAACACCCAAGTCACCACGGGCCACCATTAAACCGTCGCAATAGGCCACAATTTTATCAATGTTGGCCACCCCTTCTGGTTTTTCAATTTTGGCAATGATCGGAATTTTATGCTCCGAATTGGCCGAAATCAAATCTTGCAACTCCATCAAATCTTCAGCCGTGCGCACAAATGAAAGCGCAATCCAATCTACCTTTTGCTCAATGGCAAACAAGGCGTCTTTGATGTCTTTTTTGGTTAAGGCAGGCAATGATACTTTGGTGTTGGGTAGGTTTACTCCTTTTTTTGATTTCAACGGACCACCCTGAATTACTTTACACAATACTTCCGTTTTTCTATTGGTTTCAACGGCTTCAAAGATCAGTTTTCCGTCATCAAGCAAAATGCGTTCGCCAGGATTTACATCTCTTGGAAACTCTTTGTAGTTCATGTAAACGCGCTCAGCAGTTCCTGGAATATCGTCAGAAGTTTGGAAAGTAATCAAATCACCGTCATTTACCACCACATCTTCTTGCATCACACCGACACGCAATTTGGGGCCTTGTAAATCGGCCAAAATAGCCGTAGTGTAGCCGTTTTCGTTGTTGAGCTCACGAATTAGATCAATTTTCGCTTTTACATCGCTGTAATCAGCATGAGAGAAGTTTACCCGAAATACATTGACACCGGCATCGATCATTTCTTTCAAAACGGCTTTAGTGCTACAAGCTGGGCCTAGTGTGGCTACAATTTTAGTTTTTTTGTTTGTTGGCATTTTTGTTAAAAAATTAAATTGTTTTTAGATTTTATTTTAGCAGAATCTACCAGATATACGGCAGAAATTTGCGGGATTTCATTTATTTTATCCAATACTTCGTGAAGGACATCAACGTGGTCTTGGTGTTCAATTTTTAAAAAATAGTCTACTTTCTTGAATTCAGGCAACAAATAAACCCGAGTGGCAATTTCGACTTGGGTGTCCAGAAACAAATTTTGCCCAGTGCTTTTTTTGCGCACCACGTATTCGTTTTTATTTGGCATTAACATCCAATTCACATCAGTTGCTGGATTTTCATACTGAAAGTAATCAAACGCAATCCGTTTGTCTTTTACAGTTAATGAAAAAGGTTTTTTGTTTTTGTGTAAAATAATTGGGAGATGTTGGTTCAATAAGAAAGCCATTCGGTAATCTTCCACGCTGGAATGAATAGCAATCAGGCTGTAATCAATCGCGTCAAATTCGTCTAATTCTAATTTTAAGACCGCCATCAGTTTACCTAAAAATTTGCCGTAAAGATATTACATAAAAGCAAAGAAATGTCGCTATTTTAGGGATAATAACTACAATTTAGCAACGAAAACGTTATAGTTTTAAGAATGTAAAATCATTTTGCCTCAATTTTTTCCTGAAACGCAAAATAAGCCCGTTTGGACGCAATTTCTTCGGCTTTCTTTTTTGACGCGGCCCTAGATTTGGCTACTATTTTGTCGTCAATACGCAAGTGCACCGCAAATAAACGTTCGCCCGAAATGGAGTTGTCTTCAAACGTATCAAAGTGAAATTGTTTTTTTTCCTTTTGGCACCACTCAATCACCAAGCTTTTGTAGCTGATGACTTTGCCTTCTAAGCGTGCAATGTCAACATAGGGAATGATGACACGGGTATCGATAAATTTTTCGCAATAGGCATAGCCGCGATCCAAGTAGATGGCCCCAACCAAAGCCTCAAAAATATTACCGTGTATGTTTTCGCCAAATTGCGTAGTCGGGATTTTACTGTCAATAAATTGCGTCAGCTGTAAATCTTTCCCCAACTCATTGAGGTGTTCTCTGCTCACAATTTTTGAGCGCATTTTCGTGAGATATCCTTCGTCGCCCGATGGCACTTCTTTGTGCAAATAGGCCGCAATTACAGCACTTAACATGGCGTCACCCAAAAACTCGAGCCGTTCGTAGTTCATGGGGTTTCCATTTGCATCTATTTTGTTGGATGATCGGTGTGTGAATGCTTTTTGGTAATGGTCTAGCGAAAGGGGCGCAAACCCCAAGATGCGTTCCATTTTGCTAAAAAAAATCCCGTCCTCATTTGAACGGGATGATTTTTTAAATATTTTTTTGAAAATTGACATGTACTACAAGTCCAATTTTTTTACCAATACACACGCATTGTGACCGCCAAAACCAAAGGTGTTGCTCATCAATACGTTCACGTCGCGTTTTTGCGCTTGGTTGAATGTAAAGTTTAACTTTTGGTCAATTTGGTCGTCGTCGGTAAAGTGATTGATGGTAGGAGGAACGATGCCGTGTTTGATAGACAAGATAGATGAAATGGTTTCAATTGCACCCGCCGCGCCCAATAAATGCCCAGTCATGGATTTGGTTGAATTCAAGTTCATGGTATAGGCATGCTCTCCAAATACGTGTAAAATTGCTTTTGATTCGGCAATGTCTCCCAGTGGAGTAGAGGTTCCGTGCATGTTCACTCCGTCCACGTCGGTTGGGTTTAATCCAGCATCGCGCAAACAGTTGATCATCACGTTTTTAGCGCCCAATCCTTCTGGATGTGGAGCCGTGATATGGTGTGCATCGGCCGACATACCGCCACCGCCTATTTCACAATAGATGGTTGCGCCACGGGCAATCGCATGTTCGTATTCTTCTAATACCAAGGCACCGGCTCCTTCTCCTAGCACAAATCCATCGCGGTCTTTGTCCATCGGTCGTGAGGCGGTTGTGGGGTCGTCGTTGCGGGTTGACAAGGCGTGCATGGCGTTAAATCCACCCATACCCGCTATGGTAACTGCCGCTTCAGAACCACCCGTAATCATGACATCGGCATGGCCTAATCGGATGTAATTGAATGAATCAATTATGGCATTGGTAGAGGAAGCACAAGCCGAAACAGTAGTAAAGTTTGGCCCTCTAAAGCCGTATTTTATTGAGATGTGCCCTCCGGCTATATCGGCAATCATTTTAGGGATAAAAAACGGGTTGAATTTAGGCACTCCATTTCCTTTTGTGAATTCCATCACTTCTTGCTGGAAGGTTTCTAAACCGCCAATACCAGAACCCCAAATTACACCCACGCGGTCTTTGTCAAGGGCGTCTAAGTTAAATTGGGCATCCTTTACGGCTTCATCAGACGACACCATGGCATATTGTGCATAGCGGTCCATTTTGCGCGCTTCTTTGCGGTCCATAAAGTCTTCAACATTGAAGCCTTTTAATTCGCAGGCAAATTTGGTTTTAAAGTGAGTGGTATCAAAATAGGTAATTGGGGCTGCGCCACTTACACCAGTAATCAATCCATTCCAATAGTCTTGAACGGTGTTACCAATTGGAGTTAGTGCGCCTAATCCGGTTACTACAACTCGTCTTAGTTCCATAAACGTATAATTTTAGTGTTTAGTTTAAACAAATAATACCCAACTATTTCTTCTTGGATGACATCACAAAAGAGACATGGGTATTAAATTTATTGTGTTGATTGAAAATCAATCCGGTATTTTAAAAATAAAACACCCGTAAAAGATTCATTTACGGGTGTTTGTGGGTATTATTTTTTAGCTTCTTCGATATATGAAATAGCTTGACCTACAGTAGCAATGTTTTCTGCTTGGTCGTCTGGAATTTGAATGTCAAATTCTTTTTCGAACTCCATGATAAGCTCAACAGTGTCTAATGAATCGGCTCCTAAATCGTTTGTGAAGCTTGCTTCAGTTACAACTTCATTTTCGTCAACGCCTAATTTGTCTACGATAATCGCTTTTACTCTTGATGCAATGTCTGACATAATCTTTAATTTTAAAATTTAATTTGATGGCAAAAATAAAAAACTTTATTTTAAAACCACGTTTTAGTTTATAAATGTGAGGGCGAAATTATAAAAATAAATTAACAAAGGCCTTTAAAATGAATTTAATATCATTTATTATTCTTTTTTTTGCGCTCTGAAAGTCAGCCTCTACATGAAAAAAATCATCCTCTTTGCTTCGGGTTCTGGAACCAATGCCGACACGATTATTCGGTATTTTGCTGCGCATCAAATGGCCAAGGTTATTGCTGTGTTCACCAACAATCCTCGCGCTGGAGTGATTCAAAAAGCACAGCATTTGCAGGTGCCTACCGTGGTTTTTGATAGAATTGATTTTGAATCGGGGAAAATACTAGCTGAACTAAAGCAACTGCAGCCCGATTTAGTAGTGTTGGCTGGATTTTTATGGAAAATACCGGCTGAATATATTGCCGCATTTCCACAAAAAATACTCAACATTCACCCGGCCTTATTGCCAAAATATGGCGGCAAAGGCATGTATGGCATGTATGTACACCAAGCCGTTTTAGACCAAAAGGAAACCGAAACCGGCATAACCATTCATTTGGTTAATGAGCAGTACGATCAAGGGGCTTTTGTATTTCAACAAAAGGTGTCAATTGCAGACTGTAAAACCGCCGAGGATATTGCACAAAAAGTACACGAATTGGAACATACCCACTTTCCAACTGTTATCGAAACCCATTTACTATCTCAGCAAGCCAACTAATGCCAACTCCTCAAGTACATATTTACACCGATGGCGCTGCCAAGGGAAATCCAGGCCTAGGCGGCTATGGCGTAGTCTTAGAATGGGTGGGCAAACCCTACCGTAAAGAACTGTCGGCAGGTTTTCGCCGCACTACCAATAATCGCATGGAACTCCTTGCGGTAATTGTAGGGCTCGAACAATTAAAAAACCCCAATACCCAAGTATTAGTGGTTTCAGACTCCAAATATGTAGTGGATGCCGTGGCCAAAAAATGGGTGATTGGCTGGGAAAAGAAAGGCTTTGCAGGCAAAAAAAACCCCGATCTTTGGAAACGATTTCTACTTATCTATCGACAGCATCAAGTCAACTTTCAATGGATCAAAGGGCACAACAATCATCCGCAGAACGAACGCTGTGATGCATTGGCTGTAGCGGCATCGGGTTTACCCAATTTATCCGTTGATGCTTTTTATGAAAAGGAGGAGCAGAAGTTGTTGTAAAAAACGTGCATTTTCAAAATTAACTACAGTGTGATTTTCATGTTGTTGTTTCCAAAAACATAAAATTATTGTAATTACTTATGCTTCAATATCAAATTATATTCTTCAAATAATTTAAGGTACTTATCTTTCCAATATTCTGCGGCAGATACTTCTTTTTCATAAGCTGTTGGAGACCTCATTCAAAACCTTTTTAGAAGGACTAAATTCCTTAATAATTCTCGCTAAAATAAATTATAACATTTCGAAAAAAATTATTTTAAAATAAATCATTGTTAAAATAATTTTAGTGCAACGTAATAAATTATTTTTGGTTTGAATTTTAATCAAAGAAACATCTAAATAATTGAAAACTTATAGGGAATAATAAACCACAAAAAAAGTAATTGACGCAAGGGACGATGCTTTTGATTTTACATTATAGCTAACATATTTAGTAATAATTGTATTTGGCACAGAAAAACACAATGAAAATGTTGAAATCTAAATTGCCTCAAAAGATCAAATTTGTTATTGATTTTCCTATTTATGGAAGTAATATTTTGGTTATTTTTTTATATGGTCAATCTTTAAAAGAGAGAATTGAAGATATTGAGTAACTCAATTAAATATTAAAATGAATCAAGAAGAAAAAGAATACTTTGAAAGATTATCTGCACAATTTGTTAAAGAAATTTCACTGCCTAATGAGTTTGGGATATTTGTAGAAAATTCTGATTTAAAAGGTAAATACATAGAGTCTGCAGTTAGAGTATTCATAAATAAAATTATTTATTCTGGAAAAATAAGCACAGGCGGTGTAATTAGTCCTGAATCTCCTATTGCTAAAAATCAATTTGATATAATTATTTGGAAACCTAATCCATTCCCAGCAATTTTCGAATTTGAAAATTTTGCAATAGTCCCAAGAAGAAGTGTTTTTGGGCTAATTGAAATTAAAAGCAGTAATTATTCAGGTGCAATTGTTAAAATTAAAGAGAATGTTGCTAAATATTCTGACTTTACTAAAGAAGGATTAACAAACAAAAAAGGCATTGGCATAATATGTTTAAATAAAGGGAAACAAAAGCCTAATGATGATTTTTTTATTTTATTTTCAGAAAAAGATGACGGCAGTATTAAACCTAACAGCATAGGAATTATCTCTTTTATTCAATATTTAATGCGCATAGAATACGATTTAATGAGAATTGATTTAATTAATGAGCCAAGTGATGAATTACTCAATAGTCTTGATTAAAACCAAATTGTATATATTTTGAAATAAAACAAACACATGTACACTAATAGCGTAGCTATTAATTAGTGCCTCAAAATCGCCAAAATTCAAAAGCACTACAAAATTAATAAGCGTACGCTCACGCCACTAGGGTGGGCTTCTAGTTTATTGTAATCAGGGTGTTTGGCGATACTTGAAGCGCAAATTAGAGATAGTCTCACGCTTTTAGTTTTTATAAAACTTTAAAACTCTTAGAGACGAGCTTAAAACTACATTTGTTATGAAAACAATTTTTAAAGAATTAAATTTAAACTTATGAAAACATCGATTGGATACAAACCCATATATGGGAATAAGTCATTTATAAATATTGACAAAATTACAAATAATGATAATTTTTTATTTTCTATTACAATAGAAAATAAAAGAGACAAAGATTTTTATCTCGAATTAATAATGAGTGACAATATCAATCTTTTGAAAAAAAATATTTTTATAACTACAGAAAACAACAATTATTTGATAAATATAAATGAAATTATAAATACTACTGAGTTATTTAGGGAGTTTAAAAATTTCAGACCCACGAAAATAATGTTTGTATCTCCTTTAATTAATAACGATTTAGAAATAAAAATAAACTAATACCATGAAAAAAATATTACTTATACTATTACTGCTTTTTTCAATAAACCTTTACTCTCAAATATCAATTCCAACACTTCCTATAAGAGAAGATATAGAAATTAAGCAAACCCCAAGAAATCCTAAATTATCATTAACAACTTCTTTGTTTTTGAATGAAATTAAAAAATCAATTCCTGAAGGCAGTTTAATTAAAAAAGGTTCGATAAGCTATGTTCCTTGTATTATAGTCCTTAATAGCACATATATTGAAAATTCTTTATCGGATTTGCCAATACTCATAAATTCTATTAATGATAATATTATAACCGCTTTAATTCCAATTGATAAATTTGATACTGTTTCAGAAAGCAGTTATATAAAATATATTGATGTTGGTTCATCAGCAAACAAAAATTTAGATAATGCAAGGGTATTTACTAATGTAAATCAAGTACAACAAGGAATAGGCTTAAGTACAAGCTATAATGGCAATGGTGTAATTATAGGTGTAATTGATCGTGGTTTTGATTATACACACCCAACATTTAGGGATTCTAATGGTAATCTTAGAATTAAAAAAGTTTGGGAACAATCAGGTACAAGTGGAAATTCTCCAGCTCCTTTTAACTATGGTACCGAATACACTGATCAAAATGCTATTTTAAGTAGAGCAAAAGATATTGCAACAGAGTCTCATGGGACACACGTCACTGGAATAGCCGCTGGATTTGGAACAGATGGTTTAAACAATACTTTTAAAGGCATGGCGCCAAATTCCGAAATAGTTTTGGTAAGTTACAACAACCTATTAGGCGTAACTACAAATGTACAATTACTTGACAATTATTTTTCTCAGCCCAAAACTATTGATGCTATTAATTATATAATAAATTATGCCAACAGCGTAAGTAAACCTGTTGTAATAAATATTAGTCAAGGAACTCATTTGGGACCACACGATGGGTCTTCCCCATTGGATGTTGTAATAAATGGTATAACAAATCAGGGAGGCAAAATAATTGTTGGTTCTGCCGGAAATAATGGAGATTCTAATTTGCATATATCTTCACAATTTACTACTATTTCATCTAAAAACTATCTTATAAAAAATACAGAATGTACACCTTTCAATTTTATTGATATTTGGGGAAGTTCTGGGACAAATTTTCAAGTACGATTCAGTATATATAACATCATTACTAATACTTATGCTAATAATTCTTCATCACCTTACTTTTCAACGTCTAATACCACTGGTGGAACTTCGACCGTACCTGATAGTGATGGTGATAATTGGTCAATATTTTATGCTGTAGGTATAGAAAACAATAAACCACATGCTATTTTTTTTATAGATAATTTCTTAGATCAATTAAGTGATGGAGATAGATTTTACTTTGAAATAACATCAGCTAATTCAACTATAAACGCATGGTGTTCAACTGGAAATCAAAGCAAAATAGAATTTTCTAATGTATTTCCTAATCCTGTAACAAACACTAATCCTGTAACTTATAATAATGTAGAAAATGGTAATTCAAATTGCACAATAAGTGAAATTGGAGGAACAGCTAGTGGTATAATTAGTGTAGGGGCTTACAACACAAAAGCATGTTTTTATAATTTTAATAGCTCTCCAATTTGTCCTTATTTAGTAGATGATTTACAAAAAATAGCTTACTTTTCAAGTAAGGGACCAACAATTGACGGAAGAACTAAACCAGACATAACTGCTCCAGGGAATTATATAGTTTCGTCTGTAAATCATTTTGATACTAATTATTCGCTTGTCGGTTCTCAATCAAACTATGTGGTCTCTGGAACTCCAAACGGGTATTATGCTGCGATGCAAGGCACTTCAATGGCTGCTCCAGTGGTAACGGGTATAATTGCATTGTGGTTACAAGCCTTCCCAAATTTCACAGTTAGTGACATAAAAACTATTCTACAGTATAGATCAATAACTGATAATTTTACAGGTACTGGCACTGCGATACCAAATAACACATGGGGTTGGGGGAAAATAGATGCTTTGTGGGGGATGCAATTAATTGAACAAGTTTTATCAAAAGTAGTCATCAGCCAAGTTTATGGTGGTGGTGGGAACATGGGTGCTACTTATAGCAATGATTTTATAGAATTATATAACAGTGGTACAATTCCACAAAACTTAAATGGTTGGTCGGTGCAATATGCAGCATTTAACGGTCCAAATGGGTATTGGAACACTACATCGTTGCCAAATTTCACGCTACAGCCAGGGCAGTATTTTTTAATAAAATGCGCAGCTGGTGGGGGTGCTGCCACAGCGTTGCCACTACAAGATGCTACGAGTAGTACAATAAATCTTGGCGGTACCGCTGGCAAAGTAATTCTTGTTAATACTACAATTCCAGAAACAACTGCCAATCCAACAGGACCACAAATTATAGACAAAATAGGTTATGGTCCTACTGCCAATGGTTATGAAGGAAGTGGCCCAACGGCAGTTCTGTCTAGCACTACAGCCGCTATCAGAAAATTAAATGGATGTACTGATACAGACAGCAATCCTAGTGATTTTACAGTTGGAACACCTATTCCAAGAAATTCTGCTTCTCCATTAAATCTATGTAGTAATTTATCTATAAGTCAAAATACACTTGAAGCTATAAAACTTTATCCAAACCCAACAAATTCAAATGTATTCTTTGACAACTCCAATACTAATTTTAAAGAGGTAGTTGTTTATAATTATCTAGGACAAGAAGTAGCGCGTGAGCAATTGGCTGGAGCGATTGCCAACCAAGAGCTCAATTTAAGCACTTTAAGCGCCGGTGTATATGTGTTGAAATTCCATAACGGTTCGGCTACGGCTACCGCCAAAGTAGTCAAACAATAATCCTTGCTTTTATTCAATCAGCCTCACTTCGGTGGGGCTTTTTTGTTTTTGGTTGTAGGTTGTAGGTTGTGGGTTGTCGGTTCTGGAAGTATACTAAGAACTCCCCTCTCGAGAGGGGCTGGGGGTGTGTATTTATTAGTTGTAAGTTAACGGTTGACAGTTTACAGTGGTTCTTAGCATGCAAATCAAAATTCACAAATCAAAAATCGTTGATCGTTAATCAAATCCGTGCATTCGTGGCTGAAAGCTAAAAGCCGTTCTTAGTAAACTTCCCAAAACTCCCCTCTCGAGAGGGGCTAGGGGTTTGTATTATTAGTTGTAAGTTAACGGTTGACAGTTTACAGTGGTTCTTAGCATACAAATCAAAATTCAAAATTCACAAATCGTTGATCAAATCCGTGCATTCGTGGTTAAAAGCTAAAAGCTGTCAGCTTTCAGCAATCAGTCGTTCTTAGTAAACTTCCCAAAACTCCCCTCTCGAGAGGGGCTGGGGGTGTGTTTTATTAGTTGTAAGTTAACGGTTGACAGTTTACAGTGGTTCTTAGCATGCAAATCAAAATTCAAAAATCAAACATCGTTGATCGTTAATCAAATCCGTGCATTCGTGGCTGAAAGCTAAAAGCCGTTCTTAGTATACTTCCCAAAACTCCCCTCTCGAGAGGGGCTGGGGATGTGTATCTATTAGTTGTAAGTTAACGGTTGATAGTTTACAGTGGTTCTAAGCATGCAAATCAAAATTCACAAATCAAAAATCGTTGATCAATTCCGTGCATTCGTGGCTATCAGCTAGAAGCAACCAGCTGTTCTTAGCATGCAAATCAAAATTCAAAATTCAAAATTCGTTGATCAAATCCGTGCATTCGCGGCAAAACTTCCAACTCCCCACTTCCCACTCCCCACTTCCCCCAATTATTCCTTATTAATTCTTCCTTATTAATTTACAGAGAAAACCTATCTTTGCGCCTTTAATTTGAGATTGCTTGATCTCCTAATTCCCATCGCATGAATAAGCTATTAATTGTAGGAACAGTCGCTTTTGACGCCATTGAAACACCGTTTGGTAAAACAGATAAAATTTTGGGCGGAGCGGCCACGTTTATCGGATTAGCCGCCTCGCACTTTAAACTGCAATCGGCCATTGTGTCGGTGGTGGGCGATGATTTTCCGCAAGCACACCTTGATTTACTCACAAACAGAAACATCGATATATCCGGATTGGAAGTGGTGCCTGGAGGAAAGACGTTTTTTTGGAGTGGCAAATACCACAACGACATGAATTCCAGAGACACCTTGGCTACCGAGCTCAATGTGTTGGCTGATTTTAACCCCAAAGTTCCGGCAAATTTTACCGATTCAGACATTGTGATGCTGGGCAACTTGCACCCAATCGTACAAAGCAGTGTATTGAACCAACTCACACAAAAACCAAAACTTGTAGTCTTGGACACCATGAACTTTTGGATGGACTGCGCCTTGCCTGAGTTGTTGGATGTAATCAATCGCGTAGATGTGATCACCATCAATGACGAAGAAGCCCGACAATTATCTGGGGAATATTCCTTGGTCAAAGCGGCCGCCAAAATCCACCAAATGGGACCTGCCTATGTGGTGATCAAAAAAGGAGAACACGGGGCTTTGCTTTTCCACAACGAGCATATCTTTTTTGCGCCTGCCTTGCCTTTGGCCGATGTGTTTGATCCAACGGGAGCCGGAGATACTTTTGCTGGAGGGTTTGCCGGATTTATTGCCCAACAAGGGGATATTTCGTTCCATACCATGAAAACGGCCATCATTCAAGGATCCAATTTGGCTTCCTTTTGCGTGGAGCAGTTTGGCACCGAGCGCATGCAAACACTCACACAAGCTGAGGTGCAAAACCGCTTGAAACAATTCAAGTCCTTAACACAATTTGATATAGAATTGTCCTAAATTTATGCCTCGAAATTCGGGGCATTTTTATTGCCCAAAAACAACTAACTACAACAACCAAATACATTTTTTTTCATGAGCGACGCCATAAAACACGAATGTGGGATAGCCCTATTGCGATTAAAAAAACCTTTATCCTTTTACAAAGAAAAATACGGTACTGCGTTCTACGGAATTCAGAAAATGTATTTATTAATGGAAAAACAGCACAACCGCGGACAAGACGGCGCTGGTTTTGCTTCCATCAAATTGGATGTCGATCCTGGCGAACGCTACATCAGCCGCGTACGCTCCAACGATGCCCAACCCATACAAGACGTATTTGCCCAAATAAATGACCGCATCAACGAAGAAATGTTGGCGCATCCGGAATTTGCTGAGAACGTCGATTTACAAAAAAAACACCTGCCCTACATTGGTGAATTGTTTTTAGGCCATGTGCGATACGGTACGTTTGGAAAAAACAGCATTGAAAGCGTACACCCCTTTTTGCGTCAAAACAACTGGATGCACCGTAACTTGATTGTGGCCGGGAATTTTAACATGACCAATGTAAAAGAGCTGTTCAGTAGTTTGGTCGAGTTGGGACAACACCCCAAAGAAATGGCCGACACGGTAACTGTCATGGAAAAAATAGGTCATTTTTTAGATGATGAGGTCACCGAGTTGTACCAAGAATGTAAAAATAACGGCTTGTCCAAACAAGAAGCTTCGCCTGTCATTGCAGAGAAACTCGACATTGCTAAAATACTAAAACGCGCTTCCAAAGGTTGGGATGGTGGTTATGCGATGGCTGGACTTTTTGGCCATGGTGATGCCTTTGTGTTTCGCGATCCAGCGGGCATTCGTCCGGCCTATTTTTATGAAGACGATGAAATATTGGTGGTTGCCTCCGAGCGCCCGGTAATTCAAACCGTATTCAATGTGCCTTTTGAGAAAGTGCAAGAGTTGCAACCGGGCCATGCGGTGATCATCAAAAAAAATGGCCAAGTTACCGAAGAAGAAATCATCGTGCCTGTGGTGAAAAAAGCCTGTTCATTTGAGCGCATTTATTTTTCCCGAGGAAGCGATGCCGAAATTTACCAAGAGCGCAAAGCATTGGGCAAATTGGTATTGCCTGCGGTGCTTAAATCAATCGGGCACGACACCGACAATACGGTATTTTCGTTCATTCCCAATACCGCCGAAACCTCGTTTTACGGCATGGTCGAAGCGGCCCAAGATTTTTTAAACCAGCGCAAAACCCATTACATTTTAGACAACCAAAAAACCTTGACCAAAGAAAAATTGGAAGAGATTTTATCGGTCAAAATTCGCACCGAGAAAATTGCCATCAAAGACGCCAAGCTGCGTACCTTCATTACCGAAGACAGCAGCCGTGACGACTTGGTTGCGCATGTCTATGATGTTACCTACGGCGTGATCAAGCCCACCGACAATTTGGTAATCATCGACGACAGTATTGTGCGCGGAACTACACTCAAAATGAGCATCATCAAAATGATGGATCGTTTGAATCCCAAAAAAATAGTGGTGGTTTCCTCGGCGCCACAAATTCGTTACCCCGATTGTTACGGCATAGATATGGCCAAATTGGAAGGATTGGTAGCATTTAAAGCGGCATTGGCATTGTTACAAGAACGCGACAAGTATTCCATTGTTGATTCGGTGTACGAAAAGTGTAAAGCACAAGAAAACCTAATAGATGCCGAAGTAGTCAATTACGTAACCGAGATTTACGCGCCGTTTACCCCCGAAGAAATTTCGGCCAAAATTGCGCAAATGTTGTGCTCGAGTGATATTCAAGCGCAGGTTGACATCATTTTCCAAACCGTTGAGGATTTACACCAGGCCTGCCCTAAAAATTTAGGCGATTGGTATTTTACCGGAGATTATCCTACGCCAGGCGGTAATCGCGTGGTAAATCGTGCCTTCATTAATTTTTACGAAGGCCTAAATGAACGTGCTTATTAAGTAAAAAATGCACTTTATCGATTTTAAGTGTAGTTCATCTAATAATTTTGTTTACAACGTTTTAGTTCTATTATATTTGGAGGACCATAACATTAGTAGGTTAAGTTTATGGTAGATTTGGGGCAAAAAGGGTGAAAGAAATTTCACCTTTTTTATTTTAACCAAGTTCGGTTACTTATCAATTCACATAAAAAAAGGCAATCAAATTCTGATTGCCTTTTTTGTTTAAAATCGGTTGATTTTATTTTTCTAACGCATACCTGCGGGCCACTTCGGTCCAGTTGATCACATTAAAAAATGCTTCGATATAATCTGGACGACGGTTTTGGTAATGCAAGTAGTAGGCGTGTTCCCACACATCCATCCCCAAAATTGGCGTGCCGCCGCAGCCCACTTCGGGCATCAACGGACAATCTTGGTTTGGCGTGCCACACACATCTAGTTTGCCACCTTTATGTACACACAACCAAGCCCATCCAGAGCCAAATTGTGTAGCGCCTGCTTTTGAAAAACGCGCTTTAAACTCGGCAAAATCGCCAAAAGCGGCTTCAATGGCTTCGAGCAAATCGCCAGTAGGCAATCCACCCCCGTTGGGTGACATCACACTCCAAAACAAATTGTGGTTGTAAAATCCACCCCCGTTGTTGCGCACGGCTGCATTTTTTTTGTCCAAGTTAATCAAGATGTTCTCAATGGTTTTGCCTTCCATGTCGGTTCCAGCAATGGCGGCATTGAGGTTGGTGGTATACGCATTATGGTGTTTGCTGTGGTGGATCTCCATGGTGCGGGCATCAATGTGCGGCTCCAAGGCGTCATAAGCATACGGTAATTGAGGTAATTCAAAAGCCATAATAATAAGATTTAGTGATTAAAAATTTTCCCAAAATTAATCATTTAACTTTGGAATAAGTATAGGTAAATTGGAATTTTTCCGATAAATTAGTTCCCGATTTAAGAATTTTTTTGAAGCAATTTCCCGCTGTTCGTTTCAATTTTTTGTGTGGCCTTCGCTCGCGCTGTGGCCCACAAAAAGATTTTCACTGCCATCGGGGCTAAAGGGTATTAAACAACAACACGCAATAATCAAGGCATGACTAATTCTACTCCCTCACTTGCTCGTTTTTCTATTTACAACGCCTCAGCGGGATCGGGGAAAACGTTTACCTTGGTAAAAGAGTATTTAAAAATCATCTTAACGTCCAGCAAGCCCGATGCGTATAGGAATATACTCGCCATCACCTTTACCAACAAGGCTGTGCACGAAATGAAAAGCCGGGTCATCGAAAACCTGACTCAATTTGCACGCAAAACGCCCTCTGAAAGCGCACTAAGCTTACTGAAAATCATTTCGGATGAAACAAAAATGCCCGAGGACAAATTACAGGAAAAGGCACAGCAAATCATCAAACACCTCATTCACAATTACGCGGCCTTTGACATTTCAACCATCGATAAATTTACCCACAAAGTCATTCGTGCCTTTGCCCACGATTTGGAATTGCCTGTCTCGTTTGAAGTTTCCTTAGACACCGAAAATTTGGTCGTGGAGGCGGTAGACGCCCTCATTGCCCAAGCCGGAAATGACCCAGCCCTCACCAAGTTGCTCATTGATTTCACGATGGAAAAAACCGACGACGACAAGAGTTGGGATATTTCACGGGAAATTGTGGAAACGAGTAAACTCATTGTCAATGAAAACAACCGCCAAGAAATTGCCTTATTGAAAGACTATTCTATTGAGCAGTTTGCTGATTTGAAACAACATCTGCTCAGCCTCTGCGCCGAAATAGAGTCGAGCAATCAAGACTTGGCCACGCTATTGACTCAAAGTATCTTTGCCATGGGCATTAGTTTGTCTTCATTTTCTGGCGGCTATTTTCCCAAACACCTGCAGTCCATTGCGGGAGGGAACTTTACTTCCAAAAACAAAATGTATCGCGAAGTGGACGACATCAAAATATTGAAAGCCGCCCCTGATCAGCACCTTATTTTACAAGCCATACCCACATTTCTTGAGGCCTTGGCCGTGATTTATGCGCAATATGAACGTCGTGATTTTTACAAAGCGTTCATCAAAAACAGCACACCGCTTTCCTTATTGAATAAAGTGAGCCAAGAGCTACAGACCATCCAACAGGAACAAAATATTTTGTCAATTTCTGAGTTCAATGCTTTGATTCACAGGGAAATTCAAAACCAGCCTGCCCCTTTTATTTATGAACGATTAGGGGAACGGTACCGTCATTTTTTTATTGATGAATTTCAGGACACCTCGGAGATGCAATGGCAAAATTTAATCCCGTTAATTGACAACGCTTTGTGCAGCGAAGACCTCAACGGACAGCGTGGATCTTTGATGCTGGTGGGCGATCCCAAGCAATCCATTTACCGTTGGCGTGGCGGAAAAGCCGAACAATTCATCTCGTTGAGTAAACAGCAAAGCCCATTTAACGCGCAAGCTTCGGTTTTTTCTTTGGCTACCAATTACCGCAGTTATTCCGAGATTATTACATTTAATAACGGCCTGTTTGCTTTTTTGGCCAATGAATTTACCCATCCCGATTACAAGGATTTATATGCCAATTACAGTCATCAACACACCAATTCTAAACAAGGTGGCTATGTGTCAATCCAATTTTTACCCGAACCCGAACAGGCAGGTCCCGACTCGACAGAGGAAAATCCAGACAAAGTAAAACAGCAGGTGCTGGCAACTTATGCTACCATTCAAGAAGTGTTGGCTAGCGGGTATGCGTATCAAGATATTGCTATACTCACGCGCAAACGTGAGCAAGGTGTGGCGGTTGCTACCCATCTCACAGCGATGCAACTGCCGCTTTTATCGTCTGAAACCTTGCTCTTGGACCATTCACCTGAGGTGAAGTGCTTGTTGCACATTTTGCGTTACATCAACAATTCCAATCACAAAGAAGCCAAAGCGCATTTCTTGCTTTACATGGCTCAAAACCTACCCCATCAAATGGTCACGCATGATTTTGTTGCTGCAGGAATGGCATGCACTGCCGAGGCTGAATTTGAAGCATGGCTTGGTCAAAACGGGGTGACATTGTCGTTTTCTACTTTGCGAAAAAAATCGCTATACGAATCAGTTGAGTTATTGGTAAATCAGTTTCTTCAATTAAAAAAGAGCAATGCCTATGTGCAGTATTTTTTAGACATTGTTCTCGAGCGTGATGTGCGTAATCAAGCCGGGATTGTCTCGTTTTTATCTTTTTGGGAAAAGAACGCCAGTAAATTAAGTATCCCTTCCCCCGAAGGAACCAATGCCATTCGTATACTCACCATTCACAAAGCAAAAGGATTGGAATTCCCAGTTGTGATTATGCCTTTTGCCGATGAAGATTATGCCCGAAAACCCAAAGACAAGTTGTGGCTCGACACCGATAAAGACGAATTTGTTATCCCTAAAATTTTGGTGGACAACAATGCAGCCGTGGCTAATTTTGGCGAAGAAGCCAAAGCGGTTTACGAGCAAAAAAAGGAAGAAGAATTACTGGACAACGTCAATGTATTGTACGTGGCTCTCACGCGCGCAGTGGAGCAATTGTACATTATTTCTCAGACGGTAAAACCAAAATCAGACGGCACCTTTCCCTACACCATGTCGGCATTTTTTGCGAAGTATTTAACGCAACAAGGGCTATTTAACGTCAATACCGCTCAATACGAGTGGGGGAATAAGTTGAAGTTGTCTGCGCCCAGCACTACCAAAACAGTGCCTGTCCCAATTGAATTGGTGAACCAGTTGATTCATCCCTCAAAAATAAAAATCGCCCAACGCGAAGCGCTCATGTGGAATTCCCCACAGCAGGAAGCCATTGCCTTTGGAAATGTCATTCATGAGATAGCGGCTTCGATATATACCTCCGCTGATTTGCCTGGCGCCCTACAAAAAGCAGTTGAATCGGGCCTTATTGGACACCATCAATTGCAGCAAGTAAGCCACACACTCACCCTTTTAATTCAGCATCCGGAGTTGAGCGAGGCTTTTGCGGCAGGAAATAAAGTGTGGAACGAGCAGGCCATTATACAACCATCGGCTGCGGTAGTTAAGCCAGATCGAATTGTACAGCTTCCCTCGGGTGCGGTTATTTTATTGGATTACAAAACAGGCGCACCTAAACCACAACACAAACAGCAGCTAGCCGAGTATGAAAATGTCTTAGTGAAAATGGGCTTTGTGGTTTCAAAAAAACTCTTGGTCTATTTGGGTGAAACGCCCAATGTGATACATTTGTAAACGTTTACTAAAACTCAACAATCACATGTACGGAAAAATTCAACAACACCTTCAAAACGAATTAGACACCATTGAAGCCAATGGCATATTCAAAAAAGAACGCATCATTACGTCGCCACAAGGAGCCGAAATCACCATTTCAACCGGAGAAACCGTACTGAATTTTTGTGCCAACAATTACTTGGGACTTTCTTCGCATCCCGAAGTAGTTCAAGCGGCCAAAGACGCATTAGATTCGCACGGATTTGGGATGTCATCGGTGCGTTTCATCTGTGGCACGCAAGATATTCACAAAACCTTGGAGCACAAAATTGCGCAGTTTTATGGTACCGAAGATACTATATTGTATGCGGCTGCCTTTGATGCCAACGGCGGTGTATTTGAGCCTTTGTTGGGCGAACAAGACGCCATTATTTCCGACAGTTTAAACCACGCTTCCATTATTGATGGGGTGCGTTTGTGTAAAGCGGCTCGCTACCGCTACGAAAACAGTGACATGGCCGATTTGGAAATCCAGTTGCAAAAAGCCAACGAGGCCGGTGCACGTTTCAAATTAATTGTCACCGACGGGGTATTCTCGATGGATGGGGTAGTTGCTCCTCTGGATAAAATATGTGATTTAGCCGACAAGTACGATGCCATGGTCATGGTTGACGAATGCCATGCCGCTGGTTTTATTGGCGCAACAGGCAAGGGCACAATGGAGGCCAAAAAGGTAATGGACCGCATTGACATCATCACCGGAACCCTAGGAAAAGCCCTAGGCGGGGCGATGGGTGGATACACCACAGGCAAAAAAGAAATTATTGAATTGTTGCGTCAGCGCTCGCGTCCGTATTTGTTTTCAAACTCCTTGGCGCCAGCCATTGTGGGTGCATCTATTAAGGTATTTGAATTGCTTGAAAAGGACACTTCTTTGCGCGATACACTCGAGTGGAACACTAATTATTTTAAGGCCGGCATGAAAAAAGCGGGCTTTGATATTGTAGAAGGCGATTCGGCCATAGTACCTGTAATGTTGTATGATGCAAAATTATCGCAAACCATGGCCAATGAACTGCTTAAAAACGGCATTTATGTAATTGGTTTCTTTTTCCCGGTAGTTCCCAAAGACAAAGCGCGCATTCGCGTTCAATTGTCGGCGGCTCACACGCAAGCGCATTTAGACAAAGCCATTGCGGCCTTTATCAAAGTTGGAAAAGAACTCAAGGTAATCTAATGAAACCCCAACGAGGGCATATTTTTTTAAATTCGTTTTGATTGTAATGTTTAACCGCTTACTTTTGGGCCTAATTATTGTAATTTAACAAAAATTTTAACTATGAAACACCTAAACAAATTAGTTGTTGCGTTAGTTCTTTTTTTAGGACTCAATGCGCAAGCACAAGACAGCAATAATCCTTGGGCCATTTCCTTTGGTACCAATGCTGTAGATACCCGTGTAAGTGCGGCATCAAAAATTCAAGATCAGTTTTCTCAATACTTTAACGTGAA
>JAGNTC010000097.1 GCA_017987725.1 Flavobacterium sp.
AATGTAAGGATTTGGATTAGTCTGCCCCCACGAGCTACTCGCGCTCAGCAGGAAAAGCAGTAAAAATACCGCCGAGCAACACGAGCGCTGCAGGCGGGAAAAAGATCGAAAAATGAGATTTTGGGAAATCGTTGTTTTCATAATAATTAATTGTTTATTAGATTTTGGGTTGTTTTTAAGTGTGTATTTGTGCCACAAAGCTAGGTTCGGTATTCACATACTTGCAACAATTTCAGGTAACTAACCTAAATAATCGATAAAAAACACATTTTAACATTCCTGCAAAACAGGCATTCTGTAAACGGTATTCTTTCATCGACCAACTGCATTTTCTTGGCAATCACCTTTTTAGGATGGGGCTAGAAAAGCAGCTTGCAGGTACACAAAACACAAACGGTTGCGTTGGGAGGTGTTTATTGGGTGTTGAATTCAGAGGTCATCCGCTCTGTTTTGTAGGCATATGGCTGAGGCTTGTTGGGCTCCCTCCGGCCAGACACGGCTGCTCTAGTAGGTGCAGCGCGGCCCCGTTTGTCTTTGGGTTTGGGTTTTGACAAAAAGGACAGTAGCGGCCTTAGTGCATCCTGCAAAAAAGACCAGAGTACAATGGCCAAAATGGCTACAGCTACAAAAATGTACAGGAAAGATCCGGTGTCGAGAAAATCAAGATTTGTTTTCATAGGTTTTTGAGAAACCTGGAGACAGGGTGGCAACAACTGCCGAAACCGATGTTGCCAAAAAATGGGTTGGTAGATTTAATGTGGGGCAAAAAAGGTACCGGAATAAATTTTTAGTTGCACAAATACAACTGCTGTCTCTTAGTAGGTAGGTTAAGTTTATACATCATTTTTTAAGTTCAATTTGCAAAACAAACACAGGTGGCAAATTTTGGGGCTGCTTCCTTTTGCCAGTTTCACGGTGTAAACATAGCTAGGCATTTTAAAAGAAAAAAATATTTTATCGACAAAATGCGTTTTTTAGCGATAAAGTACGTTTTTTAGAGTTTTTTATGTGTTTTATCTTACAAATATGTATCGATGAAGTGTTTTCGGTTCTCGGTTGTGGGTTGTAGGTTGTAGGTTGTAGGTTGCTTTCTAAGGACAGTCTTTTATCTATTCGTCTTTTTGGTTTGAGGTTAGGGATTAGGGTTTAGGTGGTGGGTTGGAGGGAAAAAGTATACTAAGAACTTTTGGGGAGTTATCAGTTATAAGTTATGAGTTTTGAGTGTTTTCCTGGGGCTGACTTTACGACTTTGGACTTTATGACTTTACGACTGCCAAAACTCCCCTCTTGAGAGGGGCTGGGGGTGTGTTTATTAGTTTTAAGTTAACGGTTTTAAGTTTACAGTGGTTCTTAGCATACAAATTAAAAATCAAAAATCAACAATCAACACCCGAAGGCTTTGCACTAACTGGCGAAGCAATCGTTAATCAAATTAATGCATTCGTGGCTAAAAGCTAATTCTCTTTCTTTTTCCTTGATGAAAAAGAAACAAAAAATCAAGACCTGGGATTTTCGGCGATCAAAATAGGCTCACTCCCTAAAACTCAAAAACTCGCCCGCTCGCATACTCTCGGACTCAAACAGTTCGAGTTTCTTCACGGAAGTTTCTCCTTTTTGCTGCTCGCCTGCCAAATCCTATGGTCGGAGAAGTCTTCGGTATTGCTAGTGTGTGTGTTGGAATTTGGAATTTCAGTATTGGAATTTCTAATCAGCCGTTCTTAGTATACTTTACAAATCAAAAATCAACAATCAAAAATCACCAATCAACAATCGCTACCCGAGAGCTTTGCTCGAATTGGCGAAGCAATCAAATCCTAACTCCCTTCTCCCGCAGCTGCTGTTCTTTCTTTTCCAACTTTCCTAAGAAAACCCTATGCTCCTCCATCTCCGGATTAAACGGGCGGTGTTGTCTGCTTTTTTGTACGGCTTCCACCTCGGAAATGAGTGCCTGGGTTTCGGGTGTGGTGGTTACGCTGAGCCATTTGTCCCAAATATAACGAATAGCCAAAGAGCTAGGATGCAAAAGATCATCGGCATAAAAGCGGTAATCGCGCAATTCGTCAAGCAAGAGTTCATAGGCCGGGAAGTAGTAGGCCTTGTGCGTTTCGAGTACCTGGTGCAAGGCCACCAATAACTGCGCTTTACTGCGTTGGTTTTCGACTAAGCCGTCTTTGCTGTGGCGAACCGGCGAGATGGTAAATACCAGTTGCACATTTGGGTTCACAGCATGAATAGTGGAAATAAGTTGTTTCAAACCGGCTTGAATCTCGGCCACCGAAAGCAATTCTTTGGAAAAAGCCGCTTGCGGAATTTTATGGCAATTGGCCACCACCCTATCGCTCTCCAAATGCCGGTACACCCAAGCGGTTCCGAGGGTGAATCCGATGTGCGTGGCTTGTTGCAATTGGGTTTTGAGTAGTTGTTGTTTGGCATTCAAATCAGCCAGCATCGCCTCAGGATCTGGATTACTGCAATCAGAATGCAGTTCGAAGCAATGCCATAATTGGTTGTGAAAAACCAAATCTGCGTGGGTATACACTTTGTCTTGTAAAGCCCGATTAACCAATTGCGTCAACGCCAACGGCTGAAACAAAATACCAAACGGATTGGTACTTTGTGTAAACCCCAACTGTGCAAATTGGCGGCCCATATTGTCAGAAAAACAGGAGCCCAACCACAGCAATCGCGAGTGGTAATCGATTTTTTTGTCCAAGGGCTGTAACGCGACAGGAGTGCTGAGTTTCATGAATTAAATTTGACCAAAAATAGGGAAATTCAGGCATAAAAAAAGCCCCCATGCGTGCTGAGGCAATGGAGGCATTTTAAAAAGGTGTTGTTATCTTCTTATTACTTATTCATAGAAAAACAAAGTGCTACTTTCTCCAAAAGTAGTAGTTTCAACAGCAGAGATAGGATAATCATTGCTGTTGTATTGATATGCAGTAGTTACATTTGAACTTGGAAAGGTAGGGTGTTCTTCTGTAAGTACGTTGTGATTAAATCCACCAACCACTTGATCCGCAAATGAGATTTTTGAAATACCCGTGATGTTTTTAAACGGATTATTTTTCGTGTCGTAGGTATAATTAACTACAGAAGTTGCTCCAAATTCATAATTTTCAACTTTCGTAATTTCGCCATTGGTAAAAAATAATTTTCCACTTGATGGCGATTCTGTCTGTGAAACTAAATCACCCAGTGCTCTGGTATATTCTATAGTACCATCAGCATTGTAGGTAAATTCCTCTTTTGCGCCATAATCTTGGAGCAATGATAAAAGCACATACTTAATCATCTGTCCTTGGCTATTATAAGTATAGGTTTCTGTTTGAAACTCCGTTGAATCTGCAAAGTACCTTACGGCAGTAATTAAATCCCCCACATAGGTAAATTCAACCTTAAATCCAGGAGCTTCTATTCTATTAATTTTGTTTCCGTTGTAGAAATATTGAAGTGTTTCTTCCACACCGTCTTCATCTGTGCTTACGGTTCGTTTTACCATAACATCCTGCGAGGCACTTGGGGAATCAGTTGATGAACAAGAAACGATTAAAAACAAAGCGAGACAAGCAACAATAATTTTTTTCATGTATAGTTGATTTTTTATGATTAGTGAATCCAAAAAAGAAAAACCTTCTTTTAATTGGAGTACAAATATAAATACCGCTTTTTAAAAATTTTGTTAAATGAAAAAAAGCTACAACCAATTTTTTGAATCCGAGTTCCAAAAATTTGTTTGCCACGTATGCACGAATATTAAATTCCAATTTTTGAATCCCGACGCTTCGGGACCAAATTCCAATTCTGAAGATTGGCAGCAAACTAAGTATCAAACACAGATCGAAATAATTGTAGAAATCAGCGCAATCTGAAGTATTTCCATCCCGAGGCTTCGGGACCAAATTATCTAATTTCCAAATCTACATTCGTGCATTTGTGGCTAAATAAACTTGCAACGTAGATTTAAAACAACTAGAGAAATGAACGCAATCTGAAGCATTTACAAATTAACTAATCTTCAAATTTTCAAATTTAATAATCGCTTTGTTTCTTTATAAGGAAACTTTTCTATTTTTGTAATCATTTATACGCCATACCATGCATTATTTATTTACCATTCAATTTCTTGAACCGGCCTTGCAGTTTATAGAAAGTTTAGAGCCAAAATCACAAGAGAAAGTACTTTATGTACTTTGGAAAGCAAGAATCGTAAAAGATGCTGAGTTATTTAAAAAAATTAGCGCCGATATCTGGGAGTTTCGAGTGCTGCATCAAAAAAAGCAGTATCGTTTATTGTCCTTTTGGTACAAATCTGATACCGAAGTGCGTTGTGTCATTTGCACCCACGGTTTTATCAAAAAAACGGCTAAAACACCCGCACTCGAATTGCAAAAAGCGCAACAACTCAGACTAGATTACATCAATTCAAAACACATAAAATGAAAACACATTCACTCGAAGAAGTAACCGATGCACTCATCGGTCAAGCAGGCACAAAAAAACGATTGGCCTTTGATGCCGAGTTGCGTTTGGATGCAATTGGCCAATACATTAAAGAAATTCGGACTCAAAAAAAACTCACACAAGATCAATTGGGCAGTTTGGTTGGGGTAAAAAAAGCACAGATTAGTAAAATAGAAAACAACTTTACCGACGCCCGAATTGGCACGATACTCAAAGTATTTCATGCCTTAAACACGAGGATAAATTTTAGCATCACGGAAGCGATTACCAACTAGTTCCGTTTTGAATTAACATTATCCGTGTTAAAAAAATGTGAGCCACGAATGCACGAATAATAAAATTCCAATTTTTGAAATTCCAAATTCCAATTCTGAAGATTAGTAGCAAACTAAGTATCCAAAACAAATCGAATAATTGTAGAAATCAACGCAATCCGAAGCATTTCCAAATTAACTAATCTTCAAATTTTCAAATCAACATTCGTGCATTCGTGGCTAAATAAACTTTCAACGCAATCCGAAACATTTCCAAATTATCCAATCTTCAAATTTTCAAATCAACATCCCATCGTTCGTGGCTAAAAAAATATTCAGCTCAATCTAAAGCATTTTCAAATTTACATATTTGCTAATCTTCAAATTACATCAAAAAATCCCCCGCTTTTTCCAAAGCTGCTGCAATACCACTCGCGTCTTTCCCGCCTGCGGTTGCAAAAAACGGTTGTCCGCCTCCGCCACCTTGGATGAATTTGCCTAATTCGCGCACCACTTGGCCCGCATTGAGGTTTTTCTCGGCCACCAATTCTTTCGAAATGTAGCAGGTGAGCATGGGTTTATCATCTTGCACCGTGGCTAATACCAAAAACAAATTGGTTTTGTTGGCGCCCAATTCGTAGGCCAAATCTTTGGCGCCTTCTGCCGATAAATCTACCGTAGTGGCCAAAAATTGCACGCCGTTGCGCTCTTGTAATTGTGAGGCCAGTTCGGCTTTCATGCCTTTGGCTTTTTCTTTCAAGAGGTGCTCCAACTGCTTTTGCATTTTGGTATTTTCGTCTTGCAACTGTTGCACCGCTTTTACCGGATCTTGGGCGTTTTTAAGCACGGCATTGATCTCTTTGAGCGTATCGGTTTTGGCCATAAAATAATCTTTCACCGCCGCCGAAGTAATGGCTTCGATTCTGCGAATTCCTGCCGCAACAGCGCCTTCGCTCAATATTTTAAAGTGCCAGATATCTGATGTATTTCCCACGTGAATTCCCCCACACAATTCCATGCTTTCGCCAAATTTGATGGCACGCACGGTTTCGCCGTATTTTTCGCCAAACAAGGCCATCGCGCCTTCAGACACTGCTTGCTGAAACGGAATATTTCTGCGCTCTATCAAAGGCAATTGTTCGTGAATACGGGCATTCACAAAATCTTCTACGGCCTGCAACTCATCCGAAGTTAATTTGGCATAATGCGAAAAGTCAAAACGCAAATAATCGGGATTCACCAACGAACCTTTTTGCTCAACGTGGGTTCCCAAAATACTGCGCAAGGCTTGGTGCATCAAATGCGTCGCCGAGTGATTGGAAGCCGAACGTCTGCGCTGGCTCACATCCACAAAAGCGCGAAACGTTTCGTGCAAATTATGGGGTAATTCTCTCGTATAATGTACAATCAGATTATTCTCTTTTTTGGTGTCAATTACGTATACCGCATCTCCATTGGCCAACTCAAATGAGCCTTTGTCTCCGACTTGTCCTCCGCCCTCTGGATAATAAGGCGTAGTATTTAAAACGATTTGAAAAACGGTTCCTTCTTTGGCACTTTCCACTTTACGGTAGCGCAATATGTGCACGTCGGCTTCGGTGTGGTCATACCCAATAAAGGGCTCGGCACTGTCTTCTGAAACAATTATCCAATCGCCCGCTTTTACTTGAGATGCCGCTCTAGAACGGGCTTTTTGTTTTTGTAATTCTTCTTCAAAACCGGCTTCGTCAAGTTGCAATCCGCGTTCACGTACAATCAAACTCGTCAAATCGATCGGGAAGCCATAGGTGTCAAACAGTTCAAAGGCTTTGGCGCCGGATACCGTTTGGTTTTCGGCGTTGGCGATAAGTGTATCCAACAACACCAAACCTTGGTCTAAGGTGCGCAAGAATGATTTTTCTTCTTCCCAAATTACGTTAGTTGTAAGTTCGCGTTGCGAAACTATTTCTGGAAATGAAAAGCCCATTTGTGCGCTCAGCGTTTCAACCAACTTATAAATAAAGGGCTCTTTGGTATTCAAAAAGGTAAATCCGTAACGGATGGCGCGTCGCAAAATACGGCGAATCACATAGCCCGCTCCCGTATTAGAAGGCAATTGGCCATCAGCAATCGCAAAAGCTACCGCACGCACGTGATCGGCTATTACTCGAATGGCAATGTTTATTTTTTCGGCCTCAGCATTCGGGGCTTTGATGGTATAGGTACTTCCGGTGATGGTTTCGATTTCGCGAATAAGCGGACTAAACACATCGGTGTCGTAATTGGATTGCACGCCCTGCAATACCATGCACAAACGCTCAAATCCCATGCCTGTATCTACGTGTTGGGCAGGTAATTTCTCAAGTGAACCATCGGCTTTGCGGTTAAATTCCATGAACACATTGTTCCAAATCTCTACCACATGCGGATGGTCGCTGTTCACCAATTCTTTCCCGGGAATCAGGGCTTTTTCTTCGGCCGAACGGATATCGACGTGTATTTCGGAGCAAGGCCCACAAGGTCCTTGGTCGCCCATTTCCCAAAAATTATCTTTTTTGTTTCCCAATAAAATGCGGTCTTCGTCTATGAGTGTTTTCCAAATGTCATAGGCCTCTTGGTCGAAAGGTACATTTTCTTCTTTGCTGCCCTCAAACACCGTAACATATAAAATCGATTTGTCTATGTTGTATACTTCGGTAAGCAATTCCCAGGCCCAATGAATGGCCTCTTTTTTGAAATAATCGCCAAAACTCCAATTCCCCAACATCTCAAACATGGTATGGTGGTAGGTGTCAATTCCTACTTCTTCCAAATCGTTGTGTTTCCCAGAAACGCGCAAGCATTTTTGGGTATCGGCAATACGGTTGCTTTTGGGGGTGGCATTTCCTAGAAAATATTCTTTAAACTGCGCCATACCCGAGTTGTTGAACATCAGGGTAGGATCGTCTTTGAGCACGATGGGCGCCGAAGGCACAATCAAATGGCCTTTGGATTGAAAAAATTCTAAAAATTGCTTTCTGATTTCTTGTGATTTCATGGGAGAAAAAATAGCGTATGTATTCGGTTTGGTAATGGGAATCAACTTGTAAAAGTGGCACAAATTTGACGTGCAACTCCATTTTAAAAAACGAAAAAAGTGCGGTGACAAGCAAACATTTAGTAAATTTGCTCGGCCGACAGAATTCGGTGCAAAAATAGGATTTTTTAAAATATGGCGAAGGTAAAATATTACTACGATTCTGAAAATCTAGCCTACCGAAAAATCAAGACCAAAATAGTCACCAAATTTGGCTAT
>JAGNTC010000098.1 GCA_017987725.1 Flavobacterium sp.
TCGTGAAACTGCATCGTTAGACAAGTACTTACAAGAAATTGGAAAAGTAGATTTAATTACCGCCGACGAAGAAGTAGAATTAGCACAAAAGATCAAAGCTGGTGATCAACGAGCCCTCGAAAAACTAACCAAAGCCAATTTGCGTTTTGTGGTTTCTGTAGCCAAACAATACCAAAACCAAGGGCTTACCCTCCCCGATTTAATTAACGAAGGAAATTTAGGATTAATCAAAGCGGCTCAACGTTTTGACGAAACCCGTGGATTTAAATTTATCTCCTATGCCGTTTGGTGGATTCGCCAATCGATTTTGCAAGCCTTGGCTGAGCAATCGCGTATCGTGCGTTTGCCGTTGAACAAAATTGGATCAATCAATAAAATCAATAAAATGTATGCGTTGTTGGAGCAATCCAATGAGCGTCCACCTTCGGCTGAAGAAATCGCCAAAGAATTGGACATGACGGTGAATGACGTAAAAGAGAGCATGAAAAACTCTGGACGTCACTTGTCTATGGATGCTCCGTTGGTAGAAGGAGAAGATTCTAATTTATATGATGTATTGCGTTCGGGCGAATCTCCCAATCCAGACCGCGAATTGATTCACGAATCCTTGCGTACCGAAATTGAGCGTTCGTTAGAAACCCTAACCCCAAGAGAAGCCGACGTGGTGCGTTTGTATTTTGGATTGGGCGATCAACACCCGATGACCTTAGAAGAAATTGGTGAAACCTTTGATTTAACCCGCGAGCGCGTGCGTCAAATTAAGGAAAAAGCCATTCGCCGATTGAAACACACCTCCAGAAGTAAAATCTTAAAAACCTATTTGGGATAACATAACAGCCCTTGTGAACGAAAAAGTTGACAAGGGTTTTTACTACCCATAAACCACTCCTATGAAAAACGTTCGAATTGCTCCCTCTGTATTAGCTGCTGATTTTGCCAACTTGCAACGCGACATTGAGCTCATCAATGCCAGCCAAGCCGATTGGTTTCACATTGACATCATGGACGGTGTTTTTGTGCCTAACATTTCCTTTGGCATGCCTGTACTCGAAGCCATCACCAAACATGCTTCCAAAACCATTGACGTGCATTTGATGATTGTTGATCCCGATCGCTACATCAAAACCTTCAAGCAATTGGGCGCCGATATTTTGACTGTGCATTACGAAGCTTGCACTCATTTGCACCGCACTTTACAAGCCATCAAAGCCGAAGGTATGCAAGCAGGAGTGGCGCTCAATCCGCATACGCCAGTACATTTGCTGGAAGATGTAATTCAAGACATTGATATGGTGTGTATCATGAGTGTCAATCCCGGTTTTGGCGGACAATCGTTTATCGAAAACACCTACACTAAAACAGCCCAACTCAAAGAACTCATTACCCGAAAAGGCGCAAAAACGCTCATCGAAATTGATGGCGGAGTAACCGATAAAAACGCAGCCGCCTTAGCCCAAGCCGGCGCCGATGTGCTGGTAGCTGGAAGTTTTGTGTTTAAATCTGCAAATCCAACCCAAACCATTGCCGAATTGAAAAAATCATTAAACGGGTAAAGACCATTTTGTACTGAAGCCTAATCCATAGCAAATTCTACTTGATCTCGGGTCAAATATTCGGGTGTTGTAGTTTGGAATTTCGTCAACGGAATTTTAAATTCGTGGGTAAAGCGGTTGTCGATTCTTGGTGGTAGGTATTGGGTGTTAGGTTTTAGGTAGCATACTAAGAACAGTCTTTTTTCTATCATCCAATAGTCTATTCGTCTTTTTGGTTAGAGGTTAGCGTTTAGGGTTGTCTGTTCTCTGATTTCGGTTGTCAGTTTACCGTAAAAGCGAAAAACTTCCCACTTCCAATTTCCAATTTCCCGCTAAAAACAACAGTCGTTATTAGTAAACTCCTACAAATCAAAAATCGTCAATAAAAAAAAGCCCCTCAATTGCTAGAGAGACTTTTCTAAAAAACCCAATTAATTTATCGCTTAATCACACGCAAGGTTTGTACATCTTCGCCTTGGCTTACAACAATGTTGTACACCCCGGCAGGATAGTTTTGTCCAAATTCTTTGGTTTCTAAGGCATTAAATTCAACCTCTTCAGCTTCGATGAGTTTACCCAGCATGTCATAGACTTTATAGGCAATTGGATCAAAGGAATCCGAATCAATGCGCAAACCAAACTGATCCGAATACGGATTAGGGAATACCGTTGCATTAAAATCAAATTCGGCATTTATATCGGTTCTTGGTATAGCAGGCGAAATGATCTCGCAGGCATCTCCAAATGGAGACCAAGTTCCGGCTGTCATAACTGCCACGCGCACCGAGTAGGCAACCGAAGGGGTATACCCAGGCATATTCACTTTAAAGCTAAACCAGAATCTTCCGGTGTCAAATGTTCTTGACGATTGATCACTCACTCTGGTTACTTGGAAACGGTATTGTGTTACCGATTTGGTAATTGCCGTGTACACCAAAGTACGACTCGTTGGAATCACCGCACCACAATTGTTCAACATGGGCGATGCAGGCGTGTACACATAACAAGGACTTCCGTAACCGGTATAGCCGCCTGTCGTTTTTACCGCAACCTCAACCATATAGGTGGAACCGTAGTTGTAACGCGTGAGCATGGTTAAGGCAAACCAATGGTAGGAACGGTCTTTTACTTGTAGTAAGTTATCTCCCGTTGCTCCTGGCGTCACATCGGTGATGCGGAAGCGGTAGCCCGTAGCACCCGATTGTGCCGTAGTGTAAATGATGGTTCCAATGCTTGGCAAGGTTGCTCCACACTGGGTAGAAACCAATTGCAGCGATCCGCTTTCTGAAGTAATATTTGGCGTATTTACCGTACAAGTTGTACCGTAATAACCCAACCAGGTACCCGCGATTTGCAATTGTACTGAAACGGTATAGGTAGTCGCGTACTCATAGGATGCCAACCAGTTTAACGCAAACCAATGGTGGGTGTTATCTACATACTGAATATCTCCCGTCGTGTTATTGACTACCTTAAAGCGGTAGGCCGTGGCATTCAAGTTGATGTCGGCATACAGTAACGAACCCATTGATGCCAAGGTTTGACCGCAAGACACATTAGACAACTGCGTGGCTTGATAAACTGGGGAATTTACGGTACACACCGCTCCGTAATTGCTTGCGGCATTGCCATATTGTACACGCACGCTAATGGCATAGGCAGCATTAAAATCCAATGGCATGCCTGTAGCTTCGGCGAGGTTGATTACCGGATCAGCAGATTCTACAGAATAGGTTACCCCATTGTAGGTAATCGCAAAGGTATAACCCGTAGCATCGGGCATTGGATAACACACGATATCAGAGGTTGGCGTGGCCAAGGTACTTCCACATTGGGAAATGAGTAGCGAAGTGGTCGCATAGGCACCCAAAGACAATGCGTTGAGCGGCATTGCATTAAAGCTGGCCGACACATAATTGGCAACGGCATTACCCGTGCTGCCGGTATTGGCTGCCCAAACAGAACCATTGCGGTACAACAACTGCAATTCACTCTCGGATAGGCCGTTCAATTCGGGGTCTTGGTAGTTGAGCCGAACCAAACCACTATAGTCCTCGGTGGTTTCCCCAAATGTATAACTCCGGTTGATGAAGTTGATACTGCCGGGATTGCTCACCGTGGCCGATTGCGACAAACTAGCCGTGAGGCTAAAATCGGTGGATGGCGTGAGGTCTAAACCCGCCGCGCCTATTACGGTGCCGGCCTTGATATTAAACCCAGAGCCCGATGCCACCGACACAATTTGTGCGTGCATACTCGGGATAAGTAATCCCAAGAGGCAGAGCGTTAGATAGATATATTTATTTTTCATTTGTATTTTTCACACTAGTTATAAAAAGTCCAAAATTTAGTATCAAAATAATGTTCAACGCGCATTATTTCTTTCTCGGCATTTTATTTGCTCCCTCTTTTTTGTAATATTCTGAAAGAGACAAATACAATTCTTTTTTTGATACACCATATTTCAATGCAAGTTCATTGATTTTATCATCCAATAACTTTTTTAGATTAGTGTTCTTAACCCTTAACTTTTCTATCTGAGTTTTATCAGTAGATCCTCTTTTGATTCCTTTATAATTGTTTTCAATTTTTTCATAAAAATCAGTTTTAAAATTGATAAATTCCATAATCATTTGTTGATTCTGTGTACTAGACGGAATCGATTTTGAACTATTTTGTCCAAACCCTATTAGACTATTCAACAATAAATAGCTAAAAATAAAAGTTTTCATAATTTTCATAATTGTATTATTTAGAATAAGAGAATATAAACGAACCTGTTGTATTGAATGCCGACATGTGTGCCCCAGCAGCTCTGAGTCTTACGGTATTAGTATTTGGAATTGCTTCTACATACCCACTAACACTTTCTCCAAAAGCCATCATTCCAGAAACAGAACCATTCACATCAGATGCATTTGTGAAAAAAGTATTACCTGGAATCGTAATATCAACAGACATTCCCGATCCATCAAATTCTGCATTAGAAAAATTACCACTTACATATTCAACATTTCCAACCGTACTATAATTTGCAGCTGTAAATGATCCTGTACCTGCTAAAACAGTTGGAATGTAGGATTGAGAGTTGTTTGACGAACTAATTTTGTATGAAAAAACATATGAACCAGTTGTATTAAATGCCATTTGGTGTGCACCAGCAGCTCTTAACCTAACCGTATTTGTACCTGGTATTGCCTCAACATATCCACTAACACTTTCTCCAAAACCCATTCTTCCAGAAACAATTCCGCTAGCATCAAAAGAATCTACAAAGGTTGTAGAAACAGGTAGATTAATATCAACATACATGCCATAAGGATCAAATTCTGCATTAGAAAAATTACCATTAACCAGAACAATGTTTCCATTTACAACATAATTTGCATTTGAAAAAGTTCCCATTCCTGAAGACACTGCTGGTGCATAAGAAGATGTAGAACTAGCACCAGGTAGTTTATATGAATACACGAATGAACCAGTAGTTCCAAAAGCAAAGCCGTGTGCTCCTGAAACTTTAAGTCTAACCGAACTGGTATTTGGAATAGCTTCTACATATCCACTAGCACTTTCAAAAAACATTCCAAGTACAGATCCATTCACATCCGATGCATTTGTAAAATTAGCCATAACTGGAATGTTAAGATCTACATACGCATAATCACCATCAAAATCTGCATTTGAAAAATTTCCAGTTACAAATACCACATTATTAACTACAAAGTATTCTGCATTAACACCTGACATTGTTCCGCTAATAACTGTTGGCGTAAAACTTCCAGAATTTTGTAACTGTGCAATTTGTGATTGTAAATTACTAATTGAAGTAGTTAAAGCAGCAATTTGATTTTGTAAATTAGTAAGATCAGCTGTAGTGGCATATCCCGAAAGATCAGCGGGCGTTCCCGGTTCACCTTGTGGACCCATTTCTCCTTGAGGACCCATTGGGCCTTGATCACCTTGAGGACCTGGAACTCCAGCTACTCCATCAATTCCTGCTGGACCCATTTCTCCTTGCGGTCCCATCATTCCAACTTCTCCTTGTGGACCTTGTGGGCCCATATCGCCTTGTGGGCCTTGAGCACCCATGTCTCCTTGAGGACCTGGTACTCCCGCTACTCCATCAATTCCTTGTGGACCTTGAGGACCCATTGGTCCTGTTGCTCCGGCAACGCCTTGTTCTCCTTGAGGACCTTGTGGGCCTAAACCGCTTTGCCAAACAGAACCATCAAAATAATAAAATCCTGAGGGTGCGTCGGTTTGATACACCAACAAACCAGCAGCTGGGCTACTGATGTTGTTTTTTTGCGCCTGTGTCATTCTTGGCGCCAAAAATCCTTTGGAGGTAGAGGAAACTTCCAACTGTGCCGAAGCATTTATGTCAGCCGTTGGCACACCAATACCTACTTGCGCCGAGGCGCTCATGCCCACGAGGGCAATACATAAGTAAAATAATTTTTTCATTTTGGTTTAATTTTTAAATTTTGCTGCAATGATAACCTATGTATAAAAGGGAGAAAATAGGCACACTACCGCTTTCAAGGCTTTAACGATAACTTTCAAGCTTTTGACGGATGATTTTTTGATCACGGAAGAGGGATGACTGTACAGGCCTGTTTGGCTCGTTTTTTTATCGTTGAAATGAAATTTTTACCCTACGAATGGACAACTTTGGGTGTGTTTTAATGTTTTGACGACATTTTTCAATTTTTTGATGAAGTTAAAAGCAGATAAAACGATAAAAAAAAGTATATTTTTGAGGACGATTAAAACCCAATTAAGTCGTTTAATATGCTCGAAAAAACCACCTATCTTATCACTGCATTGTTGGGTATTATTACCATCATACTCATTGGATTTCGGTTCAATACAAAAAAACACACCAATTTTTATTTACTGCTGATTTTCATTTTAAGCTCCGTTCGCTTTTTTTTACATGGATTGTTCGACACACTTTTTATTCAACCCATTATAAGAAATATAGATGTTGTTTTTGCCAATACGGCCTGGCCTTTGATGTATTTGTATTTCGGCAAATTAAACAACGTACACGAGAAGCTAAAAGGCCGCGAATTATTGCATCTTGTTCTTCCATTACTATTAACTACCTTGTTTTTTTTACAGCGTTTGTTTACGGAAGAATTTATTATCAATGCGAGTAAAACTGGCGCAATCATCACCATACTATACAACATTTTCTATGCCATAACTTCTTATAGGTTGTTACACGAAAATATATGGAAACGGAGCAGTAAGATTGTGGTGGTCAATCAACAAAATATGTTGATTGCAAAATGGACCAAACTCTTGTATGGGCTGTTTTTGTTGATGCTGATTCGCTTTTTGATCAACATGTTGTTCAACGATTCGGAATTATGGTACCGGAATAAAAACAACTTTTTGTGGGTAGCCGCATTAATTTGGATCGTATTGTACATCAAAATTCTCTATTCGCCTGAGTTTTTATACGGCTATGAAATTTTACAAAACAAGATAAAAGAATATAAAAAGAACGCCATTGTTTTTGATCACATTTGGTCTACAACAAGCAGGCAAGTCATCAACTTACAAGATGTGGTGTTGAAGGAAAAAATAGAAGGAAGTATTCAGAATTACATCATAGAAATTGAGCACTTTGCGTTAAACACCAACTTATTTTTAACGGAAAATTTTAAAGTAAGTGATTTAGCCAACAAACTGAACCTCCCTAAAAGCCATGTGCTGTATTTGTTTAAGTACCACAGCACGATAAGTTTTGGTGATTTTAAAAAAATAATACGCGTACAAAAATCAATTTTATTGATCGAAGATGGTTATTTAAAAACCAATACCTTAGAATCATTGGCTGCGGTTACTGGATTTTCATCGTATAGTCCATTCTATAAAAGTTTTAAGATGATAACCAACACCTCGCCCCAGTCGTATTATACCACCCGAATAGAGAAAAAGGAAAAACCGAGTACTTAATTGTCTTTTCCAGAAGTTAGGGGACGGAGTAAAAAGGGTAGTAGGTTATTGGTTTTGGGTGGTAGGTGGTAGGTGGTAGGTTACTTTCTAAGAACTGTCTTTTATCTCTCATCTAGTAGACTATTCGGCGTTTTGGTTAGAGTTTAGCGTTTAGGGTTGTCGGTTGTCAGTTTACTATAAGTACTTTCGCAAGTCCGCCAAATCCCATGGTCGAAGCAAAATTTCTTAGCGACAAATTTGTTCTTAGTAAACTCCTACAAATCAAACATCAAACATCGTTAATCAAACCCGTTCTTAGTGTACTTCTACCCTTTTGACTTTACGACTTTATGACTTTCGACTTATTTCCAACCACAAATTTCGAAACGCCTTATTCTTATCATAATCATTGGCTTGTTTTTCGATATTGAAGTACCGATGGCCGCGCGGGTCATTGCCCACACCTGCCAAATAGGCCCAATTGCCC
>JAGNTC010000228.1 GCA_017987725.1 Flavobacterium sp.
TATTTTTCTATGTTCGGGATTATTTATTTTACATTGGTAACAACGGCAGCGGGAAGAGACAATTTAATCCAGATTGGGTTTTTACTTTTCTTGGCTTCGGTATTGCACAATGGAGCGGGTTACTTTTTTGGGTATTGGCTGAGCCGATTAAGCGGTCTCGACAAAAAAAGCAGCCAGACCATTGCTTTCGAAGTAGGCTTGCAAAATGGCGGAATGGCTTCTGGACTTGCGGGCGCCATGGGCAAGTTGGCAACGGTAGGCTTGGCATCAGCGGTATTCAGTCCGTGGATGAATGTTTCCGGTTCATTGCTTGCTAATTATTGGCGAAAAAAAGGAAATCCCGAAGAAGAAACCACTTTCGAAACTCATTAGAAAACAACAACTCCATTTTATCGATGGAGTTTTTTTATGGGATTCGGTTTTGTAATTTTTATGACAGTCAAATACAATAACATTTTAACCTAATTTTGAAAGTAGGATGCTTATTCAAACATTAACTTTACTACCCTAAAAATGAAAAGCTATGGAAACAAGGTTTATATGGGGCAATTTGGTCTCGGGTGATTTAAAGAAAACAACGGCTTTTTATTCTGCGCTTGGTTTTAAACGTCATGATACTGCCGGTGATGGGGAATTTGCCAGTTTTGTTTTTGGACAAAATAATTTTATCATCAATTTTTTTACGGAAGAACGATTGTCAAAACAAGTGAATGGAGGGCTTTCGATTCCAAGAAATGCAAATGAAATCATATTTTCTTTGTCTGCCGATAGCAGGGAAGATGTGGATAAATGGGTGGAGAAAGTCAAGTCTGCCAATGGAACCATTTTTTCAGAGCCTCAAAATTATGAACAAGGCTATACGTTTGGTTTCGCCGACCCGGATAACCATAAATTCAATGTCCTGTATTGGCCGGGAATGTAAAAATCTGTTGGTTCAACGTTAAGCGATTCTTGTCGAACTTTTGCAGAAAACAAATCCAAGAATAACAACAAAATAGAAGCCCCGCTTACGTGATGTAAGCGGGGCTCTTTGGTTTGGTTGCTTAAAGTTTATTTTTTGATAATCTTTTGGGTGGATGTTCCTTGATCGGTTGTTATTTTTACCAAATAACTTCCGGTATTTAGGTTGCTCACGTCGATAGATTCCACTTCTTTTGAACTGCTTTTTACTAAAGCTCCAGTCAAACTGTAAATGGCAACATTTGCTATTTTCTGGTCAGAAGAAGACAAGAATAATTGGTCTGCCACTGGATTTGGATACAAAGTCAATTTTGATGCTTGAGTATTTTGCCCGAGACCAAGTGTTGGGTATGAAGTTTTAATATAGAACAAGTTTGCCGAATTTGATTTGGCAATGGTGTGAGTTCCCGCTGTTAGAGATAATGTAATTATTCCTGATGCATCAGTGCGATTTGTTCCGTCAACTTTGATTTGTGCCGTTGGATCGGTTGTAGATGTATTCATTACCAGTGTCAATGTACTTGCTTGTATTGTTGTAAATGTTATTGTTGTAGCAGTCTCCATCTTCAAACACTGGGTCAAGATTAAACCATTATAAGCTACGATTCCTTTAATAGTCGAAAGATTTGCAGTTGAACCGAAAGTGTAGAATGAACTTTGTAAATCATCGGTAGTAAAGTTGTGAGTTTCACCTCCAGTTGCCGGAGGTGCATTCGATACTGTAATAGTCCCTGAGCCCGTTACAGGTGTTCCAGTAGCGCCTGATGTGGTAATAGAATAGCTAACATTTGTCGAAGGTGTTCCGGTAATGGTAATTGTTTTGCCAACAGCGTCTTTTACAAAAGTTAGACCTGAAGCAGGTAATCCAGTAACTGTTGCGTCCGTGGCGACTCCTCCCCAAGTGAAAACGATAGAGCTTATGGCGGTGCCAGGAGTTACTGTTTGATTTGAGTTCAATGGCGTGGTTAGCAATTGTGCTGTTGATAACGAGATAGTTCCTGATGCTGTTACAGGAGTACCCAAAGTACCTGATGTGGTAACGGAATAACCAACATTTGCAGTAGGTGTTCCTGTAATAGTAATTGTTTTTGCTGTAGTGTTTTTTGCAAAAGCAATTCCTGATACTGGAATTCCAGTTACATTAGCATCTGTTGCGTCTCCCCCCCAAGTATACACAATTGAGCTAATTGCTGAGCCACTGGCGACAGTTTGGTTGGCATTTGCTGAAGAAGTAAGTGTCAGCGTTTGCGTGTTTGTGACTACAGCAGCACCTTCGCCTTGTACTGACACCAATGTTGGTGCATAATTAGTAAGTGAATTTTTTAATCCTGTAATTACAAGATAGGATGCATCATCTACAGAATTGGTAAAAGTCCATTTCAAATCACCTCCCGAAACACGTCCTGAATATTGCGTTACTTTATTCTTGGCAGTGGCAGGATCATCAATTACCAAATTTTTGATATAAAAAGCTGGGTCTGTGTCAAAGTTGTTATAAGTGCCATAAACAGGTTTTGTTTTGGTAGGGTCGATAGGATCTGTCATAGTGGTATAACTCACTTTTGCAACAACACTACTTGGTACTGCTTCTCCCCTAGTTGAGGGTACATATGCATCAAAATCGATGGTAGAACTAGTTTTACCAGCAATA
>JAGNTC010000099.1 GCA_017987725.1 Flavobacterium sp.
GGTATATGCAATTCTTTGTAGCCCAATTGCAAAAATTCTTGCGAATAATTAAACATGCTTTGGCGTTGCATGCGGTGACGTACACGCGAAAAAGCACCGTCTGAACCAAATACCAAATCATATTTGAGTTCTTGCCACTCCCCTCTTTCGGTTTCGCCAACATGCAAGGTGGCATCGGCCAAGGTCACATCCCAAATTTTCTGTTCAAAGAAAAATTCGACACCGGCTTCTTCAGCTAAATCAATCATTTTTCTATTGAGAATGCCTCTGGATAAGGAAAATATGGCTTCGCCTTCTTTGCCGTAGTGTTGGTAGTTAATGTTGGAAGAGCCCAAATGAATCGCACGTTTATCCACCGGAATGCCAATGGCACGAACGGCCTCATCCAAACCGATATCTTCCAAGGTTTTCCATCCGCGCGTGGACATCACCAAATTAATTGATCGTCCAGAAAATGCTACCTTTCGGATGTCAGGACTTCGGTCATACACGTGTACGGAATGTCCGGCTTTCTTGAGGTAAATCGCCAACAAGGAACCTACTAATCCAGAACCTACTACGGCGATTTTTTTGGGGGTTTGCATGAGGAAAGGCTAAAAAGTTGGGCAAATTTACTTTTTTTTTACACACCTGGGTTTTACACTGCCCATAATTGGCAAAAGCAACTGCTTAATTTTTTGGTTTGAGTAGTAATAAAGTGCTTGAATGCTTGATTTCGTGAGTATTCAATTTCATTTTACGGAATTTTCCCTGCACATAAAGCACTGTTTGATCGGCGTAGTGTGCACTAAACGGATTTCCCGATTGGCCTGTGGGCAAGATGCTCCAGGCGTTTTCAATGTCTGAAAAATCAATTACCCGACGGGTTGAAGGTCCCGCCTTTACATGAAAAACCGTTTGAACTTCTGGGGTAAACAACAAATTATTGATCACTTCGCTGGTTCCTGCAACTGGAAATGGACCCACATTAAACAACTTGCTCAACAGCGCCACTTTTCCCATGGGATGCTCAAAAGTAACCTGATGTACTTTTCCCCAAGTCCAGTCAGCTGGGTCTGTGCCAAACTGCTTTTCCAAATCTTGAATGGCTTGATGAAAAGACAAACTAAGAATTTGCTCCTGCGTTTCTTTAGCAGGTGTATGCACATTATCCCACCAAGGCGACTGTTTGTTTGCCAATTGCGGTTCTATAATTTGCTTGAGTATATGAGTAGTTAAAAACCCTGCAAATCGATCGGTGCCCAACTCGTCTTCAAAGGTGTTTTTAAGGTAATGGCTAATCCATTTGTTGTAAATACTGGGTGCAACTTCGTTTAAATCGCTGTTGCCTTTCCACTTTTTCAGCAGAGCCAAAGCTATTTTTTCGTGCGCCGAACAACGATTGACATCAATTTGTTGCAGCATGCCTTGCACAATTGCCGGAACTACCGACGAAGTATTGTCGGTAATCATCTCGCTCACGGCTTGTTTGTTCCAATTGTTTTTGACGTCGAGTAATTGAGTAATGCGCAAGGCACGGTCTTTGGGCAAATAATAGCCTGGATATAAAAACCCGTCAATCGGTTCGGGCTGATTGTTGGACGAATACACGTAGTGCCAGGCGGGATTTTGGGCCGATGGATTTTTGGAAAAAGGCAAGGCTTCGAGTTGATCGTCTTGGCCGTTGGCTCCGTCTAAAATAAAGTTGGGATTGACTTTGTTTTGGTGTTTGTATAATTTGCCCGAAGCAAACCACCCAATATTGCCCGATTTGTCGCCATACATCACATTCAATCCGGGCGCCGCAATAAGTCCTACACTTTGGTGAAACCCTTCGCAATTATTTGCATGCGACAATTGATACACCGCCTCAATTATTGGATTGGGCTGCTGCAAATAGACCCAAGACATCGCCAGTGGCTCTTTTGTTTCTACACCGTCCAAAATGCCATTGATTATTGGACCATGCACACTCGATTTTAGCTCAATTGCCACCGCGCTACTGTCTTTGACTTTTATCCATTTGGTTTTGGACTTCAATTTGGCCCACCCCGTTTTGGTCTGGTAGGATTCGGGTACATTGGGTTGAGTTTTCTCTTTGTAAAAATCAATGTCGTCGTTTTCAAACATGGTTAAGCCGTAGGCATAATTTCGGTTGTGCCCCAACAACGGATAGGGAACGCCCGCCATATAATAGCCGTACATTTCATGATTTGGCGTAACAATATGCGCCTCATACCAGGTGCCCGGTTGCGAAAACCCAATGTGTGGATCATTGGCAAAAATCACCTGTTTATTTTGAGTTTTGGCAGCACCAATTACCCAGCTGTTGCTCCCAATAAAGGGCGGAAAAGGACTGTTTTCAAGCACTTGTGCCAAGGCGGTGGCAATGGGTGTATAATCGGTGGCGGGCGTTTTGGCGCTTTTGATTTGCACGGTATTCCATTGGCCTTCAAGCCCAAAATCAGTGAGATAGGCTGGTCCCCATTTATCCCGGATATGCGTCAACAAAGGATCTGTTTTTTGCGCCATCGCAAAGCTAAACGACATGAATCCCAATACGTTGTGAATATCTTTGAGTGTAAATTGCGTTTTTTCAAGCCCTAATAAGTGGTACTCAATAGGCGTTGGACCATCGGCTATAAATTGATTAATTCCATTTAGATAAGCCAAACTCAATTGGTAACTCGGACTGTTTTTATCCAATTTGGCCACCGCTTGTTCCGAATTTTCATCCATGCCAATTCCCGCAAAAAAGCGATCGGTCTTTAGCAATTTTGATCCAAAAATTTCAGACAATCTTCCCGGAGCAATGCGGCGCATGAGTTCCATTTGCCACAACCGATCTTGGGCGTGAACATAGCCTAGAGCCAGCATCGCATCAGCTTCGGATTGGGCATAAATGTGTGGAATACCGAAATCATCAAAGTAAACAGCCGTTTCTTTTTGTATACCAGGTAACTCTTTTTGTCCTGCATAGTTTGGTTTTAGGTACTGCACAAAGGCAAACCCTGATCCAGCCATTACCAGTAAAACCAACACGAAGCCTACTAAAATTTTGTAGCGCTTTTTTACCTTTCCGTTTCGTTTGATGGCCATGGCTTTTAGATTATTTGGCAGCAATTCCCGCTTTTAAAATTTGCCCAAATTGATACATGTCTTCGTAGGAGGTATACAAAGGCACAGGCGCCAAGCGAATCACGTTGGGTTCGCGCCAATCGGTAATCACGCCGTTTTGCATCAAATAGTCAAATAATCGGCGGCCTTCGCCGTGCAAAAAAACCGAAAGTTGACAAGCGCGTTCTTTGGGATTTGAAGGAGTAATCACTTCAAAAGCCCCCGAAACTTCTCGGCTAATTTCTTGTAAAATAAATTCCAAATAGCTCGTTATCTGGTCGCGTTTTTTCACCAAAGCCGGCATGCCCACTTCGTCAAATAAGTGTACAGAAGCCAAATAGGGCGCCAAAGACAAAATAGGCAAGTTGCTGATTTGCCAGCCGTCGGCACCTTGAACCGGATCAAATTGCGGTTCCATTTTGAATCGGCGTTCTTTGTTGTGTCCCCACCAGCCTGCAAAACGAGGCAATTGTGAATTGGAATGATGCATTTCGTGTATAAAACAGCCCGACGCATTTCCAGGCCCCGAATTCATGTATTTGTAACTGCACCAAGCCGCAAAATCGACCTGCCAATCGTGCAACTTCATTTCGATATTTCCGGCAGCATGCGCCAAATCCCAACCCACATAGGCGCCCACATCGTGGCCCGCTTGGGTAATGATTTTCATGTCAAACACCTGTCCAGTATAATAATTTACGCCTCCTATCAAGACCAAAGCCACGGCATCGCCTTCTTGACGAATCACCTCCAACACATCTTCCAATCGGATGTTGTGTTCGCCCTCGCGGCGCTTGATTTCGACCAAAGCTGTTTTAGGATCATAGCCGTGAAACTGGATTTGACTTTGGATCATGTATTGATCAGACGGAAACGCTTTTTCTTCGCAAATGATTTTATAGCGTGTGGCCGTAGGCTGATAAAACGACACCATCAGCAAATGCAAATTCACCGTGAGCGTATTCATCACCGTAACTTCTGATGGTTTGGTACCCACAATTTTACTCAACGGCTCAGCAAAACGCTCGTGGTAATCCCACCAGGGTTTCTCGGCATAAAAATGCCCTTCGACCGCCAAATTGGCCCAGTCGCTCATGATTTCATCGACGTAGGCTTTGCTGCGTTTGGGTTGCAATCCCAAGGAATTTCCGGTAAAATAAATCACGTCTTTTCCGTGGTGTTGCGGAAAAATAAATTCTTTTTTATAGTGCGCCAACGGATCTTGTGCGTCCAATTGCTGCGCATAGGCAAGGGTATTTTGAAAACTCATGCGTGTGGTTTTAGTGGGCATAAATGTAGCATTTTCGTGTTGAGTAACACGAATACCTTATGCAGATTTTTTGACTTTAGATGAGAGAAGGGTTGGCGGTTGTGGGTTGTCTGTTATTGGTTTACAGTTGACGGTTAACAGTTTACAGTGGTTCTTAGTAAATACGATAATTCAAAACCGGAGAACTTTGCTCGAACTGGCGAAGCAATCAAAAATCACCAATCAAAAATCGTTAATCGAATTAGTTCTTAGTATACTCCAACAACTCCCCTCTCGAGAGGGGCCTGGGGGTGTGTTTTTTAGTTGTAAGTTAACAGTTGACAGTTTACAGTGTTTCTCAGATTACATCTTAATTCAAAAATCACATATCAACACCCGAGAGCTTTGCTCAAACTGGCGAAGCAATCAAAAATCAAAAATCACCAATCAAAAATCGTTAATCAAATAAGTTCTTAGTGTACTCCAACAACTCCCCTCTCGAGAGGGGCTGGGGGTGTGTTTTTATGAGTTGTAAGTTGACGGTTATAAGTTTACAGTACCCTATTCTTATAATACAATTCAGAAATCAACCATCAGAAATCGTTACCCGAGAGCTTTGCTCAAACTGGCGAAGCAATCAAAAATCAAAAATCACCAATCAAAAATCGTTAATCGAATTAGTTCTTAGTATACACCTACCCTTTCGACTTTATGACTTTATGACTTTCAACTTTACGACTAAAAAAAACCGGCTTTTCCGCCGGTCTTTTTTTTATATAATCAACATCGCATCTCCATACGAGTAAAAGCGGTAGCCTTCTTTGATGGCTTCTTCGTAGGCTTGCTTCATCAGGTCGTGCCCGCAGAACGCCGAGATCATCATCAACAAGGTTGACTTGGGCGTATGGAAATTGGTAATCATGCAATCGGCGATACTAAAATCGTGGGGAGGGAAAATAAATTTATTGGTCCAACCGGTAAACGGATTCAAAGTTCTAGCCGACGAAACCGAACTTTCAATGGCGCGCATCGAAGTAGTTCCCACTGCACACACGCGTTTTTTATTGAGCTTGGCATTGTTGACAATGTCACAGGCTTTTTCGGAGATAAACAACTCTTCCGAATCCATTTTGTGTTTAGACAAATCTTCCACCTCTACCGGATTGAATGTACCTAAACCCACGTGTAAAGTCACTTCGGCAAAATGCACGCCTTTGATTTCCAAACGTTTCAACAAGTGTTTCGAAAAGTGCAATCCCGCCGTTGGTGCGGCTACAGCGCCTTCTTCTTTGGCATAAATGGTTTGGTAACGCTCGGCATCTTCTGGCACAACCTCGCGGTTGATGTATTTTGGAATGGGCGTTTCTCCCAGTTCAGTCAATTTTTTACGAAACTCTTCATACGATCCATCGTATAAAAAGCGGAGCGTACGGCCACGTGAAGTGGTGTTATCAATAACTTCGGCCACCAACGAATCGTCGTCGCCAAAGTATAATTTGTTCCCAATTCTAATTTTACGTGCCGGATCAACCAATACGTCCCACAAACGTTGCTCAGCATTCAATTCGCGCAACAAAAACACCTCGATGCGGGCACCTGTTTTCTCTTTATTCCCGTACAAACGTGCTGGAAATACTTTGGTATTGTTTAGGATCATCACATCGCCGTCCTCAAAATAATCGATCACGTCTTTAAACATTTTGTGTTCAATGGTTTTGGTGGCTCTGTTGATCACCATTAAGCGCGATTCATCTCTGTTTTCGGTTGGGAATTCGGCTAATAATTCTTTGGGCAAATTAAAATTGAAGTGCGATAATTTCATAGTCTGAACGTAGTATTACAAATTAAATTCAAGCCAATGGGCTGTCTCTCAAAGGAGCGCAAATATACTATCGTCAAACAGCGGATGTCAAGTGTTTTGTGGTTTATTTTTGAAAAGCTACTAAATACAACCGCTCGGGCGTTTTAATTTTCACAACGAAAGCCAATTTGAGCCAAATGCTGCCAAAATTCGGGATAGGATTTGGCTACAACCTCCGGATTTTGAATGCCAATGGAAATTTTTACGGCCAAACAGGCAAATGCCATGGCCATGCGGTGGTCGTTGTAGGTGTCAATTTGCACATCCGATTTAAGCTGTTGTGGCGGCTGCAAACGCAAGGAATTTTCGGTGATTTGCACGGCTACACCCAACTTGGTCAATTCGGTTTGGAGTGCAACCAAGCGATCGGTTTCTTTGATTTTGAGCGATTGCAATCCGCTGACAAACGCGTTACATCCCAAGCCCGCGCAAGTCACTGCGATGGTTTGCGCCAAATCGGGTTGGTCCAATACATTAAATTCTAGCTCAGGCGTTGATAAAAAATCAATTGCACGTTCTTTTTTAATAATGATGTAATTTCCTTCATAGGTGGTGCGCACGCCAAATACAGCAAATAATTGCGCCACTTCGGCATCGCCTTGTCTACTTTTGGGCAAAAAGGTGCTGAGGGAAATTGAGGTTCCCACTGCAGCTAATGCGATTATTGCATAGTAATAGGAAACCGAAGACCAATCGGATTCGAGCGTAATTGTTTGTGAAATTACTTCCGCCAAGGGGGAAATTTGAATGCGGTTGTCGTGTTGTTGCAGCTCGACACCGATGCTTTTCAGTAAAGTCAAAGTCATGGCGATATAGGGAGCCGAAACGACCTGATCTTCAAGTGTCAAATCAAGTCCATTGGGCAACGAAGCGGCTATGAGCAACAAGGCGGTTATAAATTGACTGCTTTGGGCTGCCGAAATAGTAACCGAATGATTCGTTAGTTTATGTCCTGTAATTTTCAAGGGAGGAAAACCTTCTTTTTCTAAATAAGTTATCGAAGCCCCCAGGGAACGCAAGGCCTGAACCAAAGGCGCGATGGGTCTTTGCTGTAAACGTTCGGATCCTTTTAGCACCACAGAAACGCCTTCTTTACAAGCAAAATAAGCTGTTAAAAAACGGAGTGCTGTGCCGGCGTGATGGCAATCAATGTTACCATTTTGTAGAGATAATGCGAGTTGCATCACACGCACATCATCGGCAGAAGAATGACCCGAAATAGAAATGGTGGGATATAACGCTTGAAGAATCAGCGCCCGATTTAGTTCTGATTTTGACGAAGACAAATCGAGCGTGCCCAAATGACTTCCAAATTCAACCGAGCGACTATCTACCAGCATTAGGAACGTAATTTATCGTTTTGTTGGTGACGTTCGTGGTCGCGTTGGGTTTTGAGATCCAACTTTTTATCAAAGGCCGCTTGCAAATCGATGCCGGTTTGATTGGCCAAACAAAGCACAACAAACACCACATCGGCCAATTCTTCGCCCAGGTCTTTGGCTTTGTCGGATTCTTTTTCGGATTGTTCGCCGTAACGTCGGGCAATAATGCGGGCCACCTCTCCTACTTCTTCGGTGAGTTGCGCCATATTGGTGAGTTCGTTAAAATAACGCACCCCGTTGTTTTTGATCCAATTGTCAACGTCGAGTTGGCTGTTTTTTAAGTCCATTAGATTTTGTTTTTAGAATCAATGAG
>JAGNTC010000229.1 GCA_017987725.1 Flavobacterium sp.
ACCAAAGCAGTTGTAGATGATGCTTTTTTTACGTTTAGTAAAAAGGCATTTCCGGGAGTTGAGGTGAATGATTTAAGATAGATTTGTCAGACAGGTGCATCAAAAAAGACGCGATTTATGTCGCGTCTTTTTTTGTTTTGTAGAGACGCGATACTTCGCCTCTTTTTTGATTATTTGTAGACGCGAGTTATCGCGTCTCTACTACGCTAATTCAAGAATCAATTGCTTCATGATTTCTAAACCATCCGTATTGTTCAAATCTGGATCTGCTGCACGTTCTGGGTGAGGCATCAATCCAAATACATTGCGTCCTTCATTACAAATTCCGGCAATGTTCAATAGGCTACCATTGGGGTTAGCCGCTTCGGTCACTTGGCCAGCTTCATCGCAATAGTAGAATAAAATTTGATCATTAGCTTGTAAAGATGCTAAGGTAGCTTCATCTGCAAAATACCGTCCTTCCGCATGGGCGATTGGGATTTTATAGGCTTTGTTTAGATCTAGCTCTTGCGTCAAAAGTGCGTTGTTTGTCGCCGCTTTTAAGTAAATATTTTTCGAAATAAACTTCTGTGAATTGTTACGCAATAATACACCTGGTAGTAAGTGTGCTTCGACTAAGACTTGGAATCCATTGCAAATACCCATTAGGTATCCGCCATTTTTTGCGAATTCAATCACATGTTCCATGATCGGAGAAAAACGCGCGATGGCACCGGAACGAAGGTAATCTCCATAAGAGAAGCCACCTGGGACGATTAGGAAATCGCATCCTTGTAAATCCGTGTCTTTATGCCATAATTTAATGGCTTCATGTCCTAAGCTTTGAATAACACCTACTGTATCATCATCGCAATTCGAACCAGGGAATACAATTACGCCAAATTTCATATTTTTTTCGTCTTATTTTGGTGCAAATTTAGGGCTTTTCGCTGATTTATTTTAGCAAATTTTACATAAAAAAAGCTGCACGGGTAAGGTGCAGCTTTTCAATTCATTCAACTCGTTTCTAGTAACGGTAATGCTCTGGTTTGTATGGTCCAGCTTGAGGTACCCCAATGTATTCCGCTTGTTCTTTTTCTAGTTTCTCCAACTTCGCTCCGATGTGTGCAAGGTGCAAGAATGCCACTTTCTCATCCAAGTGCTTTGGTAAAATGTATACTTTGTTCTCGTAATTTTTTGAATTAGCCCACAATTCTAATTGAGCTAATGTTTGATTACAGAATGAGTTCGACATCACAAACGATGGGTGACCCATGGCACAACCTAAGTTGACCAAACGACCTTCAGCCAAAACGATTACGTTTTTGCCATCGATTGTGTACATATCCACTTGTGGTTTGATTTGATCTTTGGTAGAGCCGTAATTGTTGTTCAACCACTCCATATCAATTTCATTGTCAAAGTGACCGATGTTACAAACAATCGCTTTGTCTTTCATCGCTTTGAAGTGACGATCACGAATGATTTTCACGTTACCCGTTGCCGTTACGAAGATGTTTGCGCGTGTCGCTGCTTCGTCCATTGGAACAACTTCGTAGCCATCCATAGCTGCTTGTAATGCACAGATTGGGTCGATTTCAGTGACTAATACACGGCAACCAGCACCACGTAATGAATCGGCTGAACCTTTTCCTAAGTCACCGTAACCTGCTACAACGGCTACTTTACCAGCAAGCATTAAGTCAGTAGCCCGACGAATCGCATCCACTAAAGACTCCTTGCAACCGTATTTATTATCAAATTTTGACTTCGTTACCGAGTCATTCACGTTGATCGCTGGCAAGAACAATGTGCCATTTTTCATACGCTCATATAGCCGGTGAACACCAGTCGTTGTTTCTTCTGATAAGCCTTTGATGCCTTCAATTAATTCCGGATACTCATCAAAAACCATGTTGGTCAAATCACCACCATCATCCAAAATCATATTCAATGGTTGCTTTCCTTCACCAAAGAATAATGTTTGCTCAATACACCAGTTGAACTCTTCCTCATTCATACCTTTCCAAGCATAAACTGGAATGCCCGCTGCTGCAATCGCTGCCGCTGCGTGATCTTGCGTAGAGAAAATGTTACATGAAGACCAAGTTACCTCAGCGCCCAATGCCGTTAATGTTTCGATTAAAACCGCTGTTTGAATCGTCATGTGAAGACAACCCGCGATGCGCGCACCTTTTAACGGTTGTGCTGCGCCAAATTCCGTACGTAATGCCATTAAGCCTGGCATCTCAGCCTCTGCTAATTGAATTTCTTTACGACCCCATTCGGCCAATGCAATGTCTTTTACTTTGAAGGGTACATACGTACCAGCTTGTGATGCCATTATGTGTTGAATTTTATTTCGAAATCTTATTAAAGTGCAAATTTACTTCTTTCTTGTACACCAACAAATTTTTGTTTGAAATGGATGTCTAAATCTTATCTATTGGTTAATCATTTGCCAAAAATGGCAATACACTTTCGAGTTGAATGCCTCTGGAGCCTTTCACCAACAAATAACTGGATTTGATAGGATTATCTTGTAGCCAATTATGCAAGCCAAATTTGTCTGGAAAGTAAAATGCTTTAGGTAAATGACTCAAAGCGTGCTGCATATGCG
>JAGNTC010000100.1 GCA_017987725.1 Flavobacterium sp.
TTTGATCGATTAAAGATTGGGGATGTTCGGCACGCACACCCAAGGCAAAAGGTTTGGCTTCGATGTGAATTTGCTTGTGCGCCAACAATTCAAAAATATCGCGAGCCGAATGACCGGTAGCCAAAATTATATTTTGAGCCAGTATTGTTTCTCCTTTTTGCGTCACCACTCCTTGGACGGTATTGTTTTTTAAAACAAAGTCGGTAACACGAGTTTCAAATAAAACTTGTCCGCCGTATTCGGTAATTTTTTGGCGAATGTCTTGAATAATTTGTGGCAATTTATTGGTGCCAATGTGCGGATGCGCATCGACCAAAATATCGGGCGAAGCACCAAATCCAACAAGTAATTTTAAGATACGCTCGACATCACCTCGTTTTTTGGAACGGGTGTATAATTTCCCGTCCGAATAGGTGCCTGCTCCGCCTTCGCCAAAACAATAATTGGAATCCTCGTTGACCACGTGATCTACATTGATGGCCTTTAAATCTCGACGTCTACCACGCACGTCTTTGCCGCGTTCGATAACGATAGGTTTGATGCCCAATTCCAACAGCTGCAAGGCGGCAAACAAACCCGCTGGGCCCGCGCCTATTATGATTACTTCGGGGGCCGAAACGCAATTTTGGTATTCGGGTAATTGGATAGGATGAGGGGTGAAAACTTCGCCAACTAAATAGACTTCCAATTTTAAATTGATCTTGATGCTTTTTTGACGGGCGTCAATAGAGCGTTTACTTATGGAAATGTGTTGTATGGCTGAGGAAGCAACCTGCATTTTCTTACTCACAAAATCACGTAATTGCACTTCGTTTGAGGCAATTTCGGTACTGACTTGAAGGAGTAAAGAAGTGGGCATCTAATTTTTTGGTAAACTTAAAATTTTAAATCGAAGTATAAAAAAAAGGTTTTGCATGACACAAAACCTTTTTAATTGAAAACGTATTGAAATTAGTTTTTCGTGAACTTATAGGTAAAGGCGCCTACGGGTAAATTTACTTTTACAAAATACAAGCCTGAAGTCAAATCCACAACCGAAATGTTTTGCGTCTCCGCTGCTGAAAGGGTTTTGATCAATTGCCCTGTCGCGCTGTAAAGCTCTACCGACTGTATTTCATAACCCGAACGGTTCATCAACTGTACATAAGATGAACTTGGGTTTGGATACAACGAAATTTGATTTTGAATAATTGCACTAACCACACCAAAGGCCACGTCATTTTGTAAGTAATCTGGGATATTATCGCCGTTGCTGTCATCGTCGGCTGGGTTATTGTTATTGTTGTAATCTTCTAAAATCGTCAACACGCCATCACCGTCGTCGTCGTTGTCTAAATAATTAGGAAGACCATCTCCATCCGTGTCCTGAGAAGAGGCTACACCTCTATTGAATACATACTCAGCCGAAGATAAAATCATGTCGCCGTCGTCGTCATTGTCTATGAAATTGTATATGCCGTCGCCATCGGTGTCGTCATTGGCCAAATTGGTATCGGCGTTTAAATCTTCTAGTGCGGTATCTACGCTGTCGCCGTCGTAATCATTGGTACAATCCAACACACGCAATTGCACCTTAACTACTGCTCCGTTGCTGTTGGCATACAAGAACTCGTCAAATGCAATTGAATTGGTATAATTGAGATCTTCTATTTCATTGGTTAAAGCCAAGGCATCGGCTTCTGTTGGAAACAATTTCACCAATCCGGGTTCTGCTGGCAACAAATCATTTTTTACTACATTTAAATTAAACGAAACCAAACCATCGGTATCGTCATCGCATTTTGCAAACAAATAACTATAGGTTGAATTGTATTTGCTAAAGCGCCAGCCTTCGTGGTAGGCGGTCCAGTTGCCTGTATTGCGACCCGCAGGTGCTAGACCCGCATCGCCAGTACTGTTAATGATACCCGTAACCGAGTTTCCGCCTCCCCAACTGCCACACGTTTGCTTGTCAATCAATTGGATATCGATGGTATGCAGGGTTTCATACATGATCATTTGAAACGAACTTTTTGCCGCGTTACAAGCAAACAAGGAATTGTTATCAAACAGCACTACAAATTTGCGGTATGGGGCTACTCCGGCTATGCCATAGGTAATCGTGCCTTCTCCATTGGAATTATTTAAATCTTGGAAACAACCCAATATTGAATTCTTTACCGGAAAGCTGACATTGGGAATGGCTTGTGAAAAAGAAAAAGGAGAAAAGCCATTGGCCATTTCACTTCGAAAATCGATGTATCCATTGGTACTCACCACGACTTGGTTGTAGGTGTTGCCATAAAATTCAAAACTGAACGGCAGTTGAATTAAACTGGAGTAACGATCATCTTGTGTGCCTTGTACAGCGAGATCGGCAGAAAAAATTTGGAACGGAATTGAGCTTACCGCATAGCTTTGGGCTGACAATTGAAACGTACTCAAGCATAGTATTAAAAGTAAGCTATACACGGTTTTAGTTGGTAAGTAGTTATTTTTCATGGGTTTAGATTTTTTTCAAAAATACAAAAATTAGTTTCCCAACCTAATTATATTTGCTCTATGGAAAGACAACTCAAACTGATTTGGGATTTTCGTGGCCCTGTCGGCTTACAAACGGCAAAGCACCACGAGATTCATTTGCGTGAATATGTAAAAGCAGAAGGATTAGCCTTTACTATCATAGGTAATGAAGCAATACACGAGATGCATGCTATCGCTTTTTTGGTGTTACCCGAAAGCCAAATGATTCCAATTCGAGATGCGTTAAAGCCGCACCGGGGTGAAGTCTATGAATATTGATTAACGATTGTTGATTTTTGATTCTTGATTTTTGATTGTTGATTTTTGTCCCGAAACTTCGGGATGATTTTTGAAATAAAAAACACCAAATCAATTCAATGGTTTAGCTGTAAACTTTAACTTAAAACTAACTATCAATTCGCGACTTCACTGATGAATTTAATGCGCATGAATCGCAATTCGTCCAAATCGTATTCGCCGTCAAATTCCTTTAAGGCGTCTTCGATGCTGTCGGTTTCACACTCCATAAAATAAGCGTGAATTTCTTCCTGTTGGTCTTCGTCTAGCAGTTCGTCTATCCAATACTTGATATTGAGTTTGGTACCCGAATAGACTATTTGTTCCATCTCTTTGATTAAAGTATCCATGTTCATGCCCTTGGCTGAGGCAATATCGTCTAAGGATAATTTTCTATCAATGTTTTGGATGATGTATAATTTGTTGGTCGAATTGGCTCCTGTGGACTTAACAACTAAATCGTCCGGACGCATGATGTCGTTATCGGCCACATATCGGGCAATTAACTCGACAAATTCGGCGCCATACTTTTTGGCTTTGCCTTCTCCTACTCCATGCGTGTGATACAATTCATCTAAAGTAATGGGGTATTTGAGCGCCATGTCTTCCAAGGAAGGATCTTGAAATACCACAAAAGGGGGCACATTTAATTTCTTGGCTACTTTTTTACGCAAATCGCGCAACATTCCCATCAGCACTTCGTCGGCCGTGCCAGAAGATTTGGCTGCAGTTACAATGGCTTCGTCTTCGGTTTCGTTGTATTCGTGGTCCTCAGACATCATAAACGAACTTGGATTGTTCAGGTAATCCAATCCTTTGTCAGACACTTTTAGAATACCATAGGTTTCGATGTCTTTGGACAATAAACCATCAACCAAAACCTGGCGAATGAGTGCCATCCAATAGCGTTCCTCAAAATCGACACCAGAACCAAAAAAGGACTGGGTATCGGTTTTATACGCTTTGATCATGGCATTCACCCGACCTATTAAGGTGAAAATAATTTCTTTTGATTTGTATAGACTCTTGGTGTCGCGCACCACTTCAAGTAGTTTGATCACTTGTGGTTGGGCTTCTACCTTCGATTTTGGATTGCGCACGTTGTCATCCATATCGGCACCTTGACCCGTTTCGCTGTCAAATTCTTCGCCAAAATAATGGAGTAAAAATTTGCGTCGCGACATCGAAGTCTCGGCATAGGCCACTACTTCTTGCAATAAGGCATAGCCAATTTCTTGTTCAGCAACCGGTTTGCCCGACATGAATTTTTCTAATTTCTCAACATCTTTGTAAGAATAATAAGCCAGACAATAGCCCTCGCCACCGTCACGACCCGCACGGCCGGTTTCTTGATAATAACTTTCTAAGGATTTAGGAATGTCATGGTGAATGACAAAGCGCACATCGGGTTTGTCAATTCCCATACCAAAAGCAATGGTAGCCACAACCACTTCGACATCTTCCATCAAAAACATGTCTTGGTGTTTGGCACGCGTTTTGGCGTCAAGACCCGCATGATAAGGAATAGCACTGATGCCGTTTACCTGCAACACCTCGGCGATGGCCTCCACTTTTTTTCGGCTCAAGCAATAAATAATACCAGATTTCCCTTTGTGTTGTTTGATGAATCGAATAATGTCCGACTCGATATTTTTGGTTTTGGTGCGTACTTCGTAAAATAAATTGGGACGGTTAAAAGAGGCTTTAAAGGTCGTGGCATTGGACATGTCTAAGTTTTTGAGAATGTCTTCTTGCACTTTAGGCGTAGCTGTTGCGGTCAATCCAATGATGGGAACCTCTCCCAGCTGCTTGATGATTTGCCTTAAGTTGCGGTACTCGGGTCGAAAATCATGACCCCATTCAGAAATACAGTGTGCTTCATCAATGGCCACAAAAGAAATGGTTTCTTTTTGCAAAAAAGCTACATATTCATCCTTGGTGAGCGACTCGGGTGCTACATACAACAACTTAGTTAAACCCGAACTGATGTCTTTTTTTACTTGATTGATTTCGGTTTTGGTGAGTGACGAATTCAAGACATGGGCAATCCCGTTTTCTGAAGACAAACTTCGAATCGCATCCACCTGATTTTTCATGAGCGCTATAAGTGGCGAAACAACAATGGCCGTTCCTTCTTGAAGTAGCGCGGGAAGCTGATAACACAGCGACTTTCCCCCGCCCGTAGGCATGATAACAAAGGTATTTTGTTTGGCTAATATGCTGCGAATAACCGGTTCTTGCAGTCCTTTAAATTGGCTAAACCCAAAATATTTTTTCAGCTCTTTGTGGATGTCAATTTCGTTTGAATTCATTAGATGATAAGGGTAATTTGTATAAATTTGCAACTCCTAAGATACAACTTTCTTTTATACACACAACTATTATAGCATTCTAGTTTTGATATCAAACCACGACCTTAAAGAAATTGCCAAAAAAGCAATCGTATCGGAAAGCGATTCGATCAAAAAATTAGTTGATTACATTGACGATCAATTTGTTGCAGCTACACAAGCCGTATACAATTGCAGCGGTAGATTTGTAATTACTGGTATCGGGAAAAGCGCAATTATTGCCCAAAAAATAGTCGCCACGCTCAATTCCACGGGAACTCCATCGGTTTTCTTGCATGCATCAGAGGCCATTCACGGCGATTTAGGTATGGTGCAAGCCCAAGATGTGATACTTTGCATCTCAAAAAGCGGCAACAGTCCAGAGATCAAGGTGCTGGTTCCGTTACTCAAACGAGACGGCAACATTTTGATAGGCATGACCGGCAACCGGAATTCCTTTTTAGCCAAAGGCTCTGATTTTGTATTAGACACGACCGTTGATCAAGAAGCCTGTCCAAATAATTTAGCACCAACCAACAGCACCACTGCGCAATTGGTTATGGGCGATGCCCTTGCCGTGTGTTTAATGGAACTCCGTGCGTTTACAGCACAAGATTTTGCCAAATACCATCCCGGCGGTGCATTAGGAAAACAATTGCTTTTGCGCGTGGGCGACATGACCGAACATTCTTTAAAACCAGCTGTTTCACCTGATTCCTCTATTAAAAAAGTGATTTTTGAAATTTCCGAAAAACGACTGGGCGTGACCGCAGTAGTAGAAAACGATCAGGTAATTGGCATTATTACCGACGGAGATATTCGTCGCATGTTGAACGAACGGGACACGTTTATGGACTTGACCGCGCGGGATATCATGACACAAAATCCTAAACAAATTAGCCCTTCAGCACTGGTTATGGATGCGTTTCACAGCATGGAAGATTTTAAAATTACCCAATTGGTTGTGGTTGACCAGGGCCAATACAAAGGCGTCCTGCATTTACATGATATTTTAAAAGAGGGCGTACTTTAATATGGCAAAGAAAAGTATAGCCGAAATGTCATTTTTGGATCATCTCGAAGAATTGAGGTGGTTGTTTATCCGCATTACGTTTGCAGTACTTGTGGTTTCGTGTTTGTCTTACTTTATCATTGATTTTATTTTTGAGGAAGTCATATTTGGGCCAATACACCCCGACTTTATCACCTACCGCCTTTTTTGTGACTTGACCCATTATTTTGGCACCGACGACGGAGGCATGTGTGTAACCGAAATGCCCTTTATTATCCAAAGTACCAGCTTGGGCGGACAGTTTTCGGTGTTTCTCTGGACCTGTATTACAGCTGGATTTATTTTGGGATTCCCTTATATCTTGTGGGAAATTTGGAAATTCATCAGTCCGGCCTTGTATAAAAACGAAAAAAAATACGCGGTTTCTTTTATTCTCATATCCTCAATATTGTTTTTCTTGGGTGTGCTTTTTGGCTACTATTTGATCCTTCCGTTGTCGGTTAATTTTTTTGGCGGATTTAACGTGAGTAGTGTTATTAAAAACGAATTCAATTTAGACAATTACATCAGCATGGTAAAAACCTCAGTGATTTCGTGCGGATTAATTTTTGAATTGCCCATCATTATTTATTTCCTCACCAAAATCGGTTTGGTTACTGCTGCCACCTTGCGCGAATACAGACGCTATTCTATTGTAATCATCTTGATTGTAGCTGCCATCATAACGCCGCCCGATATTTTGAGCCAAATTATTGTGTCAATTCCACTTTTGATTTTGTATGAAATAAGCATATTAATTGCCGTACTGGTAAATAAAAAAGAAAAAAATGGCTGATTTAGTTTCTGATTTCAATGCCTATCGTGCCAAGATGAACGAAAAATTATTGGCCGATAACAACAAAATTATCAAGCGCATATTTAATCTGGACACCAATGCCTATGCCCCTGGCGCCTTGGATGTAAAAACCAAAGAACTATTAGGTTTGGTAGCCTCGGCTGTATTGCGCTGCGACGATTGTGTGAAATACCATTTAGAAACCGCACACAAAGAAGGCGTGAGCAAAGCCGAAGTAATGGAAGCGCTTGGTATAGCCACTTTAGTAGGCGGTACCATCGTGATTCCGCATTTGCGTCGCGCTTACGAATTTTGGGAAGCCCTAGAAAAGTAGGTGATTTATCCCCCATTTTAAATAAATTTACCACCAATACATACAGTCGTTGTTCAATTTCAACCGATTATAACTTTTCAAAAAATGAAACTCAGAGCAGAACACCTCATCAAAACCTATAAAGGACGCAGTGTTGTAAAAGGCATTTCGGTTGAAGTAAACCAAGGAGAAATCGTGGGCTTATTGGGCCCCAACGGTGCCGGAAAAACCACCTCGTTCTACATGATTGTGGGCTTGGTAAAACCCAATTCGGGCAACATTTACCTCGATGATTTGGACATCACGAATTACCCCATGTACAAACGCGCGCAAGCCGGCATTGGGTATTTGGCCCAAGAAGCATCTGTGTTTCGCAAATTGAGCATAGAAGACAACATCTTGAGTGTATTGCAACTCACCAACTTATCCAAAGAAGCGCAAATTGCTAAAATGGAATCCTTGATTGATGAATTTAGTTTGCAACACATCCGAACCAACCGAGGCGATTTACTTTCGGGTGGCGAACGCCGAAGAACCGAAATTGCGCGTGCATTAGCAACCGATCCCAAATTTATTTTATTGGAC
>JAGNTC010000230.1 GCA_017987725.1 Flavobacterium sp.
CATCAACACCAACGAAATGATCGCCAAATGGCCAATGGCTTTGGCAACGGTACTTTGAAACGCATGGCCAAGCACCACAAAAACAAGTGCGATACAACCAAACACAATGCTGTAGGTTTTGGCCGATTTTTTAGTCACATTTCTATCTTCGATATCCATCGAACCTCCCGTCATGGCGGCATTCACCACCATCGCCACAAACAAAGAGGCGGTAAGGGTTACGGTAAGGGTAATCGGGAAATACTTCATGAATTTACCCATGGTGCCTGGCCATAAGGCAAACGGCAAAAAGGCCATCAGCGTAGTGGCGGTTGAGGAAATTACCGGCCAAGCAATTTCGCCAATTCCAATTTTGGATGCTTCTATGCGCGTCATGCCTTTTTTCATGTTGGCAAACACATTGTCTACCACCACAATTCCATCGTCAACTAGCATTCCTAATCCCATGACCAATCCAAACAACACCATGGTGTTGAGTGTAAGCCCAAAGGCCGATAAAAAGGCAAAAGCCATCAACATCGACAGCGGAATCGCAGCGCCTACAAACAAGGAGTTGCGCAAGCCCATCGTGAACATCAACACAATCATCACCAGGATAATTCCAAAAATGATGTGGTTGGACAACTCGTCTACTTGGTGTTCTACCCGCGAAGATTGGTCGTTGGTGAGTTCCATTTTTAGATTCGAAGGCAAGTACGACGATTTGGCTTTTTCCAAGCGTTCTTTTACTTGGTCAATGGCCGAAATCATGTTTTGCCCCGACCGTTTTTTTACGTTGAGCATCACCACTTCTGTGCCTTTTTCACGGGCATAAGTGGTTTTGTCTTTTTCTTTAAAGGAAATGGTGGCAATGTCTTTGAGATAAACTGTGCCTCCAAACGATTTGACAATGATGTTTTCCAGCTCTTGCGGGTCTTTGATTTCTCCCACAATTCGGATGTTGTTTTTGGAACCTTGTGTTTTTAAGTTTCCACCAGAGAGCGTCATGTTCTCGTATTTCACCGCATTTTGAATTTCGTCAAACGAAACTTGAGCCGCTGTCATTTTAAAAATATCAACCGCTATTTCAACTTCTTTGTCGTCTACACCCAAGATTTCAACTTTTTTGACTTCAGCAATTTCTTCTAAGTCATCTTGGATCAACTCCCCGTATTTTTTGAGTTGCTGGGTAGTGTAGTTTCCTTGTAAGTTGATGTTCAAAATAGGCACTTCCTCTGAGATGTTGAGTTCAAATACGTTGGGCTCTACTTTGCTACCGTTGTCCAAATTGGGCCAATCAGGGTCAGACTTTACTACATCAACCTTGTCCTTTACCTTGGTTTTGGCTACGTCAACAGTTACTTTATCGGCAAATTCTACGATGATCATTCCGTAATCTTGAAATGAACTCGAGGTAATTTTTTCCACGCCCGAAATGTTTTTGAACTCTTTTTCAAGCGGTTTAATTACTAATTTTTCTACGTCTTCGGCAGAGTTCCCGGGGAAAACAGAGGAGATATACACCTTGTTTTCTATGATTTCAGGAAAATCTTCTCGTGGCATGGTAACATAGGCTACCACACCCGTAATTACGATCAATAACGTCAATATGTATACGGTAACTCGGTTGTTGATTGCCCAAGTTGAAATGCCAAATTCTTTGTTTTGATGTGCCATAATGTGCTAATTACCCCTTTGGTAGTAGATTAATAATTTAATTTCATGCCTTCAGAAATCGCGTTTACACCGTCGGTAACAATAAGGTCTTTGGGGTTTAATCCGCTTAGAATCTCCGTTACATTATTGGCCGATTTACCCACTACAACTGTCGTTTTTTTGGCAACTGCCGTTGTGCCTGTACTGGCTGATGCGGTATAGACATAGGTATTGCCTGTGCCGTCTTTTTGGATGCTGTTTGAAGGTACAGTAATGGCTTTTGGATTTACATAATCGGTGATTTTTAATTTGGCTACCTGATTGGGACGCAATAAATTATCGGTATTGGGCACGGCAATTTCAATGCTAAAACTGCGGTTGCTTGGATTGATGTTGCTCGCCACTTGTCGCACTTTTCCGGCATAGGTTTTACCCAAGGCCGACAGTTTTACTTCTACCACAGTACCTATTTTTAATTTGCCAATGTAGGTCTCCGGAACCATAGTGGAAACATACATGTTGCTCAGGTTAACCAAACGCATCAAGCCTCTTGGATTGGCACTTACTACCTCGCCACGCTCTACAAACACCTCGTCAATTACACCTGAAAATGGCGCTTTGATTACCGTTTTTGCCAATTGCGCTTTGAGTTGAGCCACCGCTTTTTGTGCGCTAATCATTTGTGTTTGGGCATTTAGAAATTGAATTTCTGACCCAATTTTTTGATTCCACAAATTCTTTTGACGGTCAAAGGTGGTTTTGGCCAAGGCATATTGGTTTTCAATACTGGCCAACTGCTGGCTCATTCCACCGTCGTCTACTCGACCAAGCACTTGTCCTTTGCTTACCTGTTGTCCTGCTTTGACATTCAGGGTCACCAAGGTTACTGTAATTTCGGGTTGGATCAATACATTTTCTTTAGTATCGATGTTTCACTGCAATTATAGGTAG
>JAGNTC010000101.1 GCA_017987725.1 Flavobacterium sp.
CACTTTTAACTGCTTTAAATTTCCAATTTGTGTAGGAATAGCGCCAGTCAACTCATTCATGAATAACTCCACGGATTGCAAGTTTGTCAAATCTCTCAACTGAGAAGGAATTGTACCTCCCAATTTATTGAAACTTAAATTTAGGTATTTTAAGTCCTTCAAATTTGAAATACTGGCTGGTATCACGCCCGCTACCTCATTTCTAAATAAATTTAGTTTTTGTAAGTGTACCAATTCAGTAATAGCTTCTGGAAGTGTACCCACCAAATGATTGTTTGATAAATCAAGGCTGACCACTTTGTCGTTTTTGATAACAACACCAAACCAAGTATGAACTGGACTGGTAAGATCCCATGTGTGCGTCCATTGGCTTCCGTTGGTAGCTTGGTATAACGATACAAGCGCTTCTTTTTCTTTGGTTGATACTGCAGCAAATAGATTAGCTGTTGTCAGTAAAACAAGTAGTAAAGTAATTTTAATTTTCATGAGTAGGTTATTTTATGGTTAGTACACTTGAATGTTGGGGACAATGCAAATGCGTTTGTTTTTAACACGGGGTAAAAGTATGCCGAACATCGACTATGAGCAAATTTAATCGATGAAATGCATTATTTTAATTTTTTAATATATAATTTTCTTACAAATATATAAATCAACTAATATAATAATCCGATAAAGCAATCCGGTGTTCATGTATAAAGTGCGTAATTAAGGTATCTTTGCTAAAAAAAATTTGACAACAGCTGTAACGGTTTCGATTTTTCGCAGCACGCAAGACTTGCCAGACGATTGGGATGCATTGGCTGTTTCAACTGTTTTCCTGACGAAATCCTATTTAGCAATCACCAAAAAATCAGCACCGAACAACATGTGCTGTTATTTTATAGGCTTTTATGCGGATGGAAAATTAATAGGCATTGCCCTAGCACAGTATATTGACTTGTATAAGTTGACGTCTTTTGGGGAACGCGACCAATGCGTCAAAACCACAGTCCGTAATTTTATTTTTAGGAAGTTAGCCGCAAATGTGTTGATTTTAGGAAACAACATGCTTACCGGTGAAAACGGCTGGGCTTTTGCCTCTCACATCAGTAGTTCCTTGCAACAAAAGTGTCTTGCTTTGGCATTAGATAAACTAGTCGATACCCTAAAATCAGAAGGCCTACACATACACATTCAAATTGCTAAAGATTTTTACCATACGCCATCAAACGTACTCTCGGCATCTTATTTTACATCCTACTATCAATTTTACATCCAGCCAAATATGGTCTTTTCTCTGGCTGAACATTGGAAAACAGAGCTAGATTACACCCATGATTTACAAAAAAAATACCGGGATCAATGGAAAAGGGCTCGAAAAAAATGTGTGGGGGTAGAAAAACGTGCATTGGATTTGGAACAAATAGCCCAATACGAAACCGAGCTGTATACCTTGTATTATACAGTGGCCAAAAACGCGCCTTTTAATACCTTTTTTCTGGCTCCACATCACTTTTACAACATGAAGGAAATGTTGGGTGACGATTTTAGCATGATCGGTTATTTTGAAAACGAAACGCTGATTGGGTTTTGCACACTTATTCAAAACGGAACTGCCATTGACACTTACTTTTTGGGCTATGACGAAATGCTTCAAAAACAAAAGATGTTGTACCTCAATATGCTCTATGACATGATTGATTTTTCGATTAAGAAAAAAGCAAAACAATTGGTTTTGGCACGGACAGCATTAGAAATTAAGAGTTCCGTGGGCGCCAAAGCGATTCCCATGTTTGGGTACATCAAACACCGAAATGGGTTATTGAATTTATTTATGAAATGGATTTTCAACTATTTGCAACCCGAAATCAAATGGCAGGAACGGCATCCCTTTCATTAATTGGCTTGTTCTATTTCTAGCTGAACCATTTCCCAGTCTTCCAGTAGCTGATCCAGTTCCTTTTTCTTTTTGTTATAGGCCATAAAAAACGAAGCGTCTTCGATGTGTTTGTCATAATTGGATGCCAAGGCTTTGTCGTCGTGTTGAATGTCTATTTCCAATTGTTTGATTTGGCTTTCTATTTTACTCAACCTGTTTTGCAAGGCTTTTCCTTTTTTCTGGTCTTCGTAGGAAACCTTTGAATTGGTTTGGGGTTGGGCCTTTTGAACGGCATCTTTTTTCTCGACTTCACGCATGTTTTCTAGATTGCGCTGCTCCAAGAAGAAATTAATATCGCCTAAATATTCTTTGATTTTTTGATCCTTGAACTCATAAACAATATTTGACATGCCTTGCAAGAAATCACGGTCGTGGGATACCAACAGCAAAGTGCCTTCAAATTTTTGCAAAGCCGCTTTGAGTACATTTTTGGATTTGATATCCAAGTGATTGGTGGGCTCATCCATCACCAAAACATTAATGGGCTGCAACAATAATTTACACAAGGCTAAACGGTTGCGTTCACCTCCCGAAAGTACTTTTACTTTTTTCTCTACATCATCGCCGCGAAACAAAAACGATCCCAACATATCGCGCACTTTGGAACGATTGGTGTCGGTTGCGGCATCTTCCATGGTTTGCAAAAGTGTAATTTCACCATCCAAATACTCGGCCTGATTTTGGGCAAAGTAACCCAACTGCACATTGTGGCCCAATTTGATATTACCTTGAAACTCAAATTCGTGCACGATGGCTTTGATAAACGTAGATTTACCTTGACCATTTTGCCCAACAAAAGCAATTTTACTGCCCCGTTCTACCAAGAGATTAATTTCCTTTAATATGACTTTATCGCCATAGGCTTTGGTTACATCTTCGGCTTCTATCACAACTTTTCCTGGCACTTTTGACACGGGAAATGAAATGTTCATCACCGAATTGTCGTCTTCGTCTACTTCGATGCGCTCCACTTTATCGAGCTTTTTGATCAAGGACTGCGCCATAGAAGCTTTTGATGCCTTGGCTCTAAATTTCTCGATGAGCTTTTCGGTCTCTTCAATTTTCTTTTGTTGATTTTTTTGCGTAGCCAATTGTTTCTCGCGAATCTCGTGGCGCAACTCTAAATATTGTGAATACGGTTTATTAAAATCGTAGGCCTTGCCCAAAGAAATTTCGATGGTTCTATTGGTCACATTATCCAAGAACATTTTATCGTGCGAAACAATCACAACCACACCCGGATAATTGCGTAAAAAACTCTCGAGCCAAATGATGCTTTCAATATCCAAGTGGTTGGTCGGCTCATCTAATAAAAGAATGTCGTTGGCTTGTAATAATAGCTTAGCCAATTCGATACGCATACGCCATCCACCAGAAAAGGTTTCGGTGAGGTTGTTAAATACTTCTCGTTTGAATCCTAAACCCAGTAATATTTTTTCGGTATCGCCCACATAATTGTATCCGCCCAAGAGCTCAAATCGGTGGGTGTAATCGGAAAGATCTTCAATAATTTGCGAATAGGCTTCACTCTCGTAATCGGTTCGGGTAACCAACAAATGATTGATCTCTTCTAACTTGCGCTCTACTTCTTTGATGTCAGTAAAGGCTTGATAAGCTTCTTCCAACACGGTCCGCCCCTGTTCAAAATCGATGTCTTGGCGAAGGAATCCAATACGCACTTCTTTTTCGGTAGCAATACTACCCGAATCGGGTTGAAGATCGCGAGCCAAAATCTTCAACATGGTGGACTTACCTGCTCCATTTTTGCCTACTAGTCCTACTCGATCGCCGGCGCCCATTCTAAAGGTTACCTCTTCAAATAAAAACGTTCCTCCAAAAGAAACCGACAAATTGTGGATGTTGAGCATAATTGTGACAAATGTTACGTAGAGAAGGGATTGATAAAGTACCTTTGTTAAAAATTTTTGCAAATGTTAAAAAAAGGATCCAAAGTAAATAGCATTTTAACAGGAAGTTGTCCGAAATGCCAAAATGAAAATATGTATGTGGATACCAATCCATACCATTTAGGAAAAGTGCTCAAAATGCATGAAAATTGCAGTCATTGTGGATTAAAATACCAAATTGAACCGTCATTTTTTTATGGCGCCATGTATGTGAGTTATGCGGTAAATGTTGCCTTGGGTGTTGCTACTTTTATTGTAGCAAAGGTGTTTATTGGACTTGACCTCGTTCAATCGTTTGCTGCAATTATAGGATCACTGGTTGTTCTCTATCCAATCGTACTTCGGTTGTCCAGAAACATATACATTAATCTATTTGTAGACTACGAACCTACTGAGTAGACTTTTTGGACAAAAAACGATTGAGGTTTATTTCCTTTGGTAAATTCGCTGCGTGTTCGATTGAATCATACAGTAATTGAGAAAGATAAGGACCAAGTAAGACTCCTCTAGTACCCAATCCATTTAATAGATGTAGGCGCTTATGAACAGCATGGGTTCCAATGATCGGTTTTCGGTCTTTTACCGTGGGACGAATGCCTGCGTAATGGTTTACAAGCTCAAACTCACAAGCGATTACTTCCCTCAATTTTGACAGTAGTTCCTGCAAGCCCTCTTCAGTAGGACTTGTTGATTTATCATCCCAATGATAAGTAGCGCCCACTTTGTATAAATCATTTCCCAAAGGCAAAATAAAAAGAGAAGAATTTACCATTTGATCGAGTTGCAATGCAGGAGCTTTTATGATAATGAGTTCTCCTTTCACACCATCAAGTGGCAATTGATTGAACCAAGGATTGGCGTGCATAGCAAATCCTTCTGCAAATACAATGTGTTTAGCCTTAAGTCCTCGGTAAACAATGCAATCATCAAAAATTTGTAAATCAGCATGAACAAAAGACTCGTGAACCAACTTACTTTTAGAGTCTAAATAAGCATGGTAATGATCCAATAAAAGAGGCACATCAACATAGCCGGTATGTTTTACTTCGCCAAAATGAAAAGGCGATTGAATGCCGTTAAATCGAATTGTACATAGCGAGGTAGATAAAAAAGGAGACAAGCCAGGTTTATCGGCTGCTACAAACCAATTGTTTTGTTCCTCAGTTGAGCTTAATTTGCGAAGCATGGGCAATTTAAAATCAACTTGAGCGCCTATTCGTTGGGCAATGGTGTTGTAAAAAGGAGTTAGCAATTGCAACTGATTCTCAGCCTCCCAGACCAACGTAAAGCGCTTGAGCACAACCGGATTGTAAATTCCTCCGGCTACACGAGAAGAGCAAGATATAGGTGTGTCGTACACAACAAAATCTTTATGCTGTTGCGTCAATATCTCAGCAAAGGAAATGCCTGCTAAGCCGGAACCGACAAGTATATAGTCTAACATATTCAATAAAAAACTCCTACCGTAAATGGTAGGAGTTGGTTAAAAAGTGTAGTACAAAAATTAGTAGTTCCACATATCTTGTTCAAAATCACGGATTTTATCTTTCACGCGTTCTGACTCTAATAATTGCATTTGAGAATTCTCTCTCATGTATTCTGAAATCTCACGGTCGCCATATACGTTTTCTTCTTTGTACAATTCACCATTGAAACGTCGGGAATTTAACATGTCATCAAAACTAATTGGCATGGCTGAATTACGGTTATTAAATGCTTTGGCTTCGTGCAATATTTCACGAACTGCAGGGAAATAAACCCAAAACAATTCAATGAAATCTTGATTCTCCGCTCCAATTTCTTTGGCCTCAGGAGATACTGGGCAAATACCTAGTAAACGATATTTCAACTCACTTTGGCGTTTATCAAAATACCAAAAGCCTTTTATTTTGTAGTCGGCTACGTCAATAGCTCCTAATTCTTTCTTGTTGATATACTGAGGATCTAACACTTTATTCCCAGATTTGTAGTCTTCAGGATAGTTGTTAATTTCTTCTTTACCAGCATTGGTTGTATCAATGTAAGTAAACGAAGAACTCATGTCCTTGAAGGTTTTTTTAGTGTTAAAATAACTGTCAGTATACACTTCCGTTATCTTACCAGACTTAATGCCTTTTAGCAAAACATCAAACAAGGAACGTCTATCTTTTCCAATATTAGATGTATCGATTGGATAATACAACGGAAAGTTGATGCGCTCATCCAAATCGATGATTTCCCAGGTTGTTTTACCCATTAACACGTCACGATCATGCACATACCCATAAGGCAATGGTTTATCGTTGTCTGAATTGAGCTGAGCAGGAGTTTTCTTGCCAATTTCTGAAGGCACTTTGGCATTCAATAGATTGGACTGTGCAGAAGTTGAAAAACTTACACTTAAAAACAAGGCTGCAATAAATAGGTTCTTTGTCATTGTTTATACTTTTAAAGTATTAGTAGGTATTCTTGAACGGGGCTTATTGAATCTCGTAAATTACTGGAGCAGTTCGTGACAATAAAATATCAGAACCTTCTAGTTTAGTTTTAATATCTGAAATGGTAACTTGGTCACCTCTACCCGCTTTTGCTAAAGCAGCTTTACACTGTGCGTTTACACGATCACCTGAAACTACTACAGTAGCTTGTCCAGTAACTTTTAAACTAAATCCAGTAACTTTTAATTTTACTTCAAAATCAAAATCCAACATTTTAGCTGAGATTTGAGAAACTTCAAGTCTTGATTTAGCTCCTTTCACCACTCCATACTCACCTCCAATACATCCGGTTGGTGCAGGGATACTTTTGATACGGAATACTTTTTTGTCAGATACTTTAGAATTATCTGGTAAAGTTCCAGTAACATTGATTGCCACTTCAGTTCCAGATCCAGGATTCATTTTGTATGAACCTGGTTTTCCATTAGAACTTAAACCTGGTGCAGAAGCAGAAACTTTATCTGCAGAAATACCAGCAAATGAAATAGTCATTGGGTTAGTAACTCCACGGTATACTACATTCATTTTATCGGCAGAAATTGTTGCAGAATTAGGTTTAGGAACCACTACATAATTTCCTTTGATAGGCAAACTAACAACTTTACCGTTCTCGTCGAAATTAAATGAACCTGTAATTTCGTGCTCACCCACATTACCTGCGCCGAAAGAAAACTCAGCTTGTCCAGCCGTAGCTTTCACAGACTGACCATTAACGATAACAGACTTGGCAACTAAATTAGGGTCAAATTTTCCTAAAATGATTTTTCCTTTAACCGCTTCACCTTGAAAGAAAGCTGTTTTTTCAGGAACTACTATCGGTTGGTAAGCAGTCAAAGAGGCTGCTGCCACAAGATCAGATTGAAACATTCCATTGATGATATCACTTTCAGTCGTTTTGATATCTGCTTGCAATTGAGATAGTTTTGTAATGGTTGCAATTAAAGGGAAACCTTTGTAATTGTACTCCATCCACTCAATTTTTTTGTTCTCAGTTTTAGAGAAAACAGAAGCTGTTGAAAAGCGATTTTGGATTTTTTTCAACTCTACCTCAGCGATAGAACTGCCTCCAACTTCTTTTAATTGTGAAACGAAATTGGCGATTTTTTCTAGAAATTCTTTTCCTTTTTTGCTAGGCTTATCTCCTTCGAACCACTTCTCATCTACCATATCACCTTTGTCCATCGCTTCAAAAGGAAGATTTCCGTTCTCGTCTTTTTTGAATTCTTTGGTAAAATCTGCTTTTATAGCTTCGATATAATCATTGAAATCTTTAGACAAAGCACGAATTTTTTCAACTTTTGCTTTTTTGTCTCCATATTGTTTGGGTTGATCCGCTGCTTTCTGGGCTAATTGTTGAAATGAAGATTCATTTCTAGCATCCGTAATTACGTTTGATTCAACAATTTTATTATTTAAGATACCAAAAGCAGATAATACTTC
>JAGNTC010000231.1 GCA_017987725.1 Flavobacterium sp.
GTTTGATGACTTTATTTCTCATCATTTGGGGAGTTTGGAGTGCATCCAAATTACCCATCGATGCCGTACCAGACATAACAAACAATCAAGTACAAATCATTACGCTATGTCCAACCTTGGCTGGGCAGGAAGTAGAACAATTAGTCACTTTTCCAATAGAACAAAGCATAGCAAATCTTCCCGATTTAGAAGAAACCCGTAGCATTTCTCGCTTTGGTTTATCGGTAATCACAGTCGTTTTCGATGATGATGTCAATATTTATTTTGCACGCCAATTAATTAGTGAACGACTAAAAGAAGCTACCGATCAAATCCCTAAAGGCATTGGAACACCAGAATTAGGCCCTGTAAGCACAGGTCTTGGCGAAGTCTATCAATATATTTTACATCCAAAAAAAGGAAGTGAAAATAAGTATTCCGCAATGGATTTGCGTTCTATGCAAGATTGGATAGTAGCAAGACAACTCAACGGAACACCCGGAATTGCCGAAATAAATAGTTTTGGTGGAAAATTAAAACAATATGAGGTTGGTGTTAATCCCAACCGCTTAAAAGCAATGGGAGTTACCATTCCCGACATTTTCAATGCTCTGGAAAAAAACAATCAAAATACGGGTGGAGCATACATTGACAAAAAACCAAGTGCTTACTTTATCCGTGGAGTTGGATTAGTCACTTCCTTGGAAGACGTAAAAAATATTGTTGTAAAAAGCAGTCCAAACAGCGTGCCTATTTTTATAAAAGATGTTGCCGATGTAAAGTTTGGTAGTGCCGTACGTTATGGAGCAATGACTTACAACGGAAAAGTAGATGCAGTTGGTGGTATTGTATTGATGCTAAAAGGGGCAAATAGTAATGAGGTGGTTCAAAGGGTTAAAGAAAAAATGCTTATCATACAAAAATCTTTGCCTGATGATGTAGTTGTAGAGCCATTTATTGACAGAAGTACATTTGTAAAACGTGCTATTTCTACTGTTGAAAAGAACTTGGTTGAAGGAGCTTTAATCGTCATTTTTGTGTTGGTTTTGTTCCTCGGAAACCTTCGTGCAGGACTTATTGTCGCTTCTGCAATACCTCTTTCAATGCTTTTTGCCTTGGCATTAATGAGAATATTTGGAGTGAGCGCAAACCTAATGAGCCTCGGTGCAATAGATTTTGGATTGATTGTGGATGGTGCCGTAATTATCGTCGAAGCTTCATTGTATTTTCTGGAACACAATAAAAGCAAAAAAAGGCTCACCCAACTTGAAATGGATCTGGCGGTTGAAAACAGTGCCAAGAAAATGATGAGCAGTGCTGCCTTTGGACAAATCATCATTATGATTGTGTACTTCCCAATTTTATCATTGGTAGGAATCGAAGGAAAAATGTTTGGCCCAATGGCAAAAACAGTTTCGTTTGCAATTATAGGAGCTATGATTCTTTCATTAACCTATATTCCTATGATGAGTGCCTTGTTTTTACCGAAACACATCAGTCACAAGAAAACATTTTCGGATAAAATGATGGATTTCTTGTACGGCAAATACGAACCTCTTTTAGAAAAAGTAATTGCCATAAAATACAAAGTCGTAGGCCTAACTGTTGCTTTATTGTTGATTACCGTTTTTATTTTTACCAAAATGGGTGGAGAGTTTATCCCCAATTTAGCCGAAGGAGATTATGCCTTTGAATTTAAAATGCCGCTCGAAACTTCATTATCCCAAAGTATCGAAACTTCGATGCAAGGCGCAAGAATTGCCAAACAATTTGAGGAAGTAAAAATGGTGGTTGGAAAAACGGGTGCAGGTGAAGTGCCTACTGACCCAATGCCTCCCGGAGCCACAGATATGATGATTATCCTGAAACCACAAGACGAATGGAAATCAGGCAGAACGTATGACGAACTGGGCGATGCATTAGAAGAAAAATTAAGTGTGATTCCAGGAGTTTTTGTAGAAAAAAGCCAACCCATTCAAATGCGTTTTAATGAACTAATGACGGGTATTAAACAAGATGTGGCCATAAAAATATTTGGCGAAAACCTGGACAGTCTTTCCGTCTATGCAAAAAAAGTCGAAAGTGTAATCCTAAACGTAAAAGGAGTTTCATCACCTCAAGTGGAACAAGTGGACGGATTGCCACAAATTAATATTGAATACGACCGTTTGCGTATAGCCAATTATGGTTTAAACGTTGAAGACATCAACAGTATCGTAAGTACTGCTTTTGCAGGAAAAGCAGCAGGTGTGGTTTATGAAAACGAACGGAAATTTGATTTAGTAGTGCGATTGGACAGTACATCAAGAAGAAGTATCGACGATGTAAATAATTTATTGATACCAACACCTACGGGCAATCAAATTCCACTATCACAAGTGGCAAAAGTGGCTTTTAAATTGGGTCCCGCACAAATCAGTAGAGAGGCTGGTAAACGTAGAATTGTTATTGGTTTCAATATAGAAGATAGAGACGTACAAAGTGTGGTAAAAGAAATTCAGGATAAATTGGCAACAAAAGTAAAATTGCCATCAGGGTATTTTTTTACTTATGGAGGTACATTTGAGAACTT
>JAGNTC010000232.1 GCA_017987725.1 Flavobacterium sp.
AACTTATCAAAGGGGAATAATTTGGTTTTTACGAGGTAATAATTCGTTCACCGCAGATTCGCAGATTACAATAATTGAGTTCTTTGAGTTTAGATTTGAAATAAAAAAAACACAGACTAAAACCGAAGTCCTAATCTGTGTAATAGTATTTTAGTGCATTGCTTCGGCAGGATCGATTTTATTTTTCCCTTTTTTGATTAAAAATATAATCGGGATGCAGCATAGGAACAGGATTCCGAGATACATAAAAACATCCATATACGCCATAACGGTAGATTGCTTCATGACCGAATAATCGAGTACTTGATAGGCTTTATTCAAGGCTTCGTTGCTGCTATATCCTTTGGACATAAATCCTCTTTGAAGCATCGCAATACGTTGTTGTACATTGGTTCTGGTTGTGTCTATATTTGCCAATAAACTCACACGGTGTTCTTGACTGAATCGGGTGATGTAGGTGGTAATAATAGCAATACCAAACGATCCACCCAATTGACGCATCATTCCAGTAAAAGCCGCCCCTTCGCCAATACTTCTTCCTTTCAAGGTTGAAAGCGATAGGGTAGTGATGGGTACAAAAAGCAATCCCAATCCAATTCCTCTTAAAATTAATGGCCAGAACAAATGTTCTACTCCTGTATCAGGCGTCATTCGGCTGTACATCATAAAAGTAAAGAAGAAGAAAATTAAGAATCCCACTCCCACCATATAACCTTGTGGAACTCCTTTTTGAATCATTTTACCAATAATAGGCATCATGAATGCTGTAGTTATGGAACCTGGGATTAATAATAAACCAGCATCTGTAGCTGTCCAACCCAAAATAGCTTGGGTGTAAATAGGAATAATTAGAGTCGAACCATACAGACCAAATCCAAGAATAAAACACATCACAATACCAATGCGGAGATTTCCATCTTTTAAAACACTGAGGTTGACAATAGGATGTTTGTAAGTGAGTTCTCGCCACACAAAAAATAACAGTCCAAAAACGGATACAATACTCAAAACTAAAATGGTTGTATCGTTAAACCAGTCGTCTTGCTGACCGTGTTCTAAAACGTATTGCAATGAACCAATGAAAGCACTTAAAAGGAAAATTCCCAACCAATCGACTTGATGCGCTTTTAATTTTTCGCCGTATTTTGGACTTCGAACAAAAGAAAATGCTAAAACAGCTGCAATAATCCCGATAGGAATGTTGATGTAAAAAATGTAAGGCCAAGAAAAATTATCTACGATGTATCCACCTAATGGCGGACCCAGTGTGGGGCCAACAATAACTCCCATTCCGTAAATGGCTTGTGCCATTCCACGTTTAGCCGCTGGATAACTCTCGGTAATAATGGTTTGAGCCGTTACCAATAAAGCGCCACCACCCAGACCTTGGATGAATCGAAAAATGATTAATTCCCAAATAGTACTGGCATTCCCACATAAAAAGGAAGCCGTTGTAAATAGGATGATCGACACCACAAAATAATTACGTCTTCCAAATTGTTGCGAAAGCCAACTCGTCATCGGGATGACAATTACATTCGCAATAGCATAAGCGGTAATTACCCAAGCTACATCATTTAAGGTCGCTCCAAGACTTCCTCTCATATTGGTTAATGCCACATTGACAATAGTGGTATCTACAATTTCGAGCAAGGCACAAAGTACCGCTGTAATGGTGATGATTACACGTCTATAGCCGTATTCTACTAAATCGTCTGCTTGTACCATTTTATTTTAAATGTACGTCAACATCCACATTCATTCCTGGACGTAATAATTTAATTTTTTCAGGATCGTTGTTCGAGTCTAAACTGATTTTTACAGGCAAACGTTGGATGGTTTTTACAAAGTTACCCGTAGCATTATCAGGAGGTAGTAATGAAAAACGCGCTCCTGTTGCTGGAGAAAAAGAAGTAATAGTTCCTTGGAAATCATAATCAGGATATGCATCTACTTTGATGGTTACTTTTTGTCCTTCTACCATTTTGTTCAATTGCGTTTCTTTGAAATTAGCAATTACCCAAGCCGAAGCATTATTGATAATTTGGAACAATGATTGCCCTGCCTGAACCAATTGTCCTGGTTGGATATCTACTTTAGACACTTGTCCGTCGATAGCTGCAGTTACTACAGTATACGTAAGATTTAATTTAGCCGCTTCTAATTGTGCTTGCGCCCTTTTGATATTGGCAGCAGCCACTTCAGTTTGTTTGTTAGACACTTTTGATTTGGCTTCAATAACCGATTTTTGAAAACTACTGGCTTTTTGTTGTTGTTGCAAAATACGCACCTGAGTTTCGGCTTCTTGTTTGGCAGCCAAAGCTTGCTCGTATTGTTGTTTGGTAATTGAGTGATTTTTGTACAAATTGTTGTATCTGTTATAATCACTGGTTAAGCGTCCCAAACGAATTTTTGCCGCCTCAATGTTACCACTTGCTGATTGAACGTTAGCGTCAGAAACTGCCACGCTAGCTACGGCACCACTAATGTCAGCTTTCGATACCTCAAAACTTCCTTCAGCAGCTACTAGTACAG
>JAGNTC010000010.1 GCA_017987725.1 Flavobacterium sp.
TTCACCATAATGGTGGGCACAATCTGAATGATGCCGCCAATTAATATGGCTACGGTGGCAAACAAAGTCAATTGTATCGGGCGACGTTCCAACCAGCTGTGGTATTTTTCGCCTTTCACGCGTTTGGCGCTCACTTCTTGCAATTCGGGTGCTTCGGCCAATTCGTCTTCAACAGCGGCATTGGCTCGCACGGTTTGGATGATGTTGTACACCAACACCAACATGCCCACCAAATACATCGTTCCACCTACCGCACGCATCCAATACATGGGCATGATTTCGGTAACGGTTTCTAAAAAGTTTCCGTAAGTTAAGGTGCCATCTGGATTGAATTGTTTCCACATTGAGGCTTGGGTAAAACCCGCCACGTACATCGGCAAGGAATACAAAATGATGCCCAAGGTGCCAATCCAAAAGTGAAAGTTGGCCAATTTGGTCGAATACAAACTGCCCTTGGTCATGCGCGGAATTAGCCAATAGATCATCCCAAACGCCATGAATCCGTTCCAAGCCAAGGCACCCACGTGCACGTGAGCAACAATCCAGTCGGTATAGTGTGCAATGGCGTTTACATTTTTGAGAGACAACATGGGCCCTTCAAACGTGGCCATACCATATCCGGTAATAGCTACTACAAAAAACTTCAGCACCGGTTCAACACGCACTTTGTCCCAGGCGCCACGAAGGGTAAGCAGTCCGTTGATCATCCCGCCCCAAGAAGGCGCGATTAACATGATGGAAAATACAACACCTAAATTTTGTGCCCAATTCGGTAAAGCCGAATACAACAAATGGTGCGGTCCTGCCCAGATGTATATAAAAATCAATGACCAAAAGTGTACAATGGATAAGCGATAGGAATAAACCGGGCGGTTGGCCGCTTTGGGCATGAAGTAGTACATTAATCCCAAGAAAGGCGTGGTCAAGAAAAAGGCCACGGCATTATGTCCGTACCACCACTGTACCAAGGCGTCTTGCACGCCAGCATAGACCGAGTAACTTTTTGAGGCCGAAACAGGAAGTTCCAAACTGTTAAAAATGTGCAGTACGGCAACGGTCACAAAGGTGGCCAAGTAAAACCAGATGGCTACATACAAATGGCGCTCTCTGCGTTTTAAAATGGTGCCAATCATGTTGATTCCAAATACCACCCAAACCAAGGCGATGGCAATGTCAATGGGCCATTCTAATTCGGCGTATTCTTTTGATGTGGTGTATCCTAATGGCAACGAAATGGCAGCGGCCACAATGATAAGCTGCCAGCCCCAAAAGTGTATGGCGCTCAGTACATCGCTAAACATGCGCGCTTTCAAGAGGCGTTGTAAGGAGTAGTAAATTCCTGCAAACATAGCATTGCCCACAAAGGCAAAAATGACGGCGTTGGTGTGTAAAGGTCTCAATCGGCCAAAACTCAACCAAGAGATTCCTTCGGTGAGGTTTGGGAAAAGAAACAGCAAGGCCAAAATAAGCCCAACTAACATTCCCACTACCCCAAATACAATGGTGGCATACAGGAATTTCTTTACAATTTTGTTGTCGTAATAAAATTGTTGCATTTCCATAATTAATTCTGTTTTTTGTCTGTTTTTAGTTCTGTTTTGGTTTTACGTAATTCATCGTCAAAGAGCATGCGCACCGACGGGGTATAATCATCGTCGTATTGGCCTGATTTGACTGCAACAACAAATGCAACAAAAAAGCCAACGGCTACCACGATACTGATGGAGATTAATAAATAAATGACACTCATACCTACTTACATGTTTAGTCAAAATTAGGGTTGACGGTTGGGTTATTTTATGATATTTATCATGCGTTTGTTTTTGTTTCAAACAACTGCGCTGCGCTTCGTTGGTTTTTGTTTCAAGTTTAAGGTTTCATGTCATATTGTATTTCCGCTTCGCTATAGTGCTTATCATATGATTGATCTTAGTATAATTCAAACAACTTGAAACTTGAAACTTGAAACCTGAAACTTGGCGTATGCCAACTCAACCTGAAACCTGAAACCTGAAACTAACTCCTCCTTCTCGCAAAATAATTACTCATCACCGTTACAAAACTCACGATAGTAATCGTACTCAAGGGCATAATGATGGCGGCAATAATGGGTTCCAAACGACCACTCACGGCAAACGATAAGCCCACTACATTGTACAACAACGAGAGGGTGAAACTCATTTTGATGGTGGTAATCGAATCTTTAGCCAAACGCAAATAGCCGCCCAATTGGGCAAACTGACTGGCGTCTAAAATCGCGTCGCAGGCTGGTGAAAACACATTGACGTTTTCTGAAATGGCCATGCCCATATTGCTTTGGGCCAAGGCTCCCGCATCGTTGAGTCCGTCGCCAATCATCATGACATTGGCACCGGTTTCTTGCAACTGTTTGATGAAAGCTAATTTTTGTTCGGGTTTTTGGTTAAACACCAATTCGGTTCCGGCAGGCAAAAGCTGTTGCAAGGTTTCGCGTTCTCCTTCGTTATCGCCCGAAACTACTTTCAGTTTATAAGTTTTGGCCAATTGGGCAAACAAGGTTTCTAGCCCTTCTCGGTAGTGGTTCTGAAAAACGAAATAGCCCAAATAATGCGCATTGATCGCTACATGTACTTGAGTTTGATTCACATCAGCTGGGGTTGATTTACCCAAAAAACGCGCCGAACCCAATTGGATCGTTTGCCCTTCGCATTCGGCGGTAATTCCTTTGCCGGTGTATTCAACAAAAGCCGTAACAGCCCTTTTGGGTGCCTCAGGTAAATAATCATAGACCATGCGGCTCAGCGGATGATTGGATGCCCGCAATACATTTTTGAGCATTTCCAAATCAGCGGTACTAATGTGCTTTCCTACATAATTAATCGTAGTTTTTTGCGTAGTGGTTATGGTGCCTGTTTTGTCAAAAACCAGCGTATCCACTTTGGCCATTTGTTCGATGACCAAGGCGTTTTTGAGGTAGCATTTTTTCTTACCTAAAATGCGCAACACATTCCCAAAGGTAAACGGAGCGGTCAAGGCCAAGGCACAGGGACAAGCCACAATGAGCACAGCGGTAAACACATTGAAGGCGGTTTGGGTGTCGATAAAAATCCAATAACCAAAGCCCGCAAAAGCAATAAATAATAAGACCGGCGTAAAGTAACGACTAATGGCGTCGGTGATGGTTTTGTGTTTTTGATCTATTTTTTTCTGAAACACATCATTGCTCCACAACTGCGTGAGGTAACTTTGCGACACCGATTGCAACACTTCCATCTCGATTACGGATCCCATTTGCTTGCCCCCGGCAAAAATTTTATCGCCCGATTTTTTGGCAATGGGTACCGCCTCTCCCGTCACAAAACTGTAATCAATATCAGCCGAAGCACTGATGAGAATGCCATCAACTGGAATTAATTCTTGGTTGCGAATGAGCAAGCGATTGCCTTTCTCGATATGATAGACCGGCACATTTTCTTCGTGTTTGCCCATAATTCGGGTAACTGCGATGGGGAAATAGGACTTAAAATCGCGTTCAAAACTCAAAAAACTGTAGGTTTTGATTTGAAACATTTTGCCCAACAGCATAAAGAAGATCAAACCCGTAAGGCTGTCAAAAAAGCCCGATCCGTAATCCATTACAATGTCTACCGTTGAGCGCACAAACATGACCACTATTCCCAACGCAATGGGGATTTCGATGTTGAGCATACGGGCTTTGATGCTTTGGTAGGCCGCCACATAATAGCCGCTCGCCGAATAGAAAAAACTGGGCAATGCCAGCGCAAAAATGAGCCAACGAAAGAAGCCGCGGTAGTGGTCTAGCCAATATTCTTGCACTTCAAAATACTCGGGAAAAGACAACAGCATGATGTTGCCAAAACAAAAGAAAGCCACGCCCAATTTGTAGGTCAAGCTATGATCTACACGTTCGGTATTGGCCTCGTATTGCTCTAAACTGATGTAGGGTTCGTAGCCAATGCTGCTCAATACATACACCAATTCTTTCAACGAAACCTGGTTGGCGTGAAATGTTATTCGCACTTTCTTTTGCGGGAAATTTACCTGCGAACTGATTACTCCTTGTTGAAGACGCTGTAAATTTTCCAAAATCCAAATGCATGAACTGCAATGAATATGAGGAATGTGCAATGAAACAATAGCGGTGTGGGCTTCTTGAAAGTCCAACAACTTGGTACGAATCTCATCATTGTCTAAAAAATCATATTTTCCCTTTATATCTAAAGGAGTTGCTCCAGGTGATTGTGCATAATCGTAATAACAACCCAATTCATTATCGCGTAGCAATTCGTAGACGGTTTTGCAACCCGCGCAACAAAAAGCCTTGTTGTCAAACAGAATTTCGTTTTTTATTTCGATGTCTAAACCACAATGGAAACACGAAGATGCATCCATAATTTGCTCATTTTATACCTGCTACAAAGGACTTCAACAGTTGTTAAAGAAAACATGACATTTGTCATATTAAACGCTAAATTTGCAGAGTCTATCCCAATCAATTTTTAGTTATGAGTAAATGTGAACAGTGTATTGTGCGAGAATTTAGTTCCCTCAAAGCATTAAGCAAAGAAGAGTTACTAAAATTAGCCGATTGCAAAACTTCCCAAACCATTAAAAAAGGCGAGATCATCTTTGAAGAAGGAGATACAGTGAATGGTATTTTTTGTGTAAAAGATGGCGTATGCAAAATGACTAAGTTGAGCGCCAACGGCAAAGATCAGATTGTGAAATTGGTGACAAAAGGGGAGTTGTTGGGACAGCGTTCCATGATTAGTGACGAACCCGTAAACCTTACTGCGATTGCCTTAGAAGACATGCAAGTCTGTTTTATTCCCAAATCGGACGTGATGAATTTGTTTAACGACAACAATAAATTCTCCCTCAATGTGATGCGCTCCGTGTGTGGCGATTTGAAAGAGGCCGATGACCACATGGTTTCATTGGCGCAAAAAAACGTAAAACAACGCTTGGCTGAAACCTTGTTGTATTTGGAAACAACGTTTGGCACCAACTCCGATGGCACCTTACACATTCAGTTGTCACGCGAAGAATTAGCGGGCATGATTGGAACCGCAACCGAAAGTTGCATTCGCTTGTTGTCCGAATTTAACAAGCTGGGATTCATTGCATTGAACGGAAAGAAAATCAGCATTACTGACAAAGCCAAACTGAAACGCATTTCAGAATAAGTACTACAACTTTTTAGCCTCGTTCCAAAACACATCCATTTCGGCCAGACTCATCTCAGACAAAGATTTGCCCAATTGCTCGGCTTTTTTTTCCAAATACTGGAATCGGCTGATGAACTTTTTATTGGTGCGTTCCAAAGCATCCTCGGGATTGATTTTCAAAAATCGGGCGTAATTGATGAGCGAAAACAAAACATCTCCAAATTCGGCTTCGAGCGCATCGGGATTATTGGCCTGTACTTCGGCTTGCAATTCTTGTAATTCTTCTTGCACTTTTTCCCACACCTGTTGCGGTTCTTCCCAATCAAAGCCCACGCCTTTGGCCTTGTCTTGAATTCGGCTGGCTTTTACCAATGCGGGTAAACCTTTAGGCACGCCTTCCAACACTGATTTTTTTCCCTCTTTGAGTTTGAGTTTTTCCCAGTTGCGTTTCACCTCTTCCTCGTCGGCAACTTGTACATCGCCGTAAATGTGTGGATGTCTAAATATGAGTTTCTCGCACAACTCGTTGCACACATCGGCTATGTCAAAATCCAGTGTTTCACTGCCTATTTTGGCATAAAATACAATGTGCAACAACACATCGCCCAACTCCTTTTTTACTTCATTTAGGTCGTTGTTTAATATGGCATCGCCCAATTCATAGGTTTCTTCGATGGTGAGGTGTCGCAGCGATTCCATGGTTTGTTTTTTATCCCATGGGCATTGGGCGCGCAAATCGTCCATCACGTCGAGCAATCGTTCAAAGGCTTGCAATTGTTGTTGGCGGGTGTTCATAGGGCTACTTTTTTGGTAAAAAAAATCCTACCTCTGATTGTAGAAATAGGATTCATTTATGGTTTATGCGAATTGTTATGCTTCTTTTTTAGTGGCTTTTTTGGGCGCCTTGGCTTTTTCTTTTTTCACTTCTTCCACCACTTGTTCCTTGATGCTTTCGGCGTTTTCAACTTTCGGTTCTTCTTTTGATACTAAACCTTTGGCTTGCAAAATGCCGTACCAGTTGATTACCTTTTTGATGTCTGAAGCATATACGCGGTCTTGGTCGTAATCGGGCAAAATCTCGGCAAAATAAGCCACCAATTTCGCTGTATCTTCCTTAGCCGAAATGGCAGGTCCTTCGTTTTCTTTGACAGCAATGGCGCGCATCACTTCAACCAGCGGTTTCTCGGCGGTGTGCGTATACATCGAAATTTCAGACAACAAACTCACGTTGCTGCGTAAACCTACTGTAATGCGTTTGCCGTCGAGTAAGGATTCGGCCACAAAGCCTGTACGGGTTTGTACTTTTAAGGCATACAAACCAGGTTTTCCTGAAATCGCTAATATTTTATCTAGATTCATAGTGTTCTTTTGTTGGAGGGACAAATATATTTATTGTTGACAAATGCTGGCCTTAATTAACGGCCTTTTTTTCCAAAAATACGCATCTTGTAATCGGCCTTGGTTTTGCCTTCCATGATGTTTTGCAATTTTTTCTTGATGAGTTGTTTTTTAAGGGGAGCAATTTTGTCGGTAAACAACACACCCTCAATGTGATCGTATTCGTGTTGGATTACGCGAGCGGTTATGCCGTCAAATACTTCGGTGTGTAAATTAAAATTTTCGTCATGGTATTGTACCGTAATGCGTTCGTGTCGGTATACATCTTCACGCACGTTGGGGATACTCAAACAGCCTTCGTTAAAGCTCCATAATTCGCCTTCTTCTTTCAAGATTTTAGCGTTGATAAAGGCTTTCTTGCAGTTTTTGAGTTTTTCTTGTTCCTCAGGGCTTCTGTCTTCGTCGTCGCTAAACGGCACCATGTCAATCACAAACAAGCGAATGGGCAATCCCACTTGCGGAGCCGCCAAGCCAATACCGTAGGCGTTGTACATGGTGTCAAACATATTGAAAATAAGCTCTTTCAGGTTGGGATAATCGGCGTTGATGTCTTCGCCCACTTTTCGCAACACCGGATCGCCGTAGCCTACTATTGGTAGTATCATGTTGTAAGGAGTAGTTAAATAATGCGGCAAATGTAGGAAAAAATGTGGAGTGAGAATGCGGTGAAATTGTAATCTTAGGAGTATACTATGAGCTTAGGTAGCTATTAGCTGTTAGCTTGAAGTGGGAAGTTGGGAGTGGGAAGTTTTTTAGAAGTATACTTAGAACGTCATTGCGAGGTAGTACGACGACGCAATCTTTTGCAATACAGATTCAACTAATTTAGAAAAATAAATAAAAATTTTCTAACTGAATTTCAGTTGCAGTTTTTTTGATTTAATTTGTTGTGAATCAGTATGCTTTTGAATACATTACTGAAAAAATAATAAAAAATTAGAAATTATGCGTAAGAAAATAATTGCCTTGCTATTTTTCATTTGTTTGTCCCAGGTAAGTAAAGCCGAGCAATACATTGGTTTTGAAGGCATAGCTGTTTCGCAACTCAATGCTAATCAACTCAATGTAAATTTAAAGGTGCTAACGTGTTGTGGTGCAGATGCATTATCTTCTTTTTACACCATTGAAAATTCAATCATAACTTTAAATGTATGTTATATTGTCTATGGATCTGCAGTCATTTTACATTTAGAACATGATTTCCAAGTTGACATCCCTTCAAGCGGAAACTATACGTTAAATGTTAAAATATACGATTTGACTACGGCGTTTAATTGTGATTATTCTTCATTACAAGATTCAGCTACACTAAATTTCTCCGCTCCTTTGAGTGAAACTATAACGCTGTCATCTCTCAATTTTTCTAACACCGATACTGCAATTTTATATCCCAATCCAACTGATGGTTTATTTCACATCAGTGACAATGTAAAAGGAAGTTCAATTTCCATATATGATGAGTTAGGCCGAAATGTAAAAACAATTGATCATTTGAAAGAGGATTATATTGACATGGGCGAATTTGAAAATGGAATGTATTTAGTTGAAATTCAAAATTCCAACACGAAGATGGTTCGGAAATTAACGCTTAAAAAATAAATTTCGAACTATTTTTCTAACTGAATTCCAATTGCAGTTTTTTTGGTTTAATTTGTTGTGAATCAAATCATAGAAGCCGTAAATGATTTAAAAAATTAAATGCCATGAAACATACATTAAATTTATTGGTTTTATTACTTGCCTGTAATTTTGGTTATTCACAAATTTACTATTCACATTATCTTGATGCTACCTCTGAATGGAGAACCTATCATACAGATGCCTTTGGAACATCCTATTATACTTCATTTTTTGATGGTACAGAAGACCATAATGGATATACATATTATAAAAAATTTACTATTATTAATGAATATGGTAATATTTATTTATATCCATCATATTCTTTGTATCGAGAAGATAATAATGGTAAATTTTATTACTTAAATCTTAATACAAATACTGATGAAGTTGATCTAGATAATAACACGTTGTTAAATGCTCAAATTGGTGATTCATTTAATTCATTAGGGGTTTTATATTATGACATTGAAAATTGTCCAGTTACAACTGTTAATACAATAAATTTGAATGGATTAAGTCTTAAACATTTAATTGGAACTTTTGATGGTACTACAGGAGTAGTAGAGGGAATAGGAAGAATAAGTAATCCTTGCTTTCCAAGTCTAGATTCTTGGGGAGGTTTGTCATGTTATACAAAACAAAATCAAACTATTCAATTTACTCCAAATATTGATTGTAATTTGTTTCCAAATGCCAATCGTCAAGGCTTATCTACATTAACCTATGAAAATAGTAACTTCAATGTTTTTCCCAATCCCACCCGTGGTTTACTAACCATTGTCAGTAAAGATGCTATTACGGCTATTGACGTATTTGACCATCTAGGACGGAAAATAAACCAGTACAATGCAATTCAAAACAATCAAATTGATTTGTCTCATTTAGAAGATGGAATTTATTTTGTTGAAATTGAAAATACAACTACTAAAGTGGTTAGGAAACTAATATTGAAAAAATAAATATACTCGATTAACTGGCGAAACCGAGGAAATAATACTTTGGGTTCGGCTAACTTTAATTAAAAATTAATTACCATGAAATCACTATTCACATTTTTATTCTTTATTGGAATAATTCAAAATTCACATGCTTTACTAATTCAGGAAATAACTGTTTCAAACACAGATGGTGTTGATATTAACATCCATACAAGAGTTAGTGATGGATATTATTTTGAGTATTACAATCATAACTTTAGTGTAGTTGAAAATGTAATTACCTTAAATATTTGCTACTCTCCATATTTGATGCCGGTAGGTACCATTAAAGAAAATGACTTTGTAATACCCAACGTAAATATAGATACCCAAAATTATACCCTGGTAGTCAACGTATACAAGAGAAGGAATGTCAAAGGTGTTTTAGTATGTGATAATCCCGTTGGTTCAGATTCTGAAACGTTGCAGTTCTCATCACCTCTCAATGGCTTAGTCGCTCTTTCTAGCACCAATTTCAATACACAGGATAGTAAGCAAGTAACGCTTTTTCCCAATCCCACCCATGGTTTACTAACCATTGCCAGTAAAGATGCGATTACAGCTGTTGACGTATTTGACCATCTAGGTCGAAAAGTAAATCATTACAAAACAATTCAAAAAAACCAAATCGATTTGTCTCATTTACAAGATGGAATTTATTTAGTAGTGATTATAAGTGCAGAGAGAAAGGTGGTTCAGAAATTAATATTAAAAAAATAGCTTACACTTGAAATCGGAATCTGCTTGTTTTGATAGCACTGTGGGTAAATCCAGAATAATTTAAACGGCATTAATTTAAAAACAAAACAAAATGAAACCAAACTTATTTATCCAATTGATTGCATGTGCCTTGTGTTATACTGGAACAGCCCAAACGGCAAGCGTAGAAAAATCAACTTGTGGCATACAAACTGGAATTCTGGGTATTTGGGTGCATGATGAAATAAAACTGACAAATCAAATTGCTTTACGAGCTGAAGTAGGTATGAATGCAGGTGTTTTTGGCGGAGATTTTTATCCTAAAACTGGTTTTCTCATGACGCCCGTAATCACCGCCGAGCCAAGATGGTATTACAACTTAGAAAAAAGACAATCAAAATCTAGAAATATAGCGGGCAATAGCGGCAATTTTCTTTCGATTCAAACTAGCTTTCATCCGGATTGGTTTGTGATTTCAAACTACAAAAACTTGAGAACGTATAATTTAATTACAATAATCCCTACCTGGGGAATAAAAAGAAATATCGGAAACCATTTCACCTATGAAACGGGAATTGGAATTGGCTACGGCCGTCAATTTCGCAAAAGTTTTGGTGATGTAGAAGGCACCACTGCAAACATACACCTCAGATTGGGTTATCGGTTTTGAGTGTCATCTATAAGGATCTCTCTATTCAGTCTGCTTTCAATCAAGAGTGAAGTATTTGAAGCACCCAATATTTGAGATAGTAGACTAAAAGATGAGAGATGAAAGACCCTTCTGTGAAATAACTCATAACTCAAAACTTATCAAGAGTTCTTAGTGTACTTCTATACCGACAACTCATAACCGACAACGGATAACAAAAAAAACACAACCCAACCCGGTTCAAGACGCGAGCTTGGTGATGTGTATTATATTTATGATGTTATACTAAAAGACGAGAAATGAAAGATAGTTCTAAGAAAAAAACTAATAACTAATAATTCATAACTCTTATCTCATCAAGTGTTCTTAGTATACTTCTAAACCAAAAACGGATAACCGATAACTGACAACAGAAAACCGACAACAGAAAACCTAAACAATCTCCCTCAATTTCTTCAACTTATCCCGCAACACAGCCATTTCTTCTTTGTGTTTCTCGATGTTTTTACGCACTTCGAGTACAATGGAGTTTTCTTTTTTGGCATTTTTGGTGTTGGTAAAAAACTGTATGTTGTTTTCCAATTGAAAGATTTCGGCTTGTACTTCCTCGATTTTGCGGGTCAAGAATATTTTTTCGCCTTCCAGTTTGCGCGTGTCGTTTGATTCAGACAATTGTTCCATTCTATTGGCAAATCGAGACATGTCGCCTTCTTTTTTGCTGAGGCTCAATTTTTCAAACAGGGCGTCTAGAATTTTATTGAATTTGCCCTCAATATGACGGCGTGGGAATGGCACTTTTCCGAAGCTTTTCCAGGCATCGATGTGGGCTTTTATGGCGTCCAAATCGGTTTTGTGTACGCCGGTAAGTTCAAAACTACGCATCGATTCCAAGTAGGCTTTTTTCTTTTCAAAGGCTTCAACTTCGTCTACGTTTTCTTCTTTTTTCTGCGACTTCACTGTTTCAAAATAGGCGTTGCAGGCGGCTCTAAATTCAGTCCACAAACTGTCCGAGTATTTGCGCGGCACATGACCAATGGTTTTCCAATCTTCCTGAATTTTTTTCATCAGGGGAGTGGTGGCGACAAAGTCGGTGCTTTCGGCCAAGGCTTTGGCTTGCGCAACCAAGGCTTGTTTTTTGGTTAAATTATCGGTTTGGTCTTTTTTGATTTCTTTATAGAACGCGTTTTTCAAGACGTTAAAGTTGCGCACGGCTTGTTTAAACTGGCTCCACGTGGCTTCGTTGAGTTCGGCAGGTACTTTGCCAGCGGTGAAAAAGGCATTGCGCAAAGCTTCTACTTTTTCGATTTGTCCCAACCAAGCGGCATGCGAATTTACTTTTTCTTGGGCCAAGGCTTCCAAATCAGCAATGATGGCTTGTTTGGCAGCCAAGTTAGCCGATTCTACCGCACGAAGTCCTTCAAACAACTGTTCGCGTTTGTCGTGCATTTGCTTGGTCAATTCGCTAAAACGCGTCCAAATTTCTTCGCGGTGGTCTTTGGAAACCGGACCAATGTCTTCTTTCCAGATGCGGTGCAAATCTTGCAATTCGCGGAACGCTTTGCTGATGTCGGTTTCGTGAACCAATTCCTCCACACGGGCAATGATTTTAAGTTTTAAATCCAGGTTGTGTTTAAAATCAATGTCGCGGGCTTCGCGATCGAGGTGCAAATAATCGTAGAAATTCTCGATGTGAAAATGGTAATTATTCCACACGTGGTTGTATTTGTCTTTGGGGATTGGACCTGCATTTTTCCAACGCTCTCTCAAATCGTTAAATTGCTTCAACGTGTCTTTGATGTTGTTTTGTGGATTGATGAGGTTTTTTAATTCTTCAACCAAGGCCATACGAACGCTTAAGTTCTGTTGCAAATTGGTTTGTAAATTGTTGAAATGCGCATTTTTACGCGCTTTATATTGGGAATATAATTGATCAAATTTGGGTTTAAGCGGGTGTTGGTAATGAAAAGATTCCGTTGTATCGGGATTTTCGGCCAAGAAGGCTTCTTTCTTTTCATCCAACAAATGATAAAATTGGGCCAAGAATGATTTTTTGAGTTCTTCCACGTGATCTTTTACCGCTAAAACTGCCTCGGTAGACACCAAACTTTCCAGGTTGTTCACCAATTCCTCTAAGGTCATGGTTTCGTAATCTTGCATCGGAATTTCGGTACGGGCACTTTCGTCTTCGCTGGCTTCGGCATTGGCAGAGGCAATCTCCTCAATTACCGCATCGTGTTCGGTAGTGGCTTCTGGTGCTGTGTGAACTTCCTCTGGCTTAGTTTCTGCTACTGCATCAACTTCTGCTGCGATTGAATCGGTAGATTCTGCGGTGGCTTCTTCTACTTCTTCCTCAACGGCTGCAGTGGGCTCCGCAACGATTTCAGGGTTGTTTTCAACTTCTTCAGATTGAATTTCAGTGTGTTGAATTTCATTTTGGTCTCCATCTGCTTGTGGCAGGTTATCATTCTGTTCTTCTAACATCATTACATGTTTAAGGTTGCTACTAATTTGAGGGCGAAAGATAGTAAACCCATCCTAATATTCAAAAGGTTTAGCCTAGAATACGGATCGAATGATTAGCCATTGATAGCTGTAATTTTTTAGGTTATAGATGCTGTTAAAGTATTTGTGTTTTTGCAATGAAGTTGTACTTTAGCCATTCAATTTTTAAATAGGTCACCCGATGAAAAAAGTACTTTTTACCTTGACTTGTTCGTTTTTCACGCTATGCACTATTTCAACGGTATCGGCACAAGAAAAACCAGCAGCAAGTCCAACCAATCCAACTGCAGTTGCTCCGCTTAAAGATCCATTGCAACTCACCAAGGAACAACAAGTTCCGTATCGAGAAATCATCAAACGTTATGCTACGCTCATGGGCGAATTGCGCCGAAGTGTGCTGACACCTGATGAAAAGAAGCAAAAACACCTTGTTTTATTGTCGCAGCGAGAAGCCGAAATAAAATCCATGCTCAGTCCGGAGCAATTTGAAATCTACCAGAAATTGGAGGCTGAACGTCAAGCCAAACAAGTGAATTTAAGGAAGCAACCGGTTAAAATGCAATAAAAAAAAGCAACGTGTAAGCGTTGCTTTTTTATTTTTTCCAAATTTTCCAGCTTGCATCGGCTTGGATCAACAGCATTTCATAGCCGTTTTTTATCCGCGCTCCTTGTGCTTTTGCCTTACTCAAAAACGTGGTTTCTTCGGGATTGTAAATCAAGTCAAAAACCAGGTGTTGTGGGCCAAGCAACTTGTAGGGAATACTAGGAAATTCTTCAGTATGCGGAACAGTACCTAAAGGAGTACAGTTGATGATGATGGTGTATTCTTGCATTACTTTTTTGCTGAGTTGGGTATAGTCCAGTTGCAACTTTTTGGGCGTTCGGGAAACTACTTTATAATCCAACAACAATTCTTTTAAGGCATATTGTATGGCTTTTGATGCGCCACCAGATCCCAACACCAATGCCTTTTTGTGATGCGGTTCCAACAAAGGCAACACCGATTTCATGAACCCATAGTAGTCTGTATTGTATCCTTTAAAGGTTCCGTCGGATCGCTTTTTTATTACGTTTACGGCTCCAATTTGCTTGGCATGCCGGTTGAGTTTAGACAAATAGGGAAAAATCTCTTGTTTGTAGGGTATGGTCACATTCATGCCAATTAAATCGGGTTCAGATTCCCAAAGTTTGGGCAGCAATTCAATGGATTCTAGTGGGAAGTTTTCGTAGCTGTAATCGGTGATACTATTGCTGGCAAATTTTTCGGTAAAGTATTTTTTCGAGAAGGAATGAGCAATGTTTTTACCCAACAATCCTACTAGTTTAGTCGGCATGATTTGTGGAAAATTAGGGGTTTTTTGGTGTCTGTTTTTGTATTAATGCTTGCACCTTTTTTTCATTCCACACCTTTGGAAACAACTCCTGTAAAAGCGTTTGTTGTTTGAAATTTAATTTCAGTCCTTTTTGTAGGTGAATTTTTCCTTTGTCTGTCTCAATAAACATATAATACAATCCCGCCAATCGATATTCAATTTCATACGAATCCGGAAAGTATTCAGCTGCTTGATGTAAGGTTTGTATAGCGCTTTCGTATTCGCCTAAAACAGACAATAAATCAACCCAAAACAACCAGGTGTCTAATTCATAATCTCCAAATTCAACCGCCTTTCTGTAGCCAAATTCGGCTTCTTCAAAGAAATTAAGTTCTTTGTTTATGGCTGCGTAGCGTTTCCAATAATAACGGTTTTGGTTGTCAATATGCAAGGCTTTGTTTACATAAAACAGGGCTTTTTGAAAATTCTTTTGGCGCACATAAAAGTCGGTAATGGCAATCCATCCTTTGTCCAACAAAGGGTCTTCGTGTACGGTTTTATTAAAATAGTCTAAGGCTAATTTTTTGTGTCCTAATTTTTCATGGCATTTTCCAATGCGCAACAAGGCATAGGAGGTAGGGTCGTCCAATTCTATGGTTCGGGTATATCCCTCAATGGCTTCATCATAGCGTTTCAGGCGTTCCAGTGTTTTGGCCTTTTCCATGAATGCACCCAAAAATTCATCGTCGATTAGCGTTGCATATTCAAAGGCGTGCAAAGCTTCAGGGTATTTTTTTAGGGCATAACTTAATCTGCCTACTTGGTGCCACGCAATTTCACTGTAGGGATTTTTTTCGATGTAGTTCAGCAGGTAATCAATTGCTGCTTGGTTTTGGTCTAAAAATTCAAAACAGTACACCACATTATACAAAGCCGATTGGTCCTCAAGATCTTCTTCCAAACAGTTGATAAAGTTTTCTTTTGCCAATTCAAGCTGATCCATAAACAAATATTCCATGCCAATCAAATTGTATACATCCGCAAAATCATCGGTATACAATAACGCAGTTTTGAGTAATTCAACGGCTTGATCGTGTTGATCACGCTTGGAACAAATGTTTGCTTTTTGAATGAAAATCTCTTCGTTGTTGGGTTCTATTGCATACAATTCATTGAGCATTTTTTCGGCCTGCTCCAATTTGTCTTCGTAGATCAACATCTCTACTTGTACCAGTTTTAATCCAGTTGAACGCGGATGCTGATCGAGCGCAAGTTTGAGTGCTTTTTTAGCTAACGTGGTTTTGCCAATATCCAAATAATGCAAAATAATTTCTTCAAATTCTTCCGAATCGAAAAAGAACACCTTATTTGTTTTGAGCATCGATTCAAATCGAGATAAGGAAATGTTGTGGGCTTCTTCTTCGTCGTTCAAATGCATAGGAATTGCTTTTTGTTGCGCACTTTAAAAGTAAGGGTAGTTTAGGCAAAAACGGGTATTTATTTGAATTGTTGTGAACAAAATAATTAACAAAGGCTAGACTTGTTTCAAGTTTTAAGTTTCAAGTTTCAAGTTGAGTTGGCATTCGCCAAGTTTGAGGTTTCAAGTTTTGAGAATTATACTAAGTACAATTCAATATAAAGTACTATAGCGAAGCGGAAATACCAACTAATGTGAAACATGAAACCTGAAACAAAACATAAGTACTATAGCGAAGCGGAACTATTCATTTCGTGAAACGTGAAACCTTAAACGTGAAACCTGAAATTAAACTAACGTATCCAACACCTCCAACAAAATTCTACAGCCTTCTGTAATTTCTGATTCAGAGATCGTAAGTGGTGGGGTAATGCGAATGGCTTTGCCTTCAAAAAGTAGCCAGAATAAAATTAACCCGCGGTCTTGGCAGCCCAAAATGGCTTGATTGGTTATTTCGGCGCTGGGTGTCATCGCTGCAAGCATCAAACCTCGGCCGCGTACTTCGGTGATCAACGGATGTTTTAAAAGCGAACGGTACAGCTGTTCTTTTTCGAGCGCTTGCTCCATGAGTTGGGTTTCGGTTATTTCTTGCAAAGTGGCCAAACAAGCGGCCGCAATAACCGGATGTCCGCCAAAGGTGGTTATGTGTCCTAGTTTGGGGCTGTGACTCAATAAATCCATATGAGCTTCGCTGGCAATAAATGCACCAACAGGCATTCCGCCGCCCATGCCTTTGCCCACAATGATGATGTCGGGTACAATTCCAAAATGTTCAAAGCCAAATAGTTTTCCCGTACGGCCAAATCCGGGTTGAATCTCGTCAATGATGAGCATTGCGCCCACCTCGTCGCAACGTTGGCGTATTTTGCGCAAAAAGTCGTTTTCGGGTTGAATAAATCCGGCGCCACCTTGTATGCTTTCTAAAATAATTCCTGCGGTTTGGGTAGTGATTTTTTGGATGTCTGCCTCGTTATTAAATGTAATAAAATCTACATCTTCCAAGAGCGGTAAAAACGGGGTTTTGCGTTCTTCAAATCCCATCACACTCATGGCACCCATGGTATTGCCGTGATAGGCGTTGTAACAAGAAATCAGTTGTTTACGACCGGTAACGCGTCGGGCTAATTTGAGTGCACCTTCGCAGGCCTCGGTTCCCGAATTGACCAAGTATACTTTGTTTAGCGGTTCGGGCAATAAATGAGCCAATACTTTACAATATTCTACCGCCGGGCCTTGGGCATATTCGCCATAGACCATCACGTGCGAGTAGGTGTCCAGTTGTTTTTTAATGGCGTCATTTACTCGCGGATGTTGGTGTCCCAATGCACAAGCCGATACGCCTGCCACAAAATCCAAATAGGGTTTTTGGTTTTGGTCATAAATGTAAGATCCTTTGGCATACGTCACTTCCATGCCCAGCGGATAAGGCGAGGTTTGGGCTTGGTAGCGTAAAAAATCTTGATTTATGGGCTGTTCCATAGGGGTAAATTACTTTACTGCAGGGTTTGGTTTGGGGTTGTTCTTGTCGTAGTTTAGGGTCTCCTTGCGAATTTTCATCGGCACATTTTCTTTGGCCAATTCGGTTTTTCGGGTTTGCATGAAGGGCTGGTTTTCTGCTTTTTCTTCTTCCGGAAATATGCCCTCTGGTTTTGTATGCGCTCGTCACCTCTCCAAATAAAGCCTTTGAGCTTTCTTGCGTTTTCGGGTAATTCATCTTCGGGATAAATGTCGCCGTCCACATCGGTAAAAAAGGTCATTGTATGGATGGTGTTGCCCTCCATGGTCATGTTGATGCGGCTGCTCACATTTTTATTGATACCAATGAGTTCTTTTTGGTCGTTACGCAAAAAATACAAGACTTCGGTGTTTTTAATCACATCTACTTCGTAGAGTTTATTGTCTTTGAATTTGCCAAATAAATTGACACCTTTCACCTGATTATACCCAGTGCCTAGGGTGTCGCGCGAGGCAATAAAGGCGTTGTTCAATACTTTTAAGGAATCGAGTTTTTCAGTTTGGTTGTTGCCAATCAGATGCATCACATCGCCCGTCATTTGGTTGTCAAAATTCCACAAAATGGGTTTGCCAATCAATTGAGTGAGATTGGTTTTTTGGCTGGAATGAATCGAATCGCATTTGCCACTCAAATCTTTTTTGAAAAATCGGGCGTTAGGGTAGGCGCGCACCACGCGTTCGTTGGGCTTTCCGGTTACCATGAGCCGTTTCCCGTGTATATAAACCGAATCGTTTTCTACCAAATTGATGGCTACCGCGCGTTTGGTGACAAACATGGAGTCTTTTTGTTTGTACAATTCGGCATAATGGCCTTTCACAATTCCTTTGTTGATCGAATCGCTGATTTTTACGTTGCGCGATGCCGAGGCAAATTCTTTGGTGCGGTTGTAAAACAAACTGTCTCCCTCAATGCGGCGGTCTTTGTATTTGATGTAGGATTTGCGCAAAAAGTGTCCCACATTTTTTCGGCTGTCGTAAAAGCCCTTTTCGGTATAAATAAAATTTTCTTTGCTAGTGATGGTCGAAGGACCAAACAAATAGGAATGCCCCGAATTGTTGTAGTAGTCCAAATGATTGGATTTGACCACATATTTGGGATTGGTGATCGTAACGGCAGTTAAGAATTGGAATTTTTTCTCGTTGGCAAAATACCGTCCCGATTTGCTTTTCAGTACATTTTCGCGGTTGGTAATTAATCCATTGCAGGTATAATAGGCTTGTTGGCTGTTTCGATCAAACCGCAGGGTGTCGGTGGCTAGGTTCATTTCAGGCGAACGTAAATTAACTTTTCCCGTGGCGTAGGCTTGCTTTACATTGCCATTGTATTCGGCGTATTTGCTGTTCATGAACAAAGTGTCACCTTGTATCATTTGCACCTCACCAAAGGCTTTCACGTAGTTTTCTTTTTGAAAATAATAGGCTTTATTACACAAAAAACGAACGCCTTCGTGGTTGATGCGCACATGACCAGTGAGCAACAAGGCGTCGGGAATTTCGGTTTGGTTTACGTCCGCAAAATCAGCGTATTCGATGACAATTTTCTTGGCTTCTTGCGCCCAAGCCTCAGCCGAATAGCTAAGTAGGAAAGTCAATAAGAAACAAACAACTGCGTTTTTCAAAAGTTGGAATTTTGGCCAAATTTAAGAAAATCAACCCAAGCACGACCCATTTTAAGGATTAATTATCAACTGAAAATTAGGATTGAAAACTGCGTTTTAAATACACAAATCCAATGATTCCCGCTACAGTCGATGCTAGTAAAATAGCCATTTTTGCCGTTTCAATATTGGCCTCATCTTGAAAAGCCAATAGGCTAATAAAAATCGACATGGTAAATCCAATGCCGCCCAAAATCCCTGCACCAAACAGTTGTTTCCATTTTAAATCAGGAGGCAAATGGCTCCAGCCCAATTGGGTCGTTCCGTAGGCAAACAGAAAAATACCCAGCGGTTTTCCAACTACTAATCCAAGAATGATGCCCAAACTACTCGGTTGTAACAAGGCCGTTCCAATGGATCCCGATAAAGGCAAACAGGTGTTGGCCAAAGCAAATAAGGGTAAAATGATAAAGCCTACTGGGAAATGCAATTCCCGTTGCCAACGATACGAAATTGACGTTTTATCGCCTTTTCCAAACGGCAGGGCAAAGGCCAACAAAACCCCGGCTATGGTGGCGTGTATGCCCGAATGCAGCATAAAATACCACATGGCTATTCCGCCAATTGCATAAGGCCAAAAAGAGTGAATGCGCAAGCGGTTACATACCAATAATATCCCAAAAATTCCCAGTGCAATGGCCAAATTTACGAAGGCCAAACTTTTGGTATAAAAAATAGCAATCACGAGTATGGCGCCCAAATCATCGACTACGGCGAGGGCGGTAAGGAATATTTTGAGTGAGGTGGGCACTTTTTTGCCTAACAAGGACAAGGCCCCAACGGCAAAGGCAATATCAGTAGCCATAGGAATTCCCGCTCCCGATTGTGTGGCAGTTCCCCAATTCAAAGCCAAGTAAAGAACAGCCGGAACCAACATGCCTCCCAATGCGCCAAACAAAGGCAGGCTTGCTTTTTTAAGGTTGGACAATTCACCGGCATAGATTTCACGCTCTAATTCGAGCCCAATGAGCAAGAAAAAAATAGCCATGAGTCCGTCGTTGATCCATTCTACGAGGGTGTGACTGCCTAGCGGCATTTCCCAAAAATTCACATACGTTTCTTGAATTGCCGAATTGGCCAACACAAGTGAAAGCAAAGTAACGGCAATAAGCACGATGCCGCTGGCTTTTTCGTTTTCAAAGAATTCGGTAAATAGTTTGGTTGCTCTCATCTGGAAAAAAAACGCCCTGATTTCTCAAAGCGTTAATTAATTATTTGGTTATGGTTTGTTTTCTGTCTGGACCTACCGATACAATTTTAATCGGTACGCCTACTTCGGCTTCAATAAACGCGATATATTCTTTGAGTTCTACAGGCAGTTCTTCGTATGAATGCATACCTGTAAGATCGGCTTTCCAACCTTTGAATTCGGTATACACCGGCGTTACGTTTTCGGGTTCGATGTTGTAGGGCAAGTGTGCAATTTCTTGTCCGTTGTATACGTAAGCGGTACATACTTTTAAGGTTTCAAAACCAGAAAGCACATCGCCTTTCATCATCATGAGTTGCGTTACCCCATTGATTTGCGCAGCATATTTTAAAGCCACTAAATCCAACCAACCACAACGTCTTTTGCGTCCGGTAACCGAACCAAATTCGTTGCCCACTTTGGCCATGATGTCGCCCGCTTCTTCAAAATCTTCGGTAGGGAAAGGTCCGCTGCCCACACGGGTGGTATAAGCTTTGAAAATTCCGTACACTTCTTTGATTTTATTGGGTGCAATACCCAAGCCGGTACACGCACCAGCAGCTGTAGTATTGGATGAAGTAACAAATGGATAAGTACCAAAATCCACATCGAGTAAGGACCCTTGCGCGCCTTCGCACAAGATGGATTTGCCGGCTTTTTGTGCTTGATATAAGTATTCTTCGCTGTCAATGAAGGTCAGTTTTTTGAGCTCTTCGATGGCCGTAAAGAATTCGGCTTCAAGTTCTTGTAAGTTGTACTGGATGGCCACGTCATAATACGAAATCATGGCTTCGTGTTTGTCGGCTAACGCGCGGTAACGTTCTTGAAAATCAGGAAGTTCAATGTCACCCACTCGGATGCCGTTACGACCAGTTTTGTCCATATAGGTTGGGCCAATTCCTTTTAAGGTTGATCCAATTTTGGCTTTTCCTTTGGCAGCTTCGGAGGCCGCGTCTAGCAAACGGTGCGTAGGCAAAATGAGGTGTGCCTTGCGCGAAATGAACAACTTTTTGGTAATGTCAAGATTAAACTTGGCCAATCCATCGATCTCGCTGCTAAAAACTACCGGGTCAATGACCACGCCATTGCCAATAATGTTGATGGACTTGGGGTGAAAAATTCCCGACGGAATGGTACGCAATACGTGTTTGATACCGTCAAATTCCAAAGTGTGTCCGGCATTAGGTCCGCCTTGAAAGCGGGCAATTATGTCGTAATTGGAAGTGAGTACGTCAACGATTTTTCCTTTTCCTTCATCGCCCCATTGCAATCCGAGTAGTAAGTCTGCAGTCATGTTGTTGTGTTGTTGCTAGTTGTTGTTCTTTTTGTGTGCGTTAGGGATTGAAACGGAAATCCTTTTGGCGACAGGGTTTGGCGCAAAAGATTGGGAGTGAAAAGCCCGACCTTTAGGGAACGCCCCATCCTAAAATTATTAATTATTCATTTTTAATTGCTTTCTTGTTTCCGTACAAGTACAGCGAGTGGTTGTGTATTTCGATGTCAAAAATTTCTTCTATGGTTTTTTTGATCAATTGGATGCGTGGATCACAAAACTCAATCACTTCACCGCTGTCGGTCATGATGATGTGGTCGTGTTGCTTGTCAAAATAGGATTTTTCGTAATGGGCCTGGTTTTGGCCAAACTGGTGTTTGCGCACCAAAGCACAATCCAAAAGCAATTCAATGGTGTTGTATAAAGTTGCCCGACTCACACGGTAGTTTTTGTTTTTCATTTTGAGATACAAATGCTCGATGTCAAAATGATCATCACTGTCGTAGATTTCACTCAAAATGGCAAAGCGTTCCGGCGTTTTTCTATGGCCATTTTTTTCAAGATACAAGGTAAAAACGTTCTTGACGATCTCTTGATTGGAACTATTATCTTTCGCTATTCGTGTCATGCCGCAAAGATACTTTTTTTATCAAATTGACCGAATTAATTTACCTCGGGGACTTGTTTTTAATTAACAAAAAAGGGGGATTAATTAACAATGGTAAGTCGTAAAGTCGAAAGACTTTGTAAACTATGTACAGTTTTCTGGTAAATCAAAAATCAAAAATCAACAATCAACAATCAACAATCTTAATTCTTATACACCCGCGTCACTTTCTCAATCCCATCAATTTTCTTGATGTTGTCAATGAGGCGTTTCAGGATGTTATTGTTGCGTACAATTACCGCGACTTGGCCGTTGAAGATGCCCGCTTCGCCACTCAAGGAAATACTCTGGATGTTCACGTGCATGTTGTTGGAAATCACTTTGGTTAACTCGTTGGTGAGGCCTAGCGTATCCATACCGGTAATGTTGAGCACGGCCTTGTATTCTTGTTGTGACGAATCAATCCACTTGGCCAACATAATGCGGTAGGCATAGTTGGATTGCAAACTGATGGCGTTGGGACAATCTTTTTTGTGCACTTTAATCCCTTCGTTGATGGTCACAAAACCAAACACTTCGTCTCCAGGAATCGGGTTGCAACAGCTGGATAAAGTATAATCTAATTTGTCTTGGTCAATTCCAAAAACCAGCATGTCGTAGTTGCTACTGATTTCTTGTTTATGGATGTCGGCATCGGCGGTGTTGGGTGAGGAACGCTTGATTTTATTCTTGAAGAAATTCATCAAGGTATTGCTCTTTTGTGCCGCGTAATCTTTGAGTTGTTGGTTGTCGATCGATCCAATTCCCATGCGGTAAAACAAATCCAAGCTGGTTTTCAACCTAAAGTAATTCACCATTTCGTTGATTACCTGTTCGTTGAGCGTCACTTTTAAATGCTTGAGTTTGCGATGCAACAGTTCTTTTCCGTCTTCGGCAATTTTTTTGGTGTCTTCGTTTAAGACATTTCGGATTTTGTTTTTGGCACGCGAAGTCGTTACATAATCCAACCAATGCATCGTGGGTTTCTGATTGGGCGAAGTAATCACCTCAATCTGATCGCCACTTTTTAACTCAAAATTCAAGGGAACCAATTTGCCGTTTACACGGGTTCCTCTTGTTTTTACACCAATTTCGGAGTGGATGCTAAACGCAAAATCGAGGGAGGTAGCGCCTTTGGGCAAGGACTTGATTTCGCCTTTGGGGGTAAAAACAAAAATCTCTTTGGCATACAAATTCATTTTGAAGTCTTCGACAAAATCAACCGCATTGGTTTCAGAATTTTCGAGCGCTTCTTTCAGTAAGTTGAGCCACACATCCAAGCCGCTTTCTTCGGTAGCGCCTTGCTTGTATTTGTAGTGGGCGGCATAGCCTTTTTCGGCAATTTCGTCCATGCGTTCTGAGCGAATTTGCACTTCAACCCAACGTCCTTTTGGGCCCATCACGGTAAGGTGAAGCGCTTCATAACCCGTCGATTTTGGCGATGAAATCCAATCGCGCAAACGACTCGGGCTCGGGCGGTAGTGATCAGTCACAATCGAATAGATTTTCCAAGCCAGGAATTTCTCGTCGTGAGGGTTGGATTTGTAAACAATGCGCAAGGCAAATTTGTCGTACACCTCTTCAAAACGCACATTTTGGTTGAGCATTTTGCGGCGAATTGAATACACCGATTTGGGTCGGCCTTTGATTGCGTAATCAAGGTGCTCGGCGTCTAAGGATTGTTGAATAATTTGTGAAATATCGGCAATGTAGGATTCTTGCTCCTCTTTGGTTTCTTTTATTTTACTGACAATCTCATTATAAATGGCAGGTTCGGTGTATTTGAGGCCCAAGTCTTCGAGCTTCATTTTGATGTTATACAAACCCAAGCGGTGCGCCAAAGGGGCGTAGATGTACAATGTTTCAGAAGCAATTTTCACTTGCTTGTATTCGGCCATGGCTTCCATGGTTTGCATGTTGTGCAAACGATCGGCCAATTTGATTAGAATTACCCGCACGTCATCGTTGAGCGTGAGTAACATTTTTCGAAAATTCTCGGCCTGCATCGACACGTTGAGGTCTTTTTGAACCTGCGAAATCTTGGTTAGCCCCTCAACCAATTGAGCTACCTTGGGATTGAACATCGTTTCGATGTCAGATAAAGTAGTTGAGGTATCTTCTACTACATCATGCAACAATGCGGCAGCAATTCCGGTTGCACCCAAACCAATTTCAGAAGCCACAATTTTGGCTACCGCTATGGGATGAAAAATATAGGCTTCCCCCGATTTTCTTCGTTGGTGTTGGTGTGCTTCAACGGATACGTCAAAGGCTTTTCGGATGAGTTTTTTATCCTCGGCACTCAGTTTTTGGTAACTGATGCGCAGCAATTCTTTGTATTCTTGCGCAATGGCTTTGTTTTCTTTTTCGATATCTAGTTCTGCCATAAGATGGGGTGCAAATCAACGCTGAAAAGTACGGCATTGCTTTGAGCTGTGCAAGAGCAGTTTGCTAAAAATAACCTAAAAACCGCGTTGCCGTTTGGCTTCAAAAATCAAGATGGCTGCAGCTACCGAAACGTTCATGCTGTCAATAGCGCCTTGCATGGGAATGTGTATGTTTTGTATGGCGGCCTCTCTCCATGCTTGGGTAAGTCCAGTGGCTTCGGTACCCACAACGATAGCCGTAGCTTGAGTAAAATCTTGAGTATAATACGGTTCACTTTCTTGCAAAATGGCGCTGTAAATAGCAATCTGATTGGCTTTTAAATAGGCAATAATTTCGGCCGAACTGCCTGTTGCAATTTGGTTGGTAAACACGGTCCCCACACTTGAGCGGATGGTATTGGGGTTGTACAAATCGTTTTTGGGATTGGCTATCAAAACAGCATCTACCTTGGCTGCATCGGCAGTGCGCAAAATAGCACCGATATTTCCCGGCTTTTCAGGT
>JAGNTC010000233.1 GCA_017987725.1 Flavobacterium sp.
TTAATCACGCTCCTAAACGAAAAGAAATTCTTACTGTTGAAGAGAAAAAATTGGCTTTGCGCAATGCTTTGCGCTATTTTGAACCGAAGCATCATGCGGTATTAATTGACGAATTCTCCGAAGAACTCGAAACATTCGGTCGTATTTATATGTATCGCTTTCGCCCTGATTACAAAATGTATGCGAGACCAATTGAGGAATATCCTGGAAAATCGAACCAGGCCAAAGCTATCATGTTAATGATTCAGAACAATCTGGATTATGCTGTGGCGCAACATCCGCACGAATTAATTACTTATGGCGGAAATGGTGCTGTTTTTCAAAACTGGGCACAATATTTATTGACCATGCAATACTTGTCAGAAATGACAGATGAGCAAACACTAACGATGTATTCAGGCCACCCGATGGGATTATTCCCTTCACATCCAGAAGCTCCTCGCGTAGTTGTTACTAACGGAATGGTAATTCCTAACTATTCAAAACCAGACGATTGGGAAAAAATGAATGCGTTAGGTGTTTCTCAATACGGACAAATGACCGCAGGAAGTTATATGTATATTGGTCCGCAAGGAATTGTTCATGGAACCACAATTACTGTTTTGAATGGTTTTCGTAAAATAAAACGCAGCCCAAAAGGAGGTTTATTTGTAACTTCTGGATTGGGAGGCATGAGTGGTGCACAACCAAAAGCCGGAAATATAGCTGGATGCATCACTGTTTGCGCCGAAGTTAATCCAAAAATCACTCATATTCGTCATAATCAAGGCTGGATAAATGAAGTCATTCAAGATATTGATGAATTGGTGCAACGAGTTGCTTTGGCCAAAGCCAATGAAGAAGTTGTTTCTATAGGATATCTCGGAAATGTTGTTGATGTTTGGGAACGATTTCAGGAAGAAAATATTCATATTGATTTAGGTTCAGACCAGACTTCGCTGCATAATCCTTGGGCTGGTGGTTATTACCCTGTTGGTATTTCATTTGAAGAAGCAAATGAGATGATGGCTGAAAATCCTGAATTATTCAAAATAAAAGTTCAAGAAACACTACGCCGACACACGATTGCAATAAACAAACATACTGCTAAAGGAACTTATTTCTTTGACTATGGCAATGCTTTCCTATTAGAAGCTTCGCGCGCGGGTGCGGATGTTATGGCAGAAAACCAAATTGATTTTAGATATCCGAGTTATGTCCAAGATATTATGGGGCCAATGTGCTTTGATTATGGATTTGGCCCTTTCAGATGGGTTTGCGCTTCTGGAAAACCAGAAGATTTAGTAAAAACAGACACTATTGCATGTAATGTATTAGAAGAAATAGCGAAGAACGCACCAGTTGAAATTCAGCAACAAATGCAGGATAATATTCAGTGGATAAAAGGTGCTCAAGAAAATAAATTAGTTGTTGGTTCACAAGCCCGAATTCTTTATGCTGATGCTGAAGGGCGAGTAAAAATTGCCGAAGCTTTTAATCAAGCTATTGCCAAAGGCCAAATTGGAACTGTAGTTTTGGGTCGTGATCATCATGATGTTTCTGGTACAGATTCGCCTTATAGAGAAACTTCAAATATATATGATGGTTCCCGTTTTACTGCCGATATGGCGATACATAATGTTATAGGAGATAGCTTTCGTGGTGCTACTTGGGTGTCCATCCATAATGGTGGAGGTGTAGGCTGGGGAGAGGTAATTAATGGTGGTTTTGGTATGGTTCTTGATGGTTCAAAAGAAGCGTCAAAACGTTTGGCATCAATGCTTTTTTGGGATGTAAACAACGGTATTTCCAGAAGAAGTTGGGCTAGAAATGAAGGAGCTATTTTTGCTATAAAAAGAGCAATGGAATCGCAACCTTTATTGAAAGTCACTATCCCTAATATTGTTGACGAACATTTATTTTAGTTAATTGATTCTTACCTCTTAATTTTTAAAAAGATAAAATATGAAAACAATTAAATTATTGCCACTGCTTTTACTTTTTATAGTAGCTTCTTGCAGTTCCGTTAGTGTGAATTCTGATTACGACAAAAACGTAGATTTTTCAGCGTATAAAACGTATGCCTATCACAAAGCCGGAATAGACAAAGTAGAGATTTCTGATTTAGACAAAAGAAGAATTCTTCATGCAATCGATGACCAAATGGCTGCAAAAGGATTTACAAAAAGTGAAAATCCTGATCTATTAATAAATATTTTCACCAAATCCCGTGAGCAAGTAAACGTAAACCAATTCAATGCAGGATGGGGTTACGGTTGGGGATGGGGATGGAATCCTTATATGATGATGGGAAGACAAACTTCTGTTTCAACATCAACAGAAGGAACTTTATACATTGATTTAATTGATGCTAAAAAGAAAGAAATGATATGGCAAGGTGAAGGTTCAGGAATATTAACGAAAAATAACGCTAAAAAAGAAGAACGAATTGCTGATTTTGTAAGCAAAATTTTAGCACAATATCCTCCAGTTAAAAAATAATTTAAGCAAATTACAATAG
>JAGNTC010000102.1 GCA_017987725.1 Flavobacterium sp.
TTGTTACTCAAAGCCTTGGGTGCCGATTACAAACACGAATTGTTGGGCGAACGACTCACTACCACCCCAAAGAATTACGCTTACTTGAAAATTGCCGAGGGCTGTGACCGTCCGTGTAGTTTTTGTGCCATTCCGTTGATGCGCGGCAAACACGTGTCGCAACCCATCGAAAAATTAGTCAAAGAAGCACAAGGATTGGCCAGAGACGGGGTAAAAGAACTCATCTTGATTGCCCAAGACCTTACCTATTATGGCTTGGATATTTACAAAAAAAGAAATTTAGCCGAACTTCTCGAAGCCTTGGTTCAAGTAGAAGGCATCGAATGGATTCGCTTGCATTATGCTTTTCCAACAGGCTTTCCGATGGATGTGTTGGACGTGATGAAACGCGAACCCAAAATTTGCAATTACTTGGATATTCCGTTGCAGCATATTGCTGATTCAATTCTAAAATCGATGCGTCGTGGCACTACCCAAGCCAAAACCACGCAATTACTCAAAGATTTTAGAGCCGCTGTTCCGGGCATGGCCATTCGCACCACACTGATTGTGGGTTATCCGGGCGAAACCGAAGCCGATTTTGAAATCCTGAAAGACTTTGTGCAAGAAATGAAATTTGACCGCATGGGTTGTTTTGCTTATTCACACGAAGAAAACACACACGCCTATTTGCTCGATGACGATGTCCCTGATGAAGTAAAACAAGCACGCGTAACCGAATTGATGGATTTACAATCGCAAATATCTTGGGATTTGAACCAAGAAAAAGTGGGCAAAACCTTTCGTTGCATCATTGACCGTAAAGAAGGCGGCTATTTTATTGGCCGAACCGAATTTGACAGCCCCGATGTAGACAATGAAGTGTTAATTGACGCCACTAAATTTTATTTGAAAACGGGTGAATTTGCACAAATTACGATCATTGACGCCACTGAATTTGATTTGTATGGCGAACCTTTACAAAATAACTAAGCCTACTGAACGCAGGGTTTTAAGTGGTTTGGATTGCCAAAACAATTCAAAATTTTCGAATTGCATGTCAAAATCAAGTTGCAAGTCGGCCAGTTTGACTTTTTGCGGTTGATGGATTTGGCATTGGTCTAAAACTTTTTGCAGCCAGAGTCCTTCCTCTTTGGATAATTGAATGGTAAAACTGTCTTTTAAATCATGGAATTTAAGCTGCGCCACTTCCCATTGCTGGCCACGTTTGGATTTGGTTTGCATGGATACTTCGGGCAGATTGCCTAACCAAACCACTCTCGCATTGGCTTTTAGCTTGGTGGAGATTTGTTCTTCAAGCGCTTGCTCAATATAATCAGGAGCTACAGTAGTTTTGGGTATTTTAAAATCAAACCAAGCTTGCAAAGGCATCTCAAAACAAATGCCGTGCATGTAATTGTACAAGGATTTTTTTAAGCCAAAACTAAACTGATCGTGATCAATTCCCGTTGCATCGGTAAATAACAGGTCATTATTGGCAAAGGTTCCAGGCGCTGTATTTAGAATTGTAACTCCATATTTTTCTGGATTCATTCCAATTGGGCTGTGGGCCGTGAGCGCAAACTGATGCCAAAATCCGGATTGTACCACGCCCATCTCAAACAACTGCCGCACCATTTCTAAACTATCCACCGTTTCTTGTATGGTTTGTGTGGGATAGCCGTACATCAAATAGGCATGAACCAAAATCCCCGATTCGGTAAAATGACGGGTAACTTGAGCTACCTGCGCCACTGATACGCCTTTATCAATCAAGGCCAGCAAGCGATCAGAAGCCACTTCGAGTCCGCCCGAAACGGCAATGCAACCCGATTTTTTGAGCAGTAAACATAAATCAGCTGTGAAACTTTTCTCGAAGCGAATGTTTGTCCACCAGCTCACGACCAAACCCCTTCGAATTAGCTCGAGGGCCACTTCGCGCATGAGAGCTGGCGGAGCGGCTTCGTCTACAAAATGAAAACCGGTTTCGCCTGTAGCGGCTATTAATTCTTCCATACGATCCACCAACAAAGCGGCAGCTACAGGTTCGTATAAACTGATGTAATCTAATGAAATGTCGCAAAAAGTGCATTTGCCCCAATAACAACCGTGCGCCATGGTGAGTTTATTCCAGCGGCCATCGCTCCACAAACTGTGCATGGGATTGAGCACTTCAATCACCGAAATGTATTGCGTTAAGGGCAAATCGGTATAATCGGGCGTACCCACTTGAGCTTGTTTGTAATCGGACTGGGTGGCCGTATTGACATACACAACTTTTTCATCTTCTAGTAGAAAAGTACGTTTTAAGTTAGGTGGTAATTCGGGTTGCTCCAGATGTTGCCAAAGCAATTCAAGCGGCAGTTCGCCATCATCAAGGGTAATAAAATCGAGGAATTCAAATACACGCGGGTCTGAAACGGAACGCAATTCGGTGTTGGGAAATCCGCCACCCATGGCCACTTTACAGCTTGGGTAATGTTGTTTCACCCATTGGGCACATCGAAAAGCACTGTATAAATTGCCCGGAAAAGGCACCGACAAACACAGTAATTTGGGTTGTATTTCCTGCATTTTGGCCGCAAATATCACAAGACTGAGTTGATCTACAAAGGTAAAATCCTGTTGTAATTTGGCATACAATTCATCAAAGGTAGCAGCACTTCGGCCCAAGCGTTCGGCATAGCGACTGAATCCAAAATTTTCATCCACTACCGAAACAATAAAATCTGACAAATCCTCCAAATACAAAGTGGCAAGGTGTTTGGCTTTATCTTGCATACCCATTGATCCAAAAGCCCATTCGGTCTCTTCGAGTTGATCAAATCGGCTGGCTTCGGGTAAAAAATAACCCGAACAAATTTGCTTGGCCAAGCTAGGAATCTTCCCTTGTAAAAAGGAAATAACAGCATCTACAGTTTGGATATAATTGGCTTGTAAACCAAAAATGCGTTGGTCATTTTCAGCCCAATCCGCTTTATTCGACAACTCAGCTGCATGTGTAAATAGTTGCGTAAGTCCCGATTTAGAGAACAACCGCAACAGCGTTTCGATGCCTAAATCTTGTTGGTAGGAAGCAATTTGTTTGGTATTAAAAAAACCCTTTAAATAAGCCGTCGCTGGATAGGGAGTATTCAGTTGGGTAAATGGCGGCGTAACAAATAATATGGGTTTCAAATCGTGGAATTTGTACAAAAGTAATAGAATTAATGACATTCAAAAGCGAATCCGAAAGGCAAACTTAGAATTGGTTTTTTTGCTATTTTTACCAAAAATTCGTTGCTATGCCCGATGATTGTTCAGCCTACGCCCACTCTCCTTTTTTTAGTCCGCTCATTCAAGATTACCTGCTAGAAAAGGAAATGGTTAAGCCGTTGTACCATCGGTTCCCCAAGTTAGAAAATTTTAAAGCCCAACTGGACGAAAAAGCAAGCAACTATCCTTTGCCTTATCGAGCAATTTTAGTCGACGCGTTAGAAGTGCAATACAAGCACGTTTCTGTTACTTCCCAGACCAAGCAGAACATCGATTTGTTACGAAAATCAAATACTTTTACGATTACCACAGGTCATCAGCTCAACATCGGCTCAGGTCCATTGTACTTTATCTACAAAATTATATCCACCATTAATTTGTGCAAACAGCTGCAGGAAGCCTATCCCGAGCAACATTTTGTACCTGTGTTTTGGATGGCCACCGAAGACCATGATTTGGAAGAAATCAATCACTTGTATGTCAAAAACAAAAAAGTGATTTGGAACAAACAAGGAAGCGGCGCCGTGGGTCGTATGCAAGTAGAGGGCATGGAAGCTGTAATTGCCGAAATAAAACAATTGTTGGGTAATTCACCCCATACAAACGAGTTGATCGCGCTGTTTGAAGCGGCCTATCAACCGCACTTTACCTTGGCAGAGGCAACCCGAATCTTAGCCAATACATTATTTGGAAGTTACGGATTGGTGATACTTGACGGAGATGATCCTAGTCTCAAATCACTATTTACCCCCTACATACAAGCCGAACTACACGCTCAATTTTCGCATACAGCGGTAAGTGCTACAACTCCCTTGATGCAGGGTTATAAAATTCAAGTAAATCCAAGGGAAATCAACTTGTTTTACTTAGATAAGAATGTGCGAGAACGCATTGTGTCAGAAAATAATAGCTACAAAGTGCTGAATACATCGCTCGAATTTTCGACAGATGAAATGCAAAAATTAGCAGAAAACCATCCCGAAAAATTTAGTCCCAATGTGTTGCTCAGGCCCTTATACCAAGAAGTAATTTTGCCCAATTTGTGTTACATTGGAGGTAGTGGCGAAATTGCCTACTGGTTGGAACTGAAGGCCATGTTTGACGCAGCTAAAATTACATTCCCTGTATTGCTGTTGCGTAATTCAGTGGTTATAGCATCTGAAAAGACAAAAAAAAGACTGTCTAAATCTGGGCTTGACTGGGAGGATTTATTTTGCAGCCCACAAGAATTAACCACACGTTTGGTGTCTCAACTTAGTGCTAATACCATCGATTTTGAAGCATTAAAAGAACAGTTAAAACAACAATTTACCCTCTTGTATGCGCAGGCTAAGGACACCCACCCCTCTTTTTTAACCGCGTTAAAAGCACAAGAAAGCAAACAAATCAAGGGCTTAAATGCTTTAGAAAAACGTTTTCAGAAGGCAAAAGTAAAGCAAAATCAAGATGCTGTGGATCGAATTTTAACGCTTCAAAACGAGGTATTTCCTGACCAAAAACTGATGGAACGCCAAACTAATTTCTCAGACTATTATAGTTTGCATGGCACATATTTTGTAGAACTACTATCCAAACAGTTAGATCCATTATCGATGAAATTTTGCACTTTATTTTTAGACTAGCCGATTGGTTTATTTTACTACTTGATTTTTACATTAATTGAAAATAAAAATGCCTATTTTTTCTCGCTAACAATTTCAAAATCAGCATAAAAAATAACAATAAGATAATGTTATTAACACGAAAACGTTTTCGTTACGTATTTAACGATTGATTAGGGAGCGTTCAACAAAAAATTTTTACTTTTACCAAAATATTTAATTTAAACAAAACTAAAATTATGAAAAGAAATTTACTTTATTCATTGCTAATGTTGTTCGTAGTGAGCTTCAGCAGCAACGCACAGGTGTCAATGATCGGACCAGGAGCTTCAGGCGCTTGGGATGTTGATGTGAACCTTAGCTCAACAGATGGTGTAATCTGGACCTTAGACAATTTTATCATGCCAGGTGGGGAATTTAAATTCCGTTTAGATAACGCTTGGTCTGTAAACTGGGGAGCTACTACTTTCCCAAGTGGAACAGGTACGCAAGACGGACCAAACATTCCTGCAATTGCAGGTACTTACAACATTACATTTAACCAAAGTACCGGAGAATACAATTTCTCAGGTGGTGCTCCAATTCCAACTGTTAAATTAGTTGGTACTGCTGTTACTTCGGTAGATGGATTGTTATTGGCTACAGCTGATGCTGAAAACTATTACATCAACAACGTAACCTTGGTTGATGGATCAGCTCAATTTGATGTTGATGCAACTGTTTATGGTGGTGATACTTTCCCTGGTGGAGTAGTTTCTGACGCTTCTTTGTTTATCCCAGTTGTGGGTGGAGAATATTCTTCAGTAACCTTAAACATTGCTACAGGTGAGTATACCTTTACTGCAGCTCCTATCTTCCAAATCATTTCTATTACAGGAGATGGTGCAACAGGATGGGGTAATGACACTGACTTAACTACAACTGATGGAATCAACTACACTTTAAGTGGATTGACTCTTACAACAGGTGAGATTAAGTTCCGTCAAGGGAATGACTGGGCAGTAAATTGGGGTGACTCAGCTTGGCCTACAGGAGTAGCCACTCAAGGTGGTCCAAATATTCCTTGTGTAGCTGGTACATATTCTGTTACTTTCAATAGAGAAACAGGTGCTTACAATTTCTTCTTCCCAATCGTAAGCATTACTGGTAGTGCTACAGGTGGATGGGGCGATGGATTTGATTTTGACCTTACAACTGAAGATGGCGTTAATTACAATAGACTTGGATTTACACTAGTAGAAGGCGAATGTAAATTCCGCGAAGGAAATGCATGGACTGTAAACTGGGGAGGTGCTGATTGGCCTACAGGTGTAGCTACTTTAAGTGGTGCTAATATCCCTTCAGTTCCTGGAACTTACGATATTGATTTCAATAAAGTAACAGGTGCTTACAACTTCTCACCTTCTTTATCAAATGTGAGCTTTAACAATGGAAACTTCAAAGTATATCCAAACCCATCACAAAACGTATGGAATGTAGCTTCTGCTGACGAAGCCATTACTGCTATCCAAATCGTTGATGTATTAGGTAAAACAGTTTTAACTGTTGCTCCTCAAGCTACTTCAGCTGTAGTTGACGGAACTTCATTAAACAGTGGAATCTACTTTGCAAGAATCGCTACTGCTACAGGAACATCTACTATCAAATTAGTAAGAAACTAAGCAAACGCTTTTAACATAAAGAATCCCTTGTTACACTGTAGCAAGGGATTTTCTTGTATTATAGACTAGCCCTGATGGAAGCGGCATCCTTTTTTTTTATTTGAATTGACGTTATTTGAATGCTGTTTCTAAAAAAAAGATAAAGCGTACAGCAGGAATTGCTTCAAAAAAACTATTTTTGCAGCCAAATTTAACAACAAGAATACATGACAACGAATAGAACATTTACCATGATTAAGCCTGACGCGGTTGAAAACGGTCACATTGGCGGAATCTTGAACATGATTACTGAAGCGGGTTTTAAAATCGTTTCGTTAAAACTTACTCAACTTACGGTAGCTGACGCACAAGCGTTTTATGCGGTACATGCAGCTCGTCCATTTTTTGGCGAATTGGTTGAATTTATGACCAGAGGCCCTATTGTTGCTGCAATTTTAGAAAAAGACAATGCAGTTGATTCATTTAGAACCTTAATTGGTGCAACCAATCCTGCTGATGCAGCCGAAGGAACTATTCGTAAGAGATATGCAGCTTCTATTGGAGAAAATGCCGTGCACGGATCTGACAGCGATGAAAATGCCGCTATCGAATCGGCTTTTCACTTTTCAGGTAGAGAGCAATTCTAATACTCAGAAAAACAACATAAAAAAATCCCATTCGAATGAGTGGGATTTTATTTATCGTAAAATTACTTTGGTAATGACTTCGCGTTTGCACTCGGCATTGATCATCGCAATAATTTTATCACGCCCGTGGTGCAATTCTTCCCGCAACACTGCTGAGTTTAAGGAAACATAAAGCGTGTGGTTTTTTACTAGTACTTCTTTGGTATAGGTAGCAACGCCATTGCCCATTAAGGCAAACCAAGCCGCTTTTACATCAACTTCATCTAATCCGGATTGCAATTTATTAACGGAAATAATCTCGTTTAAAATGGCACCAATAGCACTGTCGTTTCCTAGTCGTTTGG
>JAGNTC010000103.1 GCA_017987725.1 Flavobacterium sp.
ACCAATAGCTAAAAGTATATGTTTTATTAGGGAGCACATTTACTGTTTGTCCCCAAACTTTATCATTCCCAGCGTTTGATGTAGAACCGTCAACTACCATCATATTTCCTCCAGAAGGAGCATTACTTACACAAGGCTGAAAAAATTGAAACCAAGAATTGGCGGAAGATACAATTCCATACGCTCGCTGAACGCCACCTTGTCCTGCATTTGTGATGAATTGATAATCAGTACTAAAGTTTGAATTTCCTTGAGAAAAATCACCATTTACAATTAAATTAGATGAAAAACCCGATGGATTTGGAGTAAAGGTATAAGTTCCAGATGTCGTATTGTCAATTACAGCAGGCGTCCAAGTTCCTTGGATTCCATTGGTTGAAGTAGCGGGCAAACTGGGGGCTGTAGCGCCGACACAGATCGTGAGATTATTTCCAAAACTAAAGGTAGGAATGACTAAAGGAATATCATCATTTACGGTGACACAAAAAACCTGAGTACAATTGGTGTCTAAATCGGTAACGGTTACACAGTAATTTCCTGCACATAAATTGGTAGCTGTGGCTGAAGTTTGCGCTTGAGAATCATTCCACAGATAACTATAATTTCCAGAACTAGAGGCAATTGCAACTGTTGCTGATCCGTTACAAGCAGTAGAGCTGGCATTACATACGGTATTTGGATTGCTAGTTGTATTTCCTGTAATAGCTGCATTAACCACCAAAGTTTGAGTTGTAGGTATTGCACATTGATTTAGCGCTGGTGTAAATGTATAGACCGTGGTTAGATTGTTATTGAATTCCGGAGACCAAACACCAGTTATGCCATTATTGGATGTAGTTGGAAATACGGTCGTGTCGATGGTTGCGCCATTACAAATGGGGTTTGGCGTGCTAAATACCGGTGTTATTATAGGGTTTTGTAGATTTATTACACTTGGCAGCACAGTTACACAATTGTTTATTTCAAAGGTAAAATTCGAATAGGTTCCTATACCTAAATTGGGAAGCCCAATTGAACCTTGGTCATTTGAAGTGTAATCAATTGGTCCTACAACTGTTGAACCGAGCGTGTATTGCAAGGCGTATACTTCGTTTGAAGTTAAACCAGAAATAGTAATTGAGCCATTTGGAACATTGCAAAGCGTGGGATTAGTGCCGTTTACTTCAGGCACAGGGATGATGCTAAAAAAGGCTTTGTAATTCGTTCCTCCGTTGTTTAATAAAATGGCATCGTCACATTGACTGGTTGAATTAAAATCGCCTATAACTTCATAATACACTTCAAGCGTATACTCCCCTGGAGCAATATTTGTTAGATTAATTGGAGTGTCACAAGTAGGCTGTGAAACGCATTGCCATTTTTGTTGGCCACTTTGACATGGTCCGCCTCCTACAAAAAATTCATTGATACCGGTATTACAGTCGCTAAAAAATCCTAAGTTTCTGGATGTAAAATTGCCCGTTGTTCCTGAATTTAAATAATAGCGGTAGTACATTTTTGCACCACACACGTTTGTGTTTCCGTTTTTATAGGTTTTTACTTCTGCTCCCCTCATGATTAAGGTAGAAGAATTTTGGAGGTGCACCCCAAAATTTTGAGTAAATGTATTCCCAGGTTCTTGGTTTATTAAATCGGTTCCAGTTCCCGTAGTGTTGTAAAATTTTCCATCGCCAGCAGTAAAACAATCATCCATCCAAACTGCCGTAGCATATGCACCAAATGCACAGTCATTTATTTGTATAGTAAGCGATGCATTTGTTGCACATTGCCCAAGATTTGGCGTAAAGGTATAGGTAGTCGTTGTTGTATTATTCAAGGCAGGACTCCATTGTCCTTCGATCCCATTGTTCGAAGTGGTAGGCAGTGCATTAATGGTTGTTCCACTACAAATTGGATTGGTAGCGTTAAATTGAGGAGTCAATACCGCTGAAATTTGTACCTCAACCGTTCTGGTTTCTATACAACTATTCGCATCGGTAATTGTTACAGTGTAAGTTCCATTGGCCAAAGTGCTCACATTGGATAGTGTTGGGTTTTGGGCTGTGCTACTAAATCCATTGGGGCCACTCCATTCCCAAGAAACACCCTCCGAGCAAGTTAAATTGAGCGTGCTGTTTTCGCATACTGGACTATTGCTTCCAACGATTGGATTTAAATTACAATTCGAACAATCCAGCGAGGCACCCAGTGTTTCAATATAAAAAGGCGATACGGCTGAACTTGTTCCATCCACAATAAAATAGTAATAGTCTCCAATTGTTAAACCCGATAAATTGAGTTGGTTGTTTTTTGTTGATCCATTGGTGTATTGAGGTGATGCATAGGTGTCATTTGTCAACAAAGTGGGACATCCTCCATTCAATACGGTGTTGTCGCTGGTTGTACAAGGATTTGCATCGGGTCCGGCATCAATTGCTAAAATTTGTAAGTTATTGGTGATGGCTGAAATACTGATGCTTGCATTGGTTTGAGCCGCTCTAAATTTGAACCAAGCCGAGTTGTTTTGAGCTGCGTTCCAGCTGCACCCAAGGGTATTCGGATTGTACATGTCAGAGGGTTGACTGGTGAATCCATTGTTAGAGGCCACAATAATTTCGGCAGTTCCCAAACAATAGGGAGAGGCACAATTATCATAACTGTTGAGAGTCGTGTAATCTTGAACAGTATAGGGCGTTTTGAAAACTAAATCAATTGCGTTAAATCTTCCGCCCGTTGCAAAAGAAGTCTCGGTTATGGTTACGGTCCAGGTCCCATTGGGGTCTATACCGTTAAAAGCGGCAAAATCATCTTGTGAGCGGTAGTAGCCAATACTGAAAGGTTCTGCAGTTCCACCATGTTCAAATAGTCTTCGCAAATAAGAATTGAATCTAAATTTTGGGTTGATTTGTTTTACTGTAGAATTTGGTAACCCTCCCACGGCCACCAATTCTATACTGCTTGTGCCTTTTGTTAACGTGATTCGATAAGAGTTATAATTTCTAGTATTTGCATTATCACCCATGCTTAAATTCACTTGAACTAATTCAAATATACCGGCATTCAAATTTGAAATTCCCGACACGTTCACTGTTTTTGTTAAGGTGCCGTTCCAAGACCCAGCCGCTTCAGCCACAGAATTTGAAAACGTTTGTGCAGAGGAATAATTAAAACAAAACAAGAGTATGAATAAACGTAGACTGATTTTTTCCATTTTTTTATGATAATTAATATGCGAATATAAAAAAGTTAGCAAATTACAACTCATTACATAATCGATTTAAATATTTTTTTTACTTAAAAATTGCCAAAAAATTAAACTTTTGTGACAATTACGAGTGGTATTGTTATAATTGTTAATCTGTTCATTTGATGACTAAAGGGATGATTTATTCCATTTAAAAAAAACAATTTATTCACTAGTTTTTGCATTCCGTATTGATATAGCGTCTACTGTAAAAATTCATCGCTTTTTTGCAGTTTTATTTCAACTATTTAGCTTACTTTTGTTTAACTATTTTTAAAAATGAATAAACAAAATAAAGTGAAGCCCATTGCACCCTTACCCCAATCTACTCCATTAAACGAGGCGCAAATTGACCGCATTATCGAAATGGCTTGGGAAGACCGCACGCCTTTTGACGCCATTCGTTTTCAATTTGGTCTTTCAGAAGCCGATGTGAAAGCGCTCATGAAAAAGGAACTCAAATTCAAGAGTTATACCCTGTGGCGCGAACGAGTAGAAAACTGCAAAACCAAACACGCTGCCAAACGATCCAACGAAATCGACCGCTTTAAATGTACCCGCCAACGCGCGATTTCAAGTAATAAAATTTCCAAACGCTAAGTTATGTCTACCAAAAAACCAGATAACGTGGTGTACTCCGACGAGACCGGGTACAATGCCAATGTTTTGCAATACTCTACCAGTGTTGGGGCACCCGCCATTCGATTGGATGATGTGGTGTCTTGGAAAAGCCGAGGAATCACGAGTGTAAATAAGGAATTGGCGGCCAAATTTGACGAACTCAAACAACAATACGAGTCCTTGATGCACGAGTACGAATGCAACGAATTGGTGTACAACGCCAAATTTTCGTTTGAGCCCGTAGTAGGAGAGACCTATCATTTGTACCGCGCAGCCGACGGCACCAACTTTTTGTCGTTGATCTCGCCTGCCGAATGGAACAGAGAACATTTGGGCACCTTTAAGCTCAACCACGATAAAAAATGGATTGAATTAAACCATCTTTAAACTATACACCTATGCCAATTTCGTTCAATTCGTCGGCCATTGCTGAAATGGAAAAGCAATACCGCGTGCATCTCATCAACAGTTTGGGCGGATTCAAAAGCGTGGTTTTGGTGGGTACTGCCGATGCAAAGCGCAATACCAATGTTGCCATTTTTAGTTCAGTTTTTCATATTGGCGCCAATCCGCCTCTCATTGGCTTAGTATTTCGGCCCACGCCACCTGAACGCGACACGTACAATAACATTATTAAGACAGGTTTTTATACCTTGAATCACCTCAATGAATCTATTGTAAAACAAGCCCACCAGACCTCGGCGCGCTACGATAAAGAAATTTCTGAGTTTGATGTAACGGGTTTAACAGCTGAGTTTAAATCTGATTTTTATGCTCCTTTTGTAGCCGAAAGCAACATACAAATTGGACTTGCCTTTCGAGAAAAAATTGACATTACCATCAACCATACCACCTTACTTATTGGCGAAATTGTGCAACTTTTTGTGCCCGAAAACGCGATACATTCCGATGGCTTTCTCGATATAGAACAAGCCAATACCCTTACCTGCTCCGGTTTGGATAGCTACCACAAAACAGTACAATTGGATCGTTTGTCGTATGCCAAGCCCGGAAAAGAACTTACGTCTTTGCTTTCATGTTGACCAAACCCGACCTAAATATCGTTTGGTTTAAACGGGATTTACGTTTCATAGATCACGAACCCCTTTTTCGTGCCCAACAAAGTGAACTCCCTGTTTTGTTGGTCTATTTTTTTGAACCCTCGGTCATGAACTATGACGATGCTGATGTTCGTCATTGGCGATTCATTTACGAGTCCATTCAAGAAATGCAAAGCAAACTAGAGCCCTTGGGCGGAAAAATCTACACCTTTCACGCCGAGGTACTTCCTGTTTTTCAAGCCTTGGCCCACCATTTTTCGATTAAAAACGTGTTTTCCCATCAAGAAGTGGGGAATAAAATTACCTACGATCGGGACCTTGCGATGGAGACTTTTTTCAAGTCAAATGACATTGCTTGGCAGCAATCGCAATTGCATGGCGTGATTCGTAAGTTGGCCTCCCGCAAAAATTGGGACAAACGCTGGGAAGCCATGATGCAAGCAATTCCTTTGTCAAACGAAGTCGAACAATTGAGGTTTCAAGGCGTAAACGATGAATTATATGATGCCCTCAAAGGCGAGCCGCTTCAAGCAAACATCACGAGCAGAAACGCCAATTTTCAACAAGGCGGGGAATACTGGGCCTGGCGTTATTTGGACAGTTTTGTAAAAGAACGCCATGTCAATTACAGCAAACACATCTCTAAGCCGAGCTTTAGTCGGACAGGCTGCAGTCGGATGTCGCCGTATTTGGCCTATGGCAACATCAGCATGCGCATGGTGTATCAATATACCAATCAGTTTTATGAATCGTCCAAAAACAAACGCGCCATTTTGAATTTTGTCTCGCGATTGCATTGGCATTGCCATTTTATGCAAAAATTTGAAGACGAATGCCGCATGGAATTTGAAAACGTGAATCGGGCCTATGATGCCATGGTGAAACCCAAAAACGAAACCTATATCAATGCCTGGCAGCAAGGACAAACGGGCGTTCCATTGATTGATGCCTGCATGCGTTGTGTGGTGCAAACGGGCTATTTGAACTTTAGAATGCGGGCTTTAGTGGTTTCTTTTTTTACCTTCAATTTATGGCAAGATTGGCGCGAGTTGCATTTTTTGGCCCGGCAATTTCTGGATTACGAGCCGGGTATCCATTACCCGCAATTGCAGATGCAGTCGGGGACTACGGGCATCAATACCATACGCATTTACAATCCCATCAAGAATTCAGAAGAGCACGATCCGGAGGGAATTTTCATCAAAAAATGGATTCCTGAATTGAAAGATGTTCCCCTAGAATTGCTGCATGAACCTTGGAAACTCAATGCCATCGAACAGCAGTTTTACCACTGCGAATTGGGTAAAGATTATCCGTTTCCAATTGTAGATATAGACGAAACCAGAAAGAAAGCCAGTGAACTTGTTTGGAGTTTTCGCAAAAAAGACGAAGTAAAACAAGAAGGCGTTAGAATTTTGAACAAACACGTAAGTAACCCAAAACCAACTACCCATGCGCGGCGTAAAAAAACAAAACCTGCCCAGTAAAATTTGCATCAGCTGCCTCAGGCCATTTGCGTGGCGCAAAAAATGGGAAAAGGTGTGGGACGAAGTAAAGTATTGCAGCGACAAATGCCGTAGCAACAAATAATATAGTATGGCCAAAACACTGCGTTTAATTTTAGGCGATCAGCTCAATAGCGAACATTCTTGGTTCAAGACGGTGGACGACTCGGTGACTTATGTCCTGATGGAAATCCGTTCCGAGACCGATTATGCTACCCACCATATTCAGAAAATTGTCGGGTTTTTCTCGGCCATGCAAGCCTTTGCCGCCGAATTAAAAGCGAAACAACATCGGGTCATCTATATCCATTTGAATGATCTACACAATGAGCACAGTTTCCAGCAAAATATCACGCGCTTGGTTGAAAATGACAAGTTCACCCGCTTTGAATACCAGTTGCCCGACGAATACCGCCTTGATGCCCAACTGATTGCTCTTTGCGCATCATTAGAAATTCCCACTTCCGTTTGTGATTCGGAGCATTTTATGAGCGAAAGAAACGAGTTGGGTGATTTCTTTGCCGGCAAAAAAACCTTCTTGATGGAAAGTTTTTACCGGGCCATGCGCAAAAAACACGATGTTTTGATGGAAGGCGATAAGCCGCGCACCGGGCAATGGAATTACGACGGCGAAAACCGAATGAAACTCCACAAAAACCATGTGCCCACTCCACCCTTGGTTTTTGATAATGACGTAACCCAAGTGCTCGCCGAAATCCAAAAAACCGACATCAAAACTATTGGCAATATTGATCCTTTGCATTTTGTGTGGCCCATTAACCGCAGCCAATCCTTGCAATTGCTTGAGTTTTTTGTAACCGAATGTTTGGCGCTCTTTGGCAGTTACCAAGACGCGATGACGCCCAACCAATGGTCGTTGTATCATGCCCGCCTTTCGTTTTCGATGAATTGCAAACTGCTTTCTCCCGCTGAGGTCATTGACCGTGCCATCGCCGAATGGCAAGCTCGTCCGGATGCCATTGCCTATAACCAATTGGAAGGTTTTGTACGGCAAATTATTGGCTGGCGTGAGTAC
>JAGNTC010000104.1 GCA_017987725.1 Flavobacterium sp.
AATATCTGAGGCAATATAGCCCAACGGATGTCCTACATGCAAGCCTGCTCCCGAAGGATAAGGAAACATATCCAACACATAATATTTGGGTTTTTCTGAAGCCGAATGGGCGGCAAAGGTGCGGTGCTCAGCCCAGTATTTTTGCCATTTGGCCTCTATTTCTGTGGGATTGTATTTCATCAGGATGCGTTTAGGTGGGCAAATTTACGTTTATTGTACGAAAGTCAAAACTTTGAACGTTATAAACTAAATTTAACCAATTTCTTTATTATTTTTACCCCATAATTTCTTTTATCTATGAGTTCTTCCTTCGAAAAATTTCAAAAACGCCGACTAATTTCTTCCTACGTTTCTGTTGTATTTAGTATGTTTTTGGTGTTGTTTTTGTTGGGACTTTTGGGTTTATTTATCCTCAATTCAAAAAAATTGGCCGATGATTTTAAAGAAGAAATCGCCATGACGGTTTTCTTTAAAAACGAAGCCACCGATACCGTTTTTACCGCATTCAAAAACGAGTTAAAAACATCCAAATTTGTCAAATCGAGCGTCTATGTCACCAAAGAACAAGCCGCGAAAATGCATACGGATATCATTGGTGAAGATTTCATGACTTTTTTGGGCGCCAATCCGTTGCAAAATTCCTTTGACATTCACTTAAAAGCCGATTACATCAACGCGGAGAATATTCGCAAAATCGAAGATCACTTTCGGGCCAACGAGATGGTGTCTGACATTGTTTACGACAAACAACTCGTCAACTTAGTAAACGACAACATCAAAAAAGTGAGCTTGTGGATTCTCATCATCAGTGGATTCTTGGCTTTAGTTGCCGTGGTGCTCATCAATAGTTCTATGCGACTATCCATTTATGCCAATCGATTCATCATCAAAACCATGCAAATGGTGGGCGCAACCAAATCATTTATTCGTAAGCCCTTTATTTGGCGCAGCGTAAAATTAGGATTGGCCGGCGCCATTTGTGCTGTGATTGCCTTAATTGGCTGTTTACTTTACATTGATGGGAACTACCCCAATTTAGGCATTCTAGAAAACCCACTTTCAGTAGGCATCGTCTTGTTGGGCGTGTTGGCTTTAGGCATTGTAATCACTTGGTTAAGCACCTATTTTGCCACTCAACGCTATTTGAATTTACGTACCGACGATTTATACTAATCGACATTTTATGAAAGCAAAAAAACCAGAAGCAAGCCAAACAAAAACTACCTCAGAAGCACCGCAAGCTGAATTTCTTTTTGAAAAAACAAACTACCTTTTCCTATTGGTTGGCATTGCAGTTATTTGCATTGGTTTCCTTTTGATGGCAGGCGGAGGAAGTGATGATCCAAAGGTATTCAATGAAGCAATTTTTAATTTTCGCCGCATTCGATTGGCACCAACTGTAGTGTTAGCTGGATTTGGACTCACTATTTTTGCTGTATTGAAAAACCCGAAAAAAAGCTAAATGAACATTTTTGAAGCTGTTGCCTTAGCCATCATTGAAGGCGTGACCGAGTTTTTACCCATTTCTTCTACCGGCCACATGATCATTGCCAGCTCGTTTTTTGGCATTGCCCACGAAGAATTTACCAAATTATTTACCATTGTCATTCAATTGGGCGCCATACTCTCGGTAGTAGCGCTCTATTTTAAACGATTTTTTCAGTCGGTAGATTTTTACTTTAAGTTGTTTATCGCCTTTATTCCTGCTGTCGTATTTGGCTTGATGTTCTCCAAAAAAATTGATTCCTTGCTGGAAAATCCGGTTACGGTTGCCATTTCCTTGTTGCTGGGCGGAATTTTACTACTCAAAGTAGACGACTGGTTTTCGGGATCCACCAATACTGAAATCACCTACAAAACGGCGTTCAAAATTGGCTTGTTTCAATGTTTGGCCATGATACCGGGCGTTTCCCGCAGTGGCGCGAGCATAGTGGGCGGAATGACACAAAATTTAAGCCGTACTTCGGCTGCCGAATTTTCATTTTTCTTAGCCGTTCCTACCATGTTAGGAGCAACCGTTAAAAAATGTTATGACTTTTACAAAGCGGGCTATATGCTCACCCAAGAAGAAACCAACCTTTTAATTATTGGGAACATAGCTGCCTTTGTTGTGGCTTTGTTGGCCATCAAAAGTTTCATTGGATTTCTTACCAAGCATGGATTTAAAGTGTTTGGGTATTACCGAATTGCCGTTGGCATTGCCTTGTTGGTCATTCACTTTTTTATTCATCCCCTCAGCGTTATTTAATGGAGGCCGATGATTTTCTAAACGGCCAAGTTATTCTGGTAGACAAACCCCTGCACTGGTCGTCGTTTCAGGCCGTCAACAAGCTCAAGTATTTGTTGAAACGCAAATTTAATTTGCCCAAGAAATTTAAAATTGGGCATGCCGGCACGCTTGATCCGTTGGCTTCTGGTTTGCTGATTATTTGCACCGGAAAATTCACCAAACAAATTACTGAGATACAAGCTCAAGCCAAAGAATATACCGGTACGTTTTTCATTGGAGCGACCACGCCTTCCTATGATTTAGAAACCGAAATCGATGCGCGTTTTGATATTGACCACATCAGTGACCAAACAATTGAAGAAGCGAGATTGCAATTCTTAGGCGAAATAAACCAAATACCGCCCGTATTTTCGGCCATAAAAAAAGACGGAAAACGATTGTACGAACATGCCCGCGCCGGCGAAACGGTGGAAATTGCTTCGCGCAAAACTACAATCTATGAGTTTGAACTCACGCGAATTGCCTTGCCGGAAATCGATTTTCGGGTAGTGTGCAGCAAGGGCACCTATATTCGTTCGCTGGCTTTTGATTTTGGAAAAGCCTTACATAGCGGAGGACATCTTACTGCTTTACGCCGCACTAAAATTGGCGACTATGCGGTAGTAAACGCCTCGACTATTCCTGATTTTGAAGCGAAGTGGAAAGCACTTGATGCATAAGCGCCACTATTTCGTGTTGAATTTGCACCCCTTTATCGTGAAAATACCAAAGATGCAAATCGGCTTTGGCCGTTTCATCCATTATGCCGTGCTCTTTTTTGTAGTGGGCAATCAGATCAATTGCACCTTGTGGACGAGGTCCCCACTGGCCTAAAAGAGCATGTGTTTTGGCGTCAATAATCAACAGTTTTGGCACCGCACGGGCACCATTGGTGAGCACTTCTTGCATGAGGGTGTCATTTTCGTCGCGAAACGCCAATTTAAAGTCAATATTGGGATTGGCCTGTGCCATTTTATTCAATACAGGCAACACTTGAGCACCATCTCCACACCAACCCTCGGTGAGCACCAACCAAATACATTTTTTTTCCAAACGTGAAAGGGCGCTGAGTGTATCAGGAGTGAGTTGAGTAGTTTTGTCGAGCCGATTCATACGCACTTCATTGAGCTCAGTGTAATGCAATAGGGCCTCCGATTGTTCGTGACCAGTAACTTTTCCAGCCAACCAAGCTGCGTTGACAAATTCCCTGTAAGCGGGATAGGAATAGGCTTGGGCTAAGGCGATTTGGATCTCATTTTTCATAAAGAAAGCCGTTGTTTTGGGCGTGGCAAATATAGGTGGTTTAGCTGAAAATATTAGGTGCGTTTTGTCACACATTTGGCGCAATATTCTCGTTGATATTTTTTAGGAACGGCGAATTTCAAAAACAGAATATCCTTATATTTGCGCAACTCAATGTAAAAGCAAAATGAAGTACAAAAGAATCCTTCTCAAATTAAGTGGTGAAGCCTTAATGGGCGACAAACAATACGGCATTGATCCTGCTCGATTGGCAGAATATGCGGAAGAAATCAAAAAAATTCACGACAAAGGAGTTGAGATTGCAATTGTTATTGGAGGCGGAAATATTTTTCGTGGAGTGGCTGGAGCAAGCAATGGAATGGATCGGGTACAAGGAGACTACATGGGCATGCTTGCTACGGTAATTAATGGCATGGCCTTGCAAGGCGCACTTGAGAGCCACGGCATGCTTACCCGTTTGCAAACTGCTTTAAAAATTGAAGCCATTGCCGAGCCCTATATCAAACGAAGAGCCGTGCGTCATCTGGAAAAAGGCCGCATCGTGATTTTTGGCGCAGGCACTGGAAACCCCTATTTTACTACCGACACGGCAGCGGTTTTGCGCGGAATTGAAATCCATGCCGATGTGATTTTGAAAGGCACCCGAGTGGATGGAATTTACACCGCCGATCCCGAGAAAGATCCGTTGGCTACTAAATTTGATTACATATCCTTTGACGAGGTCATCAAAAAAGGACTCAATGTGATGGACAGTACCGCATTTACCTTGAGTCAAGAAAATAAATTGCCCATTTTGGTGTTTGACATGAACAAAAAAGGAAACTTAGAAAAAATTTGCAACGGCGAGAACATTGGAACCGTTGTACACATTGGCTAAGATCATACGATAGATTAACTAGAATTCACATGACAGAAGAAATTGATTTTATTTTAGAAAGCACCGAAGAATCGATGAACGGTTCTATTGCACATTTAGAAAAATCCTTTTTAAACATCCGTGCCGGAAAAGCTAGTCCGCAAATGTTGGGCAGTGTGTTTGTAGATTATTACGGCGCACAAACCCCGTTGTCACAGGTGGCGAATATCAATACGCCCGATGCGCGCACGTTAACGATTCAGCCCTACGAAAAAAGCATGTTGAATCCGATTGAAAAAGCAATACTCATTGCCAATTTGGGTTTTAACCCGATGAACAATGGCGATGTGGTAATCATCAGTGTTCCACCGCTCACCGAAGAGCGTCGCCGAGATTTAGTGAAACAAGCCAAATCCGAATCGGAAGACGCCAAAATTGGAATTCGAAATGTGCGCAAAGACGCAAATACCGATATCAAAAAATTAGAAAAAGAAGGCACTGCCGAAGATTTTTGCAAAAAAGCCGAAGACGAGGTACAAAACCTAACCAATGCATTCATCAAAAAAGTGGATGAATTATTGGCGTCAAAAGAAGCCGAAATCATGAAAGTGTAATGCAATAACGCATACTCAAATACCGTCTCTGGAGTGCAACCTACTTGGAGACGGTTTTTTATTTAATCCCAAAATGCCCTATGAATAGCTTTGGTAAAATGGTGTGGCTATGTAGTTTGCTTTTGCTCGTTTGGGGCGGGCAGGCGCAACAGCATTTTACAGGCCAAATCAAAGACATCGTTACCTTAAAACCCATCGGGTTGGCTACCTTAGTGCACGATGAATCACAGTTTTCATTTGCAGACAGTTATGGTTTTTTTGAACTCGTTAGCGCCGACCAATCGGTGTTACACATTCGGGCCAAAGGCTATCAGGAACAACTAATTACGCTGAGCGCTTCCCAAAAATTTTACACCATTTTACTTGCCCCACAACCATACCAAGCTGCTGCAAGTTCAACTGGAACGGCCATTATACAACAAGTCATCCAGTCCAAAAAACAAAACAATCCTTTTGACAAAATACCTACTTTTGATTGCAAGGCCTATAACAAATTGACCATTACCGCCCATCCCGATTCGATTGAAGGACGCATTGAAAGTGTGTTGAAACACAATATTTTTGGGAAAATGGTCGTAAAAACGGATTCGAGTGATTACGAATTCAAAAAGTTCATCAGCAAGCAACACTTGTTTCTCACCGAGAAAGTTTCGCGGTTTCAGTATGCCACCAATCGATTCAAAGAAACCATTTTGGGCTATAAAATGGCCGGGTTTAATCAACCCATTTATGAATTTGTATCGCTGCAATTGCAAACTTATTCTGTCTATGACCCCTATTATATTTTGATGCAAAAAAAGTATTGGAGTCCCATAAACGACAAAGCCATCGCACATTACAACTATGAATTGTTGGATCAAATTAGTATTCAAAACAGACCTGTATATGTGGTTTATTTTAAAAGCAAAGACAAAAACATCGACCTAGAGGGCCTTTTGTATATTGACCAAGCAAATTATGCGGTGGCCAAAGCGGTCACTTTTGTAAATAAGGCCTTGCAACTAAATGCCCTACACGAATACACCTACAACCCAACCCTGGATCTCTGGATTCCGAGTAACCAAAAATTTAAAATCAGTAAGGGTAAAAAAAACGGCAATCTTTCCTTTTTAGGACAAACCCTGGTGTTTGATCCTATCGACGGTTCTATGTCTGAAACCCGCAGAAAAGTAGCTTCGGATCACGCCTACTTATTGGCTGAAACACGGTTTTTTGATTTTAATTTTGGGTCAACTACGCCTCTTCGCAAGGCATTCATAAAAACTGAAATGAAGCGAGATGCCGAAACGAAACCCGACTCTTTTTGGGAGAGTTACCGCATGGATAGCATTGATTACCGCATCCCAAAAACCTATTTGGGACTGGACAGCATTGGTCAAAAAGTAAAACTAGAAAAAAGACTTCGATTGTTGCGCAAATTGGTGGTAGGCTATATCCCGTACGGTCCTGTTGATGCTGATTTACGGTACTTTTTGCGGTACAACAACTACGAAGGATTTCGACTGGGCATGGGTGGGCGCACCAACGAAACTTTTTCTAAAAAATACCAATTGAATGGTTACACCGGCTATGGAACCAAAGATGGCGCCTTTAAATACAGCTTAGGGACAGCCACTCGCTTGGGTGATTTTTCGAACACTTGGATGGGCATCTCCTATACCGATGATGTGCAAGAAATTGCAAGTTCTGCCTTTGTGATTGACAAAATTCCCTTTCGCATTTACAATCCAAGGCCCATTAACATCAGTACCTTTTACAACTACAACAGTTGGCGTGCCTACATAGACACCAAATTGCTTCCCCGCACCGAAAGCATTTGGCAACTTACACAAAGTTATATTGAACCCAAATTTGATTATGTGTATACCGTTCAGGGGAAGTCCTACAGAACCTACCAAATGACTACGGCAGTGGCCTCGATTCAGTGGAATCCGTTTAGCGAGTATTTACAAACGCCCAAAAGCCGTCATGAAATTGAAACCGGTTACCCCAAGTTTACCTTTCAGTTTACCCGATCCATGCCTGAATTTGATCAAAATGATTTTGATTTTGGCAAATTTGACTTCCGATTGGAATACGAAAAACAATTCATGAACAACCAACACAGCGGTATATTACTCGAAACGGGCTATGCCTTTGGCGATGTACCCATAACGCATTTGTACAACACCTCTCCAAATAACATCAGTAAAGATAAAATCATGCAGCGTTTTACCATTGCGGCAAAAAACAGTTTTGAAACCATGTTTTATAATGAGTTTTTCTCGAGTAGATATGCTACACTTCAACTCAAACACAGCTTTCAAAGTTTACCTATTTCAAGCTCATTTACCCCCACCCTCGTGTTGGTTACCCGAACTGCTATTGGAAACATGGAAAAGCCCGAACAACACAGCGGCTTTGTATACAAAACACTCGATAAGGGATATATTGAATCTGGGAT
>JAGNTC010000105.1 GCA_017987725.1 Flavobacterium sp.
CCCCATTCGTCAAATTGTTCTGGAGTTAAAATTTGTTTGGTCGCAAGAATAACCACCAAGGATATAAACAACCCGATTGTTGCGGTTGTCTGAATCCAGGATGTCCAGTACCCTCTTTGGCCAACAGGCGCATGTTCGGCCACATAAGTCGCGGCTCCACCATATTCCCCACCGAGTGCTAATCCTTGCAAAAGCCGAAGAATCAAAACCAATAGGGGCGCTAAAAAACCAATCGTTTCATAACTTGGAATACAACCCATGAGAAAGGTCGCGCCTCCCATCAGCAGCAGCGTAACCATAAATGTATATTTTCGGCCAATTAAATCGCCCAATCTTCCAAAGAACAAGGCTCCAAAAGGACGAACCACAAATCCGGCGGCGAAAGTAGCCAGCGTGGATAAGAATGCTGCCGTGGGATTAGCTGATGGGAAAAATTTGGTTGAAATGACAACCGCTAGACTTCCAAAAATATAAAAATCGTACCATTCAATCATCGTTCCCATCGAGGAAGCAGAGATTACTTTCCAGATGCCTTTGGTGTTTTTATTCGACATGTATTCAATTTTTATTTTCGAAAATTAACAATTATTTGATCAGGTTAGGACTTTTTTTAATTATTTAGAATAGAGTATCCATTTAATCGATAATTTCAGTTATTTTGTGTCACTTAATTAAAAAAATGCAGTACGATCCTCACTTGTTAGAACAAAAAGTCATTTACAAATTACTGACAGGAATCGTAATTCCACGCCCTATTGCATGGATTTCTTCTGTGAGCGAAGACGGCATCAACAATTTAGCGCCTTTTTCCTATTTTAATATGGTGGGAGACGATCCGCCTCACGTGATGTTCTCAACACGCAGAGACAACAACAGCAACAAAGACACCTTAAATAATGTATTGGCTACCCACCAATTTGTGGTCAATATGGTCACCAAAGATTTGGTTGAGCCCATGAATGCCTCGTCTGCAACTGTTGCTGCCGAAGTAGATGAATTTGATTTGGTGGGCGTTACGCCTATTCCATCTGTAAAGGTAAAACCCATGCGCGTGGCCGAGAGTTCGATACAGTTGGAATGCGAATTGGTGCATCATTATTTTTTAGAAGATCATACCCAAGGCGGTGCTTGTGTGCTCATTGGTCGTGTGGTGATGATTCATATTGCCGACGAATTACTACTTGACGAAAACCAAATAAATCCCGAATTATACAAACCCATTGCTCGTCTTGGCGGTTCCAACTACTGCGAGCAAGGAGAAATTTTCTCCATCAAAAGAACGTAAATGAAAATAGCAGTTATAGGTGGTGGTCCAGGCGGACTTTATTTTTCGATATTAACCAAAAAGGCAATGCCGCACTGTCAAATTGATGTCTATGAGCGCAATAAGCCCGAAGACAGTTTTGGCTTTGGTGTGGTTTTTTCAGACGAAACTTTGGGCGAATTTTTAAAGCGCGACATGGCTTCCTACGAACTTATCCGCGATCAATTTGCCTATTGGGATGACATTGTTATCGCGCGTGATGGCCAAGAAGTGAGCATTGCCGGCAATGGTTTTTGCGGTTGCTCTCGCAAAACCTTGTTAAAATTATTGCACCAACGCTGTCGTGAAGAAGGCGTCAATTTGCATTTTGAGCAAAGTATTGATGATCTTCAGGCCTATTCCTCAGCTGACATAATTATTGCTTCTGACGGAATTGCGAGTGGCATTCGCAGCCATTATCAACAGGAATTTGGGACTAAAATTGAATTAAAATCCAACCGTTTTGTATGGCTGGGATCAACCAAACCTTTGGATGCCTTTACCTATTTTTTTCGATCTACTCCACATGGCATGATCGTGGCACACAGTTACCAATACGAAGCGGGAAAAAGTACCTGGATATTTGAATGCAGCAACGAAACCTGGGAAAAACATGGGTTTGAAGTTACCAATGAGAATGATACTATAGACAAAATTCAAGCTATTTTTGCAGCCGAATTGGACGGTCATGAATTGATATCCAACAAATCACATTGGCGCCAATTCCCGCATGTGACCAATGAAAGATGGTTTCACAAAAACATTGTTTTACTGGGTGATGCCAAAGCAACCGCCCACTACTCTATTGGATCTGGAACCAAATTGGCTATGGATAGTGCCATTGGCTTGTCGGATGCGGTGATTGCCAACCCGAACAATGTGCAAGCCGCCTTTATCCAATACGAAGCCAGCCGCAGAAATACGGTAGAAATGATACAGTATGCTGCCTTGGTTTCACTTGATTGGTTTGAAAACATGGACCGACACAGCCAACATCCTTTTTACAGTTTTGCCTTTGGTTGCATGACGCGATCTAAAAAGGTAACCTATGAAAACATACAGTTACGTGATGCTAGTTTTACCCAAAAAGTGTTGGCTGAGTTTCAACAAATACACAAAACCAATAGCCCTTCACCTGCCTTTACCTCTTTTCAATTGCGCGATCTGCAGTTGCCCAACCGCATCGTGATGGCGCCGATGGGACAATATTGTGCCGTTGATGGCGAGATCAACGAATGGCATACGGTGCATTACAGCAGCAGAGCACTTGGTGGCGTGGGTTTACTCATTGCCGAATGTACTGCGGTTTCTAAATACGCAAGAATAACTTTAGGCTGTCCTGGTATATATACTGAAAATCAGACTACTAAATTGAAATCAGTAGTTGATTTTATCCATACTAATTCTGCATCCAAAATAGGCATACAGTTGGGCCATGCCGGACCAAAAGGTGCAACAAAATTGCCTTGGGAAGGACAAAACCAAGCCTTGGATAATCCTTGGGAATTAGTCGCCGCATCGGCAGTTCCTTTTTTGCCAAATGGACCTGTTCCTATTGAAATGCAGCAAATCCACATGGATCAAGTAGTGCATGATTTTGTACAAGCAACTATTAATGCTGAAGCAGCAGGTTTTGATCTCATCGAATTGCAAGCGCATCACGGTTTTTTATTGGCCAGCTTTATTTCGCCCTTAACCAACCAACGCACTGACGAATACGGCGGTTGCATCGAAAATAGAATGCGCTTTCCGTTGCGCGTATTTGCCGCCATGTGCGCTGCCTTTCCAGCGCACAAACCCATGAGCGTTCGGGTTTCGGCCACTGATTGGGCTCCTGGCGGAATTACTGCCGAAGATATGCTGTATTGTTGCGAAGCCTTCAAAGCTGCCGGGGCTGATATCATTCACGTTTCGACAGGAAATACCGTTGCCCACCAACAACCCCAATTGGGACGCATGTGGCAAACGCCATTTTCAGATGAAATTAGAAACAGTGTTCACGTGCCTACAATTACCGTGGGAAGCATTCAAGACATAGACCAAATCAATACCTTGTTGCTCAACGGCCGTGCCGATTTGGTGGCATTGGGAAAACCCTTGTTGGCCAATCCGTATTTTGTTCGAGAAGCCCAAGCCTACGAAAAAGTAGAAGCAACAGATCTACCCAAGGTTTACGCCAATGGATTTAAAACCACAGCATCCAAAATACAAGCCGATAGAAAACAAGTCGAACAAATGAAAAAAGCCTTAAAACCCAAAAGCAATAAAAAGTAATTTACACCCAAACAGAAAGTTAAAGCATAACAAGATATAACCCATAAAACTATTTTTCAAATGACGTATTTCCAAGACAGCTTTGCCGAAGATCGGTTACCGCATATAAACTTGCAGGCGCAGTATTCCTTTACTGATTTGCCTCAATTTCAGTTTCCTGAAGTACTCAATTGTGTCGATTATTTGTTGGACAGACACATCCGAGAAGGACGTGGCGATAGTCCTTGTTTACGCACATTTGACGAAGTTTGGACCTACCAAGACCTATTCAATAAAGCCAATCAAATTGCGCAGCTACTGCAGCACGATTTAGAATTTATTCCCGGAAATCGTGTGTTGATTCGATCAGCCAACAACCCGATGATGGTGGCCTGTTGGTTTGGGGTGTTAAAAGCCGGCGGAATTGTAGTGGCTACCATGCCTTTGTTGCGCGCGAAAGAAATACAAACCATTGTGGAATGTGCCGAAATTTCTCATGTGTTGTGTCATGCTGATTTAGCCGAAGAAATGCAATTGGTCCATTCGCCCTTTATCAAACACCTCACCTATTTTGGCAATGCCGATTTTGACTTCATAACAAAACGTTTTTCAACAATCAACAACAATTACCCCACACACCGAAATGCGGTAGCCATTATTGGATTTACTTCGGGAACCACCGGACTGCCAAAAATGACGGCACATTTTCATAAGGACATTTTAACCATTTGCGAAGCCTTTCCGGCCTATTCTTTACAACCCAAGCCTACCGATATTTTCACTGGAAGTCCACCACTGGGATTCACCTTTGGCTTAGGCGGGTTGGTTTTGTTCCCGATGTATTATGGTGCTTCTGCCTTTTTAATCGAAAAACCCAGTCCTGATTTGCTGTTGCAAGCTATACAGGAACATAAAATCACCATTTGCTTTACTGCTCCCACAGCTTGGCGCGTCATCACAACTAAAGTAGCTGAGTATGACATTCGTTCATTGCGCAAATGCGTCTCAGCCGGAGAAACCTTACCGCTTAAAGTATGGCAAGATTGGTATGATGCCACTGGATTAAAAATCATTGACGGTATTGGTGCCACCGAAATGCTGCACATTTTTATTGCTTCAAACGATGAAAACATGAAACCTGGGGCAACAGGAAAAGCAGTTACGGGTTACGAAGCCAAAATTGTAGACGACTTGGGCAACGAATTGCCTCGAAATACGCCGGGCAAATTAGCTGTTCGCGGCATTACGGGTTGTAAATACATTGATCGCGAAGAAAAACAACGCGACTATGTGCAAAATTGCTGGAACATCACTGGGGATGTATTTCAACAAGACGAGGACGATTATTTTTGGTTCATTGCCCGCGGGGATGATATGATTATTTCATCTGGGTATAACATTGCGGCCATCGAAGTAGAAAGTGTACTTTTACAACACGAAACGATAGTAGAATGCGCGGTAGTGGGATTGCCTGATGAAGAACGTGGCATGTTGGTATGTGCCAATATTGTCCTAAAAGATCCGAGCTTAGCCTCAGAAGATTTAAAAAATAATTTGCAGCACTGGTTCAAGGAAAATGCCGCACCATATAAATATCCGCGCGTCATTTATTTTGTAGATGAATTGCCCAAAACGGAAACAGGGAAAATTCAGCGGTTTAAGTTGAAATAGAATGATATACAGAGTATTAAGTATTAAGTAGTAAGATTTAAGTATAAAGATATATGAGTCAATTCATCAAACAAGAAAAGGTACGGTTTCAACACGTAGATTATGCGGGAATTGTATTCTATCCGCGGTTTTTAGAGATGCTCAATGGCTTGGTCGAAGATTGGTTTGAAGAAGCCTTGGATCGTCCGTTTTCAAAAATGCATGAAACCAATGGCATTCCCACGGTAGATTTGAAAATACAATTCAAAAATGCCGCCCGTTTAGGAGAAATCTTAACCAAGAAATTATGGGTAATTGAATTAAAAAACTCGTCTATTTTGTGTGGTTTTGAATTTGTAAACGAATCAGAAAATATCGTTTTAGCTGGTGAAGTAACGCTGGTTAATGTGGCCTTCAACCCTGAGAGAAACGGCATCAAAGCGGAACCTTTTTCGGAGGAAATGAAGGAATTAATTAAGAGTTATGAGTTATGAGTTATTAGTAACTAGTAATTAGTGATGAGTAATTAGTAAAAAAATACAGTTGCTTTTAAATAAAATGACTAACCATCTTTACCAAAACTAATATTTTTGATTTTGCATATAATTTAGAATTTATCACAGTACAACTCATAATTCATAACTACTAATTCATAATTTCAAAAAATGGATTTCAAAAAATTCAAGGCCGCCACGGTACAAACTTCCCCCGTTTTTTTGGACGTTGAAAAAACGATTGCCAAAGCCATTTCATTCATCAAAGAAGCGCATGAAAATGGGGCGCAACTCATTGCTTTCCCCGAAGTGTTTGTGGCCGGATACCCCTATTGGAATTGGATCATGACGCCGGTACAAGGCAGTAAATGGTACGAAGAATTATACCGAAATTCAGTAGCCATAACCGATGCAAGCTTGGCTCCCTTATTTCAAGCAGCCAAAGAGTACAAAATGCATGTAGTAATAGGTATCAATGAACGCGGCGACTCCTATGGCGAAATTTACAACACCAATTTAATTATCGACGCCAACGGAGTGCTGGTGGGCAAACACCGAAAATTGGTACCCACCTGGGCCGAAAAACTCACTTGGACTTCGGGTGACGGCTCCTCCTTAAAAGTATATGACACTGCGGTTGGACCCATTGGTACATTGGCCTGTGGCGAAAATACCAATACCTTGGCCCGTTTTACCTTGCTTTCTCAAGGCGAGTTGATTCATATAGCCAATTACATTTCCTTGCCCGTTGCTCCACCCGATTACGACATGGCTGAAGCGATTAAAATTCGAGCCGCAGCCCATTCGTTTGAAGGCAAATTGTTTACCATTGTCTCCTGCTCGACCATTTCACCAGAAATCAAAGACGCCCTGCGTGCCGATGTACCCAATGTAGACGAATTGCTCACACGAAAAAACTCGGCGTTCTCTGGATTTATAGGTCCAAATGGAGCCGTTATTGGTGAGCCACTTATTGACGAAGAAGGCATCATTTATGCCGAAATTGATTTGGCTAAATGCATTCAGCCCAAACAAATGCATGACATTTTAGGACATTACAACCGCTTTGATATTTTCGATTTGCGCGTGAATACTGCGCCAACGCGCAAGATTACGTTTGTGGATAATCACGAGGAGTTTAACAAGAAATAGTAGTAAGACAAGAGTATTAAGTATTAAGACAGCTACAATGGAAACAAAAAATCATTCAGACGATCAGTTAGGCAGAGCGCGAGTACAAGATTCGCCCGAATTAATGGCGTATTACAAAGAATTAGAAACACTTGGCGCTGGAGCCTTATGGACCGTTGCCAACGATATCGAACCCTGGGAGCCGCGTTCATCTTCCGTTCCCATGCTATGGAAATATAAAGATTTACGAGATTTAGTATTAAAATCATCCGAATTGGTTACGCCCGAACAAGCCGGAAGACGTGTGGTTTATTTGGTGAATGACAAACGAAAAGACGTTTCGGCCGCCGTGGGCTGGTTGTATACCGGAATTCAAGTGACTCGTCCGGGCGAGAGTACCTCGGCACATCGGCATAAAGCTTCAGCTCTACGATTCATCATGGAAGGCAGCAAAGGCTATACCGTGGTGGATGGCCATAAAATTATGCTCGAGGTCAATGATTTTGTGATTACCCCCAACTCCACTTGGCACGAGCACGGCGTAGAAGCCGATGGCGAAACCT
>JAGNTC010000106.1 GCA_017987725.1 Flavobacterium sp.
AAAAAGCGAAATGCCATAACCCAAAAGCACCGACATGAAAGGCAATAAATAATTCATTATTTAAAAATCATAATGAGGCGTTCGCTCTCGGTTTTATGGAATTTTTTTAGTTTGTAATCGCCAAAAATATCCAGCAAGTAAATGCCGGCTTTGTCCATCATGTCTTGAAAATCGGTTAGGGTAAAGGCCCGTACTTTTTCGGTAAAATGATACGCATTTCCTTGGTCTTCAAAATTAATCTCTTTGCAAATAAATCCGTCTTTGAGGTAACGCTTGAGTTTAAAGCAAATGCCGTCGATGGTTTTTTCTTCTTCAGGCACCAACTGATTAAGCACATAATTCACATTCATAAAATCAATTACGCCAAATCCGTATTCGGTTAAATTATTTTTGATGTTGATAAGCGTTTGCAAATGGTCTTCGTCATTGTCAAAATACCCAAAACTGGTAAACAAGTTGAAGATCGCATCGTAAGCTTGGCCAAAATCTTGGCGCATGTCGTGCACCCGAAAATCCAAATTAGCATTGGCATTGCGTTGAGCCGTAGCAATACTGTTGGCCGACAAATCAATCCCAGTAACCTTAAATCCCAATTGATTCAAATAAATCGCATGACGTCCCGCTCCACACGCCAAATCGAGTACCGAGGCTTTTTCTGGTAAGTTGAGGTAATGCGTGAGCGTATCCATAAACAATTGTGCCTCACGGTAGTTGCGCTCTTTGTATAAAATGGGGTAGTAAGGGGTGTCAAACCAAGAAGCATACCAAGTAGAGGCTGGCGTACGAGTTGATTTTGATTGCTGTTGTTGCGATGCTGACATTTGTGCGACTCCGGTATTTTGAACCCCAAAATTAGTGTATTTTTGCCAAGCATTTTCAATAAAACCAAATTGTTGCCGACTGAAAATGCATTTTATAACTTGGCAATTATACCTGCAGATGGAAAATTTTAAAATGGTCGCCAAAACTTTTTTTGGCTTCGAAGAAATATTGGCAAAAGAATTGCAACAATTGGGCGCCCAAGAGGTGGAGCCTGGCATTCGAATGGTTTCGTTTAAAGGCGATCAAGGGTTTATGTACAAAGCCAATTTGGCTCTGCGTACTGCACTAAAAATTTTAAAACCGATCTATTATTTTAAAGCCACCAACGAAACAGGCTTGTACACAGGCATTGGTAAAATCAAGTGGAACAATTACCTCCAACCGCACCAAACTTTTGTGATTGACACCACGGTGCATTCGGATCACTTCAAGCATTCGCAGTTTGTGTCTCAAAAATGCAAGGATGCCATTGTGGATCAATTCCGAAACGAAACCGGTCAACGCCCCAGCATAGACAAAGATTTTCCCGATGTACGCATCAACATTCATATTGCCAAAGATCAAGTATCGGTAGCCTTAGATACTTCGGGTGCTTCTTTACATCACCGTGGCTACCGCATGGCAACCAATATTGCCCCGATTAACGAAGTCTTGGCCGCGGGAATGTTGTTGCTTTCGGGTTGGGATGGCCAAGGCGATTTTATTGACCCCATGTGTGGCAGCGGAACCATTCTTGCCGAAGCAGCTATGATTGCCTGTCATATTCCGGCCAACATCAACCGCAAAGAGTTTGCCTTCGAAAAATGGTCCGATTGGGATCCCGATTTGTTTGCCACGATAGAAACCGCCTTACTCAATAAAGTGCGCGAGTTTCACTACACCATCACCGGCTACGACAAGGCGCCTAGTGCCGTATTGAAAGCCAAGGACAACATCAAAAACGCCAATTTGCAGGATTACATCACTATTCAAGAACGCAACTTTTTTGATACCGAGAAAACCACCAAAGGCCCGTTGCACATGCTCTTTAATCCGCCCTATGGCGAACGATTGGACATTCAAATGGAACGTTTTTATGCCGAAATCGGGGATACCCTCAAGAAAAGTTACCCAGGAACTAATGCTTGGTTTATTACCGCCAATTTAGAAGCCTTGAAATTTGTAGGATTAAAACCCTCTCGAAAAATTAAATTATTTAACGGAAGTTTGGAAGCCCGTTTGGTGAAATACGAAATGTACGAAGGCAGCAAACGCACCAAGTTTCAACAACCCGAACAAGATTAAACCATGACTAAACTACAAGTTCGCGCATTTTTATACCAATTGGGCAGTTTTGCTGTCTTGTTTATTTTATTTCGCTATCTGTTGGATGAATACTCGTCTTTATCCGGATTTTGGTCTCCTTTTACTGCCTTTGTCATCGGTACCTTGTTGAGTCCCAAATTTCAAGCCGTTAAAACCAAAAACGGCGAACGCTTGTTCATGAGTTGGATTTTTGTAAAAGGGGTGAAGGAGATGTAGTTGTCTGTTGTCAGTTCTCGGTTGTTGGTAATCTGTTTTTACGTTTAAATTGATTTATTCAAACACCAGCTATAAAAATAGTGCTATAGCGAAGCAGATATATAAACTGTTGACCGTAAACATTAAATTAGAACATTTTGAACTGTTATGGTTTTTTTAAGGGAATCAGTTCTTTCTTTTTGTAGATCGGAACCATATAGGACAAGGTGTAATTAAATCCAGCGCCAAAACTGCTGCCGTAGGTACGATTGAATCCAGGAATATAGAGGTTGTCAAAATTTGCAGGATACTTGTTGCTAAACAATTTGTTCATTCGCAAGCTAAAACCCAGGTAAAAATTTTGAACTACTTTGGCTTTTACACCCACCACTACTTCTATCCATTGGGCGGATAATCCGTTGGTAGTTGTTCCTGGTGTGTACAAAGGGTTTTCATTAAAGTAGGGATTAGTGGTGTAGACGCGGTAGGCGTTCAACGTTTGACTAAACGAACTTGCGGCATAACGCATACCAAACGTAATTACATTTTCCATATCCAACCAGTTCTCGTAAAAATTGTAATCAAAACCGGCCTTAAGGTAGGTTCCTTTGGCGGTATAGTTGATTAAATAGTCGTTTTCGGTGGTGTTTTCGTTGCCAATTTCTCCGGCGAGGTAATAATTTTTAGTCAGTCGGTAGTCGCCGGTAAACTCAATTCCTTTGTAGTTGTTGTTGCGTAACGATTGACCCAATTTATACAAATCGACTCCCAATCGCAATCCGTAGCGGTAGGTTTTTGGGGCAACGCTGTCTTTGTTGGTTTCTTGTGCAGCAGCAGTAACCAAGACAAATACAATCAATCCAAGACTAAAAAAATACTTTAAAGTGCGTCTCATTTTCGTTGCTGATTTGGTACTGGTTTACAATGATATTTTTAATCCACGAAGTGTCCGCAGGATCTAGTTCGCTCAAGGCATACGGATTGGTTTCGTCTAAGGTGAACAAGGTTTTGTACCCGCAGGCTCTTGAAACAAATTGGTTGTTGCGGGTGTAATTAAATTGCACCACATCCGAATTCACCAAAGCCGGAGTTACGGTGTTTCCAAAGTTTAAGATGAACTGAAATTGGGTTACATCCGCTGTGATTTTTAAAGGAATTTTGATAGAATTTACGCCGTTAAAACCAAGTCCAGTAGTCATGCCTTCGCCCACAACCAATAAATTGGTCACGTTTTTTTGGATTGTAGGATTGGTGATGTCATAAAAATCAATAACCACTTGAGGCGTGGTAGCCGTTGCCGGATCGCAGATGTCGTCTTTTTCGCAGCCGGATGAAATCCAAACCAAAGCAAGGATTAGTAAAATGGATATTTTTTGGAGTGAATTCATTTGCACCGCTTAACGTTTTTCCAAAAGTACAATATTTTCTACGTGATGCGTTTGCGGAAACATATCCACCGGTCGAACGCGTGTCACTGCATAGGCTTCGTCTAACAAAGCCAAATCACGCGCTTGTGTCGCCGAGTTACAACTCACATAAACAATGCGTTGGGGCGCAATTTTGAGCAATTGTGCTACCACATCTTTGTGCATGCCGTCGCGCGGCGGATCGGTTATAACCACATCGGGCTGCCCGTGTTGGGCAATGAAGGCGTCGTTAAACACCATTTTCATGTCGCCCACAAAAAAGTGGCAGTTCTCGATATTGTTGCGTTTGGCGTTGGCTTTGGCGTCCAAAATGGCTTCGGGGACGCTTTCAACACCAATGACTTTCAACGCTTGTTTGGATACAAATTGCGCTATGGTTCCCGTTCCGGTGTATAAATCATACACAATTTCTTGTCCGGTAAGTCCGGCAAATTCGCGGGTGAGCTTGTACAATTCGTAAGCCTGATCTGAATTGGTTTGGTAAAACGATTTGGCGTTGATGCTAAATTGCAAGCCCTCCATTTCTTCTAAAATGTATTCGCGGCCTTTGTAACAGATAATGTCTTGGTCGTAAATGGTATCGTTGGGTTTGCTGTTGATCACGTATTGCAAGGAAGTAATGGTGGGAAACCTCTCGGCCAAGTAATCAAGCAATAACTCTCTTGACGCTTTGTCGTCTTCAAAAAACTGAATCAACACCATGATTTCACCAGTCGATGCTGTTCGGATCATGAGTGTACGCAACAATCCTTCGTGATTTCTTGGGTTAAAAAAAGTGAGGTCGTTGGCGTTGGCAAATTCACGAATGCTGTTGCGAATGGCATTGGATGGATCAGCTTGCAAGTGGCAATGGGTTATATCAAGTATTTTATCCCACATTTTGGGAATGTGAAAACCAAGTGCATTTTTGTTTTCAATCGTGTCTTGTTGATCGATTTCATTTTCAGTAAGCCATCGGGAATTCGAAAATCCGAACTCCATTTTATTGCGGTAAAAGAATTGTTTTTCAGAACCTAAAATGGGATCCATTTCGGGAAGGTCAATTTTGCCAATGCGTTGCAGGTGATTTTTTACCTCGTTTTGTTTGTAGGTAAGTTGCTGCGCGTAATGCATGTTTTGCCATTTGCAGCCGCCACACACCCCAAAATGAACACAAACGGGTTCCACGCGTTGTGGGGAATAGGCATGAAAACGGATCGCTTTGCCTTCGTAATAGGCCTTTCTTTTCTTGAAGGTTTGCACATCAACGACGTCGCCGGGCACTACATTGGGGAGAAATATTACTTTGCCGTCTGGGGCTTTTGCTACACAAACTCCTTTGGCGCCTGCGTCTAGGATTTCAATGTGCTCAAATACAATTCGGTCGGTTTTTTTCTTTGCCATGGCGCAAAAATAAGCGAATGCCTAACTAGTTGTTTTGAAAAAATAAAAATTTTGTGAATTAATTTGTAAACGCACAAAAGGGATTCTAAATTTTGTTATTTCCGCAATTAAATATGTAGTTTTGTGACATAAATGGATGATTTCTCTCCACAAGTAGGAATACTAAATTTCCAAATTAAACCGCATTTTTCATGGCCACTCATTCAGCCAAATCCCCCGCACATTTTATCGAATTAGAAAATCAGTATGGCGCCCACAATTACCATCCTTTGCCCGTTGTCTTGCAACGTGGAGAAGGCGTATACGTTTGGGACGTCGAAGGCAAGCAATACTATGACTTTTTATCGGCTTATTCGGCGGTAAATCAAGGCCATTGCCATCCCAAAATCATTCAAGCGATGGTGAATCAGGCACAAACCCTGACGCTCACTTCTCGTGCTTTTTACAATGATCAATTGGGGCCTTACGAAAAATTTCTTACTTCCTATTTTGGATTCGACAAGGTGTTGCCAATGAATACAGGCGCTGAGGCCGTAGAAACTGCTTTAAAAATATGCCGTAAGTGGGCTTATGAAGTAAAAGGAATTGCCGAACAACAAGCGCAAATTGTGGTGTGTGATGGCAATTTTCACGGGCGCACGACCACCATCATCTCGTTTTCGAATGATGCCAATGCCCGAACCAATTTTGGTCCCTATACCGAAGGATTTATTTCTATTCCTTACGATGACGTTGATGCTTTAGAAAAAGTATTGCAAAACAATCCCAATGTGGCTGGATTTTTAGTCGAACCCATTCAAGGAGAAGCAGGGGTGTATACGCCAGCAGATGACTATATGATGCGTGTAAAAGCACTTTGTGCCAAATACAACGTCTTGTTTATTGCTGATGAAATTCAAACGGGAATTGCCCGCACAGGCTCTTTGTTGGCTGTCTGCGGAAATTGTACTTGTGAACATGCCTGCGAACGCCAATCCACCTATGCCAGACCTGATGTGTTGATCTTGGGTAAAGCATTATCTGGAGGAGCTTATCCCGTTTCGGCTGTGTTGGCGGATGATACGGTTATGGGGGTTATTCATCCCGGACAACACGGATCTACTTTTGGCGGAAATCCAGTAGCCGCCGCAGTAGCAGTAGCCGCTCTTGACGTGGTAAAAGACGAACAATTGGCTCAAAATGCCCGAAAATTAGGGAAGCTATTTCGCGAGAAATTAAACCAATACATTCAAGGCAGTTCGATTGTGAGTTTGGTGCGCGGCAAAGGTTTGTTGAATGCCATTGTGATAAACGACACCGATGAAAGCGATACGGCTTGGAACATTTGTGTGGCCTTGGCAGCCAATGGCTTATTGGCTAAGCCTACACACGGCAACATCATTCGATTTGCCCCGCCTTTGGTGATGACCGAAACGCAATTACTCGATTGTGTCGAGATCATTTGTAATACACTGCAACAATTTGAAGCTAAATAAAAGAAAGGGAGCCCATTGGCTCCCTTTTTTATTGGTTCATTTCTTCTTGGTAGCGCGCTTTTTCGATGAGGTTTTGCTGAAAGGCAGCCATGCCTTCTTCGCCCACGACAATCCAAATGTAGAGCGTGAAAATCAGATAAATGGTGCTCAGGGTAATTCCAATCACGGCAATCACGCGGGCAGCTTGGATTGTCCCTAAACTCTGGTATTGTTCCGGAGATTCCCAATAAAGTTGTTCTTCTTTTTTTGCTTTTTGTAAGGTAACTATCGCTAATACAATTCCCACTATTCCATACAAACAGCAGGTAATTACAGATAGGATACTTAAAATTAAAATGGTGTTGGCGTTGGGTAATTTTTGTGTTTTCATATGAGTTAAAATAAAATGGACATTTTGAATAAATAGGCGCATACCATCATAAGGGCATTGGCAAGGGCTGTTCCGATTAGCAGTTTGCTGTAATTTCTGGATTGATCCACAAAATGGAGTCCGACAGCTAATAAAAAAAGCAGGGTGGTGTACAGCGCTGGAAATTGAATAAATGAAGAAGTAAAATTACCTTCAATCAGTTGAATAAAAGAACGTTGTAATCCACAACCTAAACAATCAATGCCGAATACATTTTTGTTTAAACAAGGCAATAAATAACGTTCTACATCCATATACAGGCATTTTAAGTCTTGTGCTCAATCAAAGTTTAGTACTTTTGAGACGGGTACAAATTAACTCAATTAATTACATGAAAACAATACGA
>JAGNTC010000011.1 GCA_017987725.1 Flavobacterium sp.
AGGCGTAAGTTGATTGTAACACGGCGCCGTTGGACTGGTATAAGGACCATATACAATGTAATCCACATCAAAGGCGTTCGCATTGAATGCAATAGACGAATTTTGTTGTACCATTAAATTGATGGGACCTGGATTGCTTACTGGCAAGTAAAACCAAGTAGGATTTGGATGCGAACCCAAACAACCATAGCTAGCTCCGGGCTCAGTTATTTGCGTATTTACGCTGTTCGAAAATGGGATTCCCAAGGCATTACATAGCGAATTGGCCATGATGCAGTTGGAAGCCAAATTGCAATTCGAAAAGGTACGCAACTGAAAACTGAAGATGCTGTCACAAGCATTTGGAATAAATTCTCTCACATAAATGGTAAGGGGATTGGCCTGAACTGGAACCAAATAAGAAGCAGGCGTAGCGATTGGATTTGTATTAGACTGTGCTGCAGCTTCACTGGCAAAATACCCTAATGGTGATGCCGTATTAAGTTGAGCCTGTGCATTCGTTAAGTTAAAACTGATGGTGCCGTCGAGGTTGTCGTCGCATTGACTCATTTCGTTCAATGGTGTAGGATTGTAGTTGTATGAATTTACATTCAAGAAAAACACCAAGGTCATGTATCCGGCATCGTTGTTGTTGTCTAAGCGCGCATAAATGGCATGGTTCCCCTCGCCCACACAATAGGGAGAGGAAAGAGGACTAACATTGGCTTCGGCAGTGTTGGGTGAATCGTGATAGGTAATGGTATAATCCGCTGGATTTAAGGTTCCCATTATAGGCTGATTGTTATCGGTAAGCATAAAACAAGCTGTGCCATTTGCATCCACACATTGTGCAAAACTGATGGGTTGTCCGGCTTGAACACAATTCACGGAAAGCAGTTCGATTGATCCAATAGACACACAGCCCGAAAACGGATAATACACCCGATAATACAAGGTGGGCTGATCAGGAATTCCAGCAATGCTTGCAAAACACGTAGGGTTTGTAATAGGATTCGTATTGGCGTATGCCTGGTTTTGCGAAGTAAAATAGGTTACGTTTTGTGGATCTTGGTTGAGGTTAGAAGCCACTTGAGTTAGATCCCAACAACCTGCGCTATTTGGTCCATTATAACAAATGGTAAGCACCTGATCTTGAGCCGGTGGCGCATCTACTAAATAAAGTCCAAATGATTTGATCTCCATAGCGTTTGTGGCCAAATTCACGATGCGTACAAATATGGTAAACGAGTTAGTCACACAAAATTGTGTAGCGTTGAGCAATACGTTTGATCCAGCTGCCGCGTCAGTATAATTGGAATAATAGGTAACCTCATACCCAACCGGATTCAAATTGCCTAAAATGACAGACGTGTTTTCGGTTAAGTTAAAACAACTATTCGTTCCAGTACCACAGGCAAACAAATCGACTGGATTAGCATAATCACTGTTACAAGCTGCCGTGGTGGCCTGCAAATATGACCAACCGCTAGTTAATCCAGACGGACACACGTTTCTCAAATAGAAATCGTAAGAGGTATTACAAGATAATCCGTCTACAGTTATGATCGTTTCGGTGGGCAACATCACAAGAGTGGGCATGGTCGAGTCGGTGGGTGCTGGAGCTCCAGTAGGCACCACATAAACTTGTACTTGACTTGGTTGTTGAATGAATGACCAGCCAATAGTTGCATAGGTTTGACCGGTTGATGCATAAAGTGCAAAAGGGGCTTCACAAAAATTAGTCCCACAATAAACCACCATTAAATTTAAAGTGGATATGGTTACGCAACCCGAGGTTACATTGGTTACGCGCACGTAAATAAGTTCACCCCAAGGTGCTTGATTCGCGTGAGGGCTAAACGCATCCAACGCATTGTGGTTGGTTTCGGCTTCGAGTTGGGTAGCGTGATAAGAAGTAATATAATTGGCGTTGTTTCCAACAAATACAACATCATAGGAACTCAAGGGTTCAGAAACGGCCAAACCATCGTTATCCATGTCATTATCGCAAACAGTCACTGAGTATTCAATAAACTGAGGCGTGGGATTGGTACGCAAATAATAGGGCATAATTTGTACCTGGTTGGTCTGACTATTTACTATGCGAGCAAAAACAAGCTGAAGTGAAGTAACCACATTGGTATACTCCGTTTGCATAATTGGGTTGGTCCCATTTGAAGCGTCTTGCTGATTGGTATAGTGCGTAACCACATACAGGGATGGATCAACAAAATTTAATATTTCGGAAGAAATATTGAGCATATTGAACGATTCGTAGCCATCTCCGTTGGCATCGCAGGCGCTGTTGTTTACACTGGGTTGATTGAATTGGGCATAACCAGCCATTGTAACAAATAATAACGCAATAAAAAGGATTGTTTTTTTCATGTTCTATTGTTTTAATATTTTTAACTTATTCTGCATAATTAATTTTGGGCTTACTTTTTCCATTTAAAAATTCTTCCCCACCAGTATTGTCTAAAAAATCAAAAGAAAAACCGCCGAATCTTGGGTATTGTTTTATGTAATATGTCTTACCCGCTTTGGCATTAATTATAAATAAATCCTCATTATTTGCGGTACCCAAAGTAATTCCTGCATGAATCAATTGGGTATTACCAATTGTATATTTTCCTTCTAATACATCCCAGCACAAATAACCATTGCCTCCTGTTTTGCCCATTAATACATCATTGCAAAAAATTGAGGTTTGTACTGCCCCTCCTGCAAAACCAGGCCTAATCACATATATTCTTGCTTTTGATGCTTCTAAGGTTGTATTATGTGTGAATTTTTGAAATTGCTTCGTTGTAGCACATGATACAAGAACAATCACAAACAAAATATATTTTTTCATTTCATTCAATTGTTTTTAGTCACAATTGCAATTTGCGGAATACCCTTGTGGCGCGAAACAAGTTGAGCAATCGGCAACATTTTGTTGCGACCACATTTGTCCATTAAGCGTCACAACACATAGACAGCCTGAATTTGAACTATCTTTATCACAAGCAGCCAATAGTAAGACAAAAGCTAAGAATAAATAAATTGATGTTTTTTTCATATAATTTTATTTTAATCCATCCCAACAACAATAGCCTTCAGGATTTTGCTGCCAACGGCTTTGATAATATTGAAAAGTTGTTTGATTTACATCTAATTCTGTGAGTCCACAGGTGTCAGGATTTAAGGTGCCTCGGTAGATCATGTAGGTGCCTGGTCCATTGTATCCCGCTGATCCCCCACAAACAATGTCGTTACAAGAATTACTTCCTGAGCCACTATTAGAGCATGATAAAGTTAAGATGGGAAAAATTAAAAACAAGACTGTTTTTTTCATGTAATCACTTATAAATCCGTTAAACGTTGCGAAAGATACAAAAAAACAAAGTGAAGATTGAAAGAGAAATGGCCTTAGCTAATCGCCGAAGCGAAAAGCTTTTTAAGGGTACATATACAATCAAACGCAATTAATGTGACTAGGAGTTTGATTTACTTGACAATAATTTTCTTTATTACTCTCTGATTCGTTTCCGAGACCACTTCGATAACGTAATTTCCAGTTTCGATTCCTTTTAGATTTAGCACTGCTTCATTTGTAAAAGTCGTGAAATTTTCTGTTTTAATTACTCTGCCAAGCATGTCCGTCAACTTAACTTTTTTAACAATTGTAGGCGTTAACAGTTGAATAGTAAGTTGTTCGTGGGCAGGATTTGGGAAAATAACTACCGTATTTTTTGAAAACTGTGCAGCATCCAATAGCGGATTAACTGTTACATCATAGCTCATGACATTGGCACATTGATCTGGATCAGGGGTAAACGTATAGGTTTGTGTTCCCACAATTGCCGTAGATATGACAGCTGGAGACCAGGTTCCTGAAATTTCATTCAAAGAACTTGCAGGTAAATCAAGCGGCATCTCGTTTTGCACATACGGGCCAATTGGATTAAATGTTGGAGAAATAGGTGGTGCAAACTCAACATTTATACATTTTGAAGAAGGACATCCACTTCCCATAGGATAAACCGTTACACATAATTCACCAGGAGAACTAATGTTGACACACGATCCTGTTGTACCTGAAATTACAGTTCCGTTTAATGTCCATTCGTGTAAAGTAGAATTTGAAAGCCCTGTACATATTTGCTCATCAGTTCCCGTACAAAGTGCCAATCCATTAGAAACCAATAAATCGGTTGGCAAATTGATAGTAGGATAGGCATTGAAGCTATTGGCCTCTATAAATACGGCAGAGTCAAAAAGATTGTCTCCCATGTTGGCTATCGCTAATTTTATATGATAGGTCTGGCCGCATTGTACATTGGCTATGGCCGCGATAACTTTTAGAAATCCATCGTATTCAATTGAAGTATTTACTAATGGAGTAGCGCCTGTTCCGTTATTATTGTAAAACCCTGAATTCACAAGATGATTCACCGTATCAATGGTAATGGGAACAGTTGAATTAGGCAATACTGCAATATTTTGTGCATTACCACTAAAAGGACCTGATATGCCTGGGCCACTTATAAAAAAGCCGAAAACATCACTGTGATTGGTATTGACAAATTCCAAATACTCTTCTGAGGCAAAAACAAAATTCAGGCGAAGATTTTGACCAATGGGTACAAAATCAAATTCTATAATCGAGGTGTTTTTAACTACTCCCGTTGTAAGCATGGCCAAATCGGGATCGCCCATGGACTGGGATGCTGGCAATAAGCTTGCTCCTGCTTGATTATTGGGACCTACAGCAATTGATGCATTTCCAGTAGTTAATAATATTCCACTGTTAAGACCAATATTGGTGTTTTCACCATTTGAAAATGCAGCAACCTGGTCCATAATTGTATTGGCTAATACAGTTGATCCATTAAATTTTATGTTGGAGGCCGTTATGTCATTTCCTAACAATAAATTTTGAACAATTTGTGCAGGCGTTTGCGTGGTGTTATCAACAATCAATTGACCTTGGGTATTGTGAAAGGTTATGAGCAATAAAATAAGTAGTATTTTTTTCATCACGAATTTAATTAAGCTGTTATTCTACCAAAAATGACAGGAGTATTTAGTTTTTTTGATTGCAAGGAATAGGCCTTAAAGATATAATCATTTTTTAAACTAATTCTTTTTTGGAGAAAATTAGAGCTTACTTGCTAGATAAGGAAAATCAAAGTGGCTATAAATGCAAAAAAGCTAATCGCCGGAGCGAAAAGCTTTTCATTGGTCTAACTACTAAACCGTGTCTCATTTTAAAAAACGAGACGAAAACAACACAACTTTCGTTTCAGATGTTTCAAAAAACATCGTCTTGTAAATTTCTTACTTTGGGCAAAAAAGCACTTCATTTCTGAAGTGCTTTCCCTAAAGTTGCGGTCTGGACGGGACTCGAACCCGCGACCCCATGCGTGACAGGCATGTATTCTAACCAACTGAACTACCAAACCTTGCTGCTATCGTTTACTGAAAACTTTATTAGCGGTTGCAAATATAGGATAGAATTTTACTTCTGCAAGTATTTATTTTTATTTTATTATAAGCTGTATCAAAATATCAACCAAAACTTTGTTTTTCAACCAAGTAAGTCGTGAGAATTTTTTCGAAATCGGCACCTACATTCACCGGAACGTACTTGATTTTGTTTTGCATACAGGTTTCGGACAGCCGTTTGAAGTAGTCTTGCAGCTTTTGCGCATACATTTCCTTGACATTATCGGCATAGATATTCACAAACTCACCGGTTTCCACGTCGATAAATTTGCGCGGCGCGTTATCAAAATCAAAATGCAATTCCGTTTTTTCATCAATGACATGAAATAAAACGACTTTATGTTTTTGGTGTTTAAGGTGCTGCAAGGCCGAAAACAAAGCCTTTTCGTCTTCCAATTGAAACATGTCGGTAAACAACACTATCATCGAACGGCGGTGAATTTTCTCGGCAATTTGATGCAAATAGGCAATGGTGTTGGTGCTCTTGGCTGCTTTGGGCTCCACCAATAGGTTTTCCAATTGTTGCAAAATCATGCGGTGGTGTCGGTCACTGCCTTTTTCGGGGGCGTAATATTCGTAGCGGTCCGAAAACAAACTCAAACCCACAGCATCGCGCTGTTTTTTGAGTAAATTCATGAGCACCGCCGAAGCCAAGACCGCAAATCCAATTTTACTGCTGTAAAACGGTTCGTTGGCTTTCAATCTGGGGTAATGCATTGACGAAGAATTGTCAATGATCAAATGGCAGCGCATGTTGGTCTCTTCGTCAAAGCGCTTGGTGTACAAACGATCGGTTTTGGCAAACAATTTCCAATCCAAATGCTTGGTGCTCTCGCCAGGATTATACACTTTGTGCTCGGCAAACTCGGCCGAAAACCCGTGAAACGGACTTTTGTGCATGCCCGAAATAAAGCCTTCCACCACCTGATTGGCAAGCAATTCCAAGTGATCAAAACGGGCAATTTTCGACTGCTGTTGCGAGAGATTCATGGGCGTAAATATAGGAAGAACTCCCACAAAAAAAAGGCCCAACTTGCGTTAAACCTTTTGTTTATTTAAGAAGCTTTTGGGCTTACAATAACGCATCCAAACTGTCGGCATAGGTTTGTTTGGGCGCTACACCCACCTGACGGCCTACTACTTCTCCTTTGTGAAACACCAAAACCGTTGGAATGTTGCGCACACCATATTTGGCTGCAAACTCCTGGTTGGCATCTACGTCTACTTTTCCAATTACGGCTTTCCCCGCATATTCTTCACTAATTTCATCGATGATGGGACCCACCATTCTGCACGGACCGCACCAAGCTGCCCAAAAATCAACCAATACCGGTTGCTCTGATTTCAATACCACTTCGTCAAAAGTAGCATCGGTTATTGCTAATGCCATGTTGTATTTTTTTAATTATTACCGAGCAAAGCTACCGAAAAATTTTCAACCATCGGTACATCCAAATTAGTTTTCACTATGCGGGTATTGGCAGGGGTGATGTTTTGAAAAATTGCCGTTTAATTCAACTTAAAATTGAGCTGCAAGCGTTCCAATTCGTTGAGCAAATCGGCGTTAATGGCCACTTTGAGTTTGCGGCTCGGCATGGATAAGCGCGTGATGATTTTGGTTTCTTCTACCTCGGTGGGCAACAACACGTCTTCCTCGTCCTCGGCAGCGAGTTCGGCATCTACCAATTCCTCGGCGGGTTCTTCGGGCAAAGCAACAGCCACTACTTCGGGTGCTATGATGCGTTTCAAGTGTTCGAGCTCCATGACTTCAAAACTTACCGTTTGCTCGCCCTTGTGCGTTTGAAACAAGTGGGATAAATCGGTTACCAATTGGGTGGATAGGTCGGCAATGTTGAGATGCAACACCAATTTTTTGGCAAAACTCGGCAACACATCTTGCAAATATTGCAGGGAAGTAAACTGAATTCTTGGATCCGTTTTTTTACCTGTTTCTTTATCGGGCCAACCTTCTTTGACCAATAATTTGAGGTAGGTGAAATTATTTTGAATTAAAAAATGCTTGAATTTCAGGTATTCTTCATTAAAAATGCGGAACTCAAAACTCTCGTCATAGCCTTCCAACACAAAGGTCGCCCATCCTTTTCCGTTTTTGGTTACCCGGTGTTGCACCTGGGTAATGATGCCCCCAAACGAAAGGTTTTTGTTGACATTCGCCTCCAAATTTTTGAGCGCTTCGAGCTTGGCATTGCAAAAATACCGCAGTTCATATTTGTAATCGTCGAGCGGATGCCCGGAGATGTAAATGCCCACCACTTCTTTTTCTTTGGCCAGTTTTTCCATGGTGTTCCAATCTTCGCAAGGCGGTACAACCGGCTCGGGAATTTGCACATCGCTGGCCTCGCCAAACAAACTCACCTGCGACGAATTTTCGTTTTCCTGAAACTTATTGCCGTAGCGAATGGCCTTCTCTAAAAAGGAAATTCCGTCGCCTTCGTCGTGAAAATACTGTGCTCGTGTGGTTCCCAGAAAGGAATCAAAACCACCAGCCAAGGCCAAGTTTTCGAAGGCTTTTTTGTTAGCAGCCCGCAAATCTATGCGTTTGGCCAAGTCAAAAATAGAACGGTATTTTCCGTCTTTTCGGTGCTCGACGATGGTTTGAACTGCACCCGATCCCACGCCTTTTATCGCGCCCATCCCAAATCGAACGGCATAATTTTGATTTACCGTAAACTTATAAAACGATTCGTTCACATCGGGGCCCAATACGGCCAAGCCCATGCGTTTGCACTCTTCCATAAAAAAGGAAACTTGCTTGATGTCGTTCATGTTGTTGGACAGCACCGCCGCCATGTATTCGGCCGGATAATTGGCTTTTAAATAGGCCGTTTGATAAGCAATCCAAGCATAACAAGTGGAGTGCGATTTATTAAAGGCATACTCGGCAAAAGCTTCCCAGTCTTTCCAAATTTTCTCCAATTTGTCTTCGGGATGTCCTTTGGCCGCCGCTTGACTGATGAACTTGGGTTTCATTTTGTCGAGCACATCGCGTTGTTTTTTCCCCATGGCCTTACGCAACACGTCGGCGTCACCTTTGGAGAAATCGGCTAGTTTTTGGGAAAGCAACATCACCTGTTCTTGGTATACCGTAATGCCATAGGTGTCTTTGAGTAATTCTTCGCAGGCATCCAAATCGTATTCGATGGGTTCTTCGCCATTTTTTCGTTTAATGAAACTCGGAATATAGGCAATCGGTCCCGGGCGGTACAAGGCGTTCATGGCAATCAAATCGTCAAAAACCGTAGGCTTGAGTTCCTTCATGTATTTTTGCATGCCCGGACTCTCGTACTGAAAAATCCCCACCGTTTCTCCGCGCTGAAACAATTCATACGTTTTCAAATCGTCAATCGGAAATGCATCGGGATCCAAATCGATGTCCGAACGGTACTTCACCAATTTTACCGTGTCTTTGATTAAGGTCAGGGTCTTCAGACCCAAGAAGTCCATTTTGAGCAAGCCGGCACTTTCTACCACCGAGTTGTCATATTGAGTCACATATAAATCTGAATCTTTGGCGGTAGCCACCGGGACAAACTTGGTGATGTCGTCGGGGGTAATGATCACTCCACAGGCGTGAATACCCGTATTGCGCAAATTACCCTCGAGCAATTGGGCTTGTTGTAGTGTTTCAGATCCTAAATCTTGGGCCGCAGCCAAAGCTTTTAATTCTTTTACTTTTTCAAAATCTTCTGGACGCAATGCCGCTTTGAGTTTGGCATCGTCGAGAGAGAATATCTTGGCCAAATTGATGTTGTTGGGAATCAGCTTGGCAATTTTATCGGCCTCAAATAATGGTAAGTCCAATACTCGCGCGGTATCGCGTATCGCCGATTTGGCCGCCATGGTTCCGTAGGTAATGATTTGTGCCACCTGCTTGGATCCGTATTTATTGATCACGTAATCCATGACACTGCTGCGGCCTTCGTCATCAAAGTCAATATCAATATCGGGCAGGGACACACGATCGGGGTTCAAGAAACGCTCAAAAAGCAAATTATATTTGAGTGGATCAATGTTGGTAATGCCCAAACAATAGGCCACCACCGATCCGGCCGCTGATCCCCTTCCCGGCCCTACCGAAACGCCCATATCACGAGCTGCCGCAATAAAGTCTTGCACAATCAAAAAGTAACCCGGATAACCCGAATTCTCAATGGTGAGCAACTCAAAATCAATGCGCTCTTGGATCTCGGAAGTGATTTCAACATAGCGCCGTTGGGCCCCTTTGAGAGTAAGTGCTTTCAAGTAGCTGTTTTCGCCGCGTTTGCCGCCATCGGCAGCATCTTCGGGCACTACAAAATCAGTTGGAATTTCAAACTTGGGCAAGAGTACCTCGCGCGCCAAATTATAGATTTCGACTTTATCAATAAGCGCTTGTATGTTGGTAATCGCCTGCGGAATATCTTGAAACAACTGTTTCATTTCCTGCGCCGATTTAAAATAATATTCTTGATTGGTTAAACCAAAACGGTACCCGCGGCCACGGCCTACAGGGGTGCTTTGCTTTTCGCCGTCGCGCACACAGAGCAAAATGTCGTGGGCATTGGCATCTGCTTTATTCAGGTAAAAAGTATTGTTGGTGGCCAAAACCGGAATATCGTGTTTTTGAGACAAAGCCAATAATCCTTGATTCACGCGATTTTCGTCTTCTTGGTTGTGGCGCATGAGCTCCAAATAAAAATCGTCCCCAAATTGTTGTTTCCACCACAAAAGGGCTTCTTCGGCTTGGTTTTCGCCGAGATTCAACAATTTATTGGGTACCTCGCCATATAAATTTCCCGAGAGCACCATCAAATCGTCTTTGTATTGCGCAATGCATTTTTTGTCGATGCGGGGCACGTAGTAAAATCCGTCTGTGTAAGCGATAGAGGATAACTTGGCCAAATTGTGGTAGCCATTTTTGTTCTTGGCTAGAAAAACAACTTGGTAGCCGTTGTCTTTTCTGGATTTATCCAAATGATCTTCGCAGACAAAAAATTCGCAACCTACAATGGGTTTAATTGGCACGTGATTGGGTTCTTCCCCTTTTTCTAGGGCGGCCGCGTTTTTGCTCTCCACCGATTTGTTGTGGTTCAGGATGTCGCGCACAAAATGAAAGGCACCCATCAAATTGGCATGATCGGTCAAGGCTACGGCAGGCATGCGTTGGGCAGCCGTCTCAGCCACCAAACTCGGCACACTGATGGTAGATTGCAAAACTGAAAATTGAGTATGGTTGTGCAAATGCGCAAAGGTTGCGGCCTGCAACACCTCCATATTGTTGGACACCTCCTGCTTAGAAAGTGAAGGCACTTGGGCGTCACCTTGCTGTTGGCGCAAACGGGCAGAAGCTTCTTTTAGATTGGTATGTTGTATGCCCAACAAAGCAATTGGACGCGGATTTTTGTGTTGAAATTCTTGGAAATAGCTACCAGGCACGCGCAATTCCTCGGGCGTAAAAACTTCTAAACGAATAAGCTCTAAGAAACAACGACTCGTAGCTTCCACATCAGCGGTGGCATTGTGCGCTTCAGCAAAAGGCACTTGAAATAAAAAGGAATGCAGTTCGGTGAGGGTGGGCAACTTAAATTTTCCGCCACGACCACCGGGCAATTGCAACAAGGAAGCGGTAATTTCAGTACAGGTATCTAAAACAGGCTTGCCGGCCAAGGGATTTTCCATCTGCAGACGAAAAAACTCGCAGCCCATGATATTCAAATCAAAACCTACATTTTGACCAACAACAAATTGTGTTTTTTGTAAAACAGCTTGAAATTCGGCCAACACTTGTGCCAACGGAACACCCTGTGCTTGGGCCAACTCGGTCGAGATGCCGTGAATATTTTCAGCTTCATAGGGAATATTGTAGCCCTCGGGCTGCACCAAAAAATCACGGTGCTCCAAAATGCCTCCCATAGCGTCGTGTAGTTGCCAAGCAATTTGCACACAACGAGGCCAATTGTTGGTGTCAGACAGGGGGGCATCCCAACGTTTGGGTAAGCCGGTGGTTTCGGTGTCGAAAATTAAATACATAGCTGAATTTGAAGTCCAATGAAGCGTTTGCTTCTTCTATAGGAGTTTCAAATTTAATTTTTTTTGCGGTGAGTTTGGCGGGAAGTTATCAACAAAAAACCATTCCCAAAACTGAGTTTTCAGTTTTAAGAATGGTTGATTTTAAAAAATTATAAAGAAAATCTAAGACTAGATTTTATCCTTCTAATTAATACCCACCTCGGCTTCCACCACGATTGTTTCCTCCTCCGTAACCGCCTCTAGAGTCACCTCTGTTGGGGCTAAAAGAACGTCTTTCGCCTTCTGGTTTTGGCTCTGATTTGTTTACCACAATGGCACGACCTTGAACAGTAGCTCCATTTAATTCGTCGATCGCTTTTTGCGCTTCGTCGTCGTTTGGCATTTCAACAAAACCAAATCCTTTGCTTCTTCCGGTAAATTTATCCGAAATAATTTTTACAGAATCAACTGCACCGTAAGCCTCAAAAGACTCTCTTAAATCTGCTTCCTCAATACTGAATGGAAGACTTCCAACAAAAATGTTCATATGTACTTATTTATAATAATTGGAACAAATATAGGTGTATAATATTCTAAAGCACTATAAATCAAGTAAAATTACCAATAATAAAAAACCGCCTTAAAAAAAGCGGTTGATTGAGTATAGCAAGTGATGGCTGTTTTACAGGCCGTCAACAATTTTAACTTTGTAAAAATAACCGCCTTGTACGTTCACGTTTTCGGGTTCTTCTGAAGTAGCGCTCGTGTTAACCGCATTAAAACGAAAGTTTCCTGATACATATTCTCCGTCGTATTCGGTGATTTCGATCTCACCATTTCCAACGCCAATCGCAGTTGTATAATTGGTTTCTACCGTGTTTGTGAGATAAGAATAAGTTGCTGTACGATTAAGCGTAGTCCCAAAAGTATGACGAACGTAGGTGTTTGGGAAATTTGGGTCTATTAAGGTAGTCGGTTTTGGAACTGTTAACGACATGGATTCGTCTAATTTGAATCCTTCTATTGTGAATTTGCCATCTGCATAAAAAGTGGCCACAGCATCTCCGCCTTTCCAAGCTTCGTTGTCTTTCACACATTGAAACACGGATTTATCATTAAATTGAACGTCTTCAACGCAAGAATTCAAGGAAAAAGCGAGTAAAGCAAGGGCAAGTATTTTTTTCATTTTTATTATTTTAAAAAAACAAAAATAACTTTTTATACCAAATGGGCTATACATTTTAAAAAAAAATCGACCAACTGCAACGAAATAAAACCGCTTAAATATTATTCTACAGGGGATTAGCATTTTTCAATATTAATTGTATATTTGCGCCCTTAATTAACCGAGGTCGAGTACCTCAAAATTTAATCACACGATTATGTCAGTAAAAATTAGATTACAAAGACATGGTAAAAAAGGGAAACCTTTTTACTGGGTAGTAGCGGCAGATGCACGCTCAAAAAGAGATGGTAAATACCTTGAAAAAATTGGTACGTACAATCCAAACACCAATCCAGCCACTATCGAATTAAACTTGGATAGCGCTGTACAATGGTTGCACAATGGTGCACAACCTACTGATACCGCAAGAGCGATTCTTTCTTACAAAGGAGCGTTATTGAAACACCACTTAGATGGCGGTATTCGTAAAGGGGCCTTGACGCAAGAACAAGCTGATGCTAAACTAGCCGCTTGGTTGGAAGCAAAAGCAGGCAAAGTAGATGCGAAAAAAGACGGTTTATCAAAAGCGCAAGCGGATGCTAAAGCCAAAGCCTTGAAAGCTGAAAAAGAAGTAAACGCTAAACGTATGGCTGCTGCTGCTGAAGCAGAAGTTGCTGCACAGGAAGCTGAACTAGAAGAAGTAGTTGCTGAAGAAAGCGCTGAAGAAGTGGTAGCTGAAGTAGCTGTTGAAGAAACTCCTGCTGCTGAAGAAGCTGCAGTTGTAGAAGAAGCTCCTGCTGTTGAAGAAGTTGCTGCCGAGGAAGCTCCTGCTGCTGAAGAAACTGTAGCCGAAGAAGCGCCAGCTGTTGAAGAAGCCGCTAGCGAAGGCGAAGAAGCCTAATTTTTAGCGATTCATGCGTAAAGAGGATTGTTTCTATTTAGGTAAAATCGCAAAAAAGTTTAGTTTTAAGGGAGAAGTACTCATTTATTTGGATACGGATGAACCCGAATTATATGAAGAGATGGAATCGGTTTTTGTTGAATTCAACAAAAACTTGGTTCCATTTTTTATTGAAAGCAGTTCGTTGCACAAAAATGACTTTCTTCGGGTGCAATTTGAAGATGTCGATTCAGAAGAAGAAGCTGAAAAACTATTGGGCTGCGCGATTTACCTTCCGCTCAATCAATTGCCCAAACTAGAAGGCAATAAATTCTACTATCACGAAGTAATCGGATTTGAGATTGAAGACCAGCGTTTGGGTGTGATTGGTGTAATCCAATCGGTAAACGACTCGACGGCACAACCGCTGTTTGAAGTGCTCAACGGCTCCGTTGAATTACTCATTCCGATGATTGATTTGTTTTTGGTTGAAATAGATCGTTCCAATAAAAAGGTTAAGATGAACTTGCCGGAGGGCTTGGTGGAAATGTATCTCTAGAAAAATTTCAAATTCCAAAATCCAAATTCCAAATTCCAATCCCGAGACTTCAGGAGCAAAATCTAATATATGCCATACAAATCAATAAACGCCAAACAAAATATCAATGGAAAAAATTTACAGCCTTGAAGAGCGTCCCTTTCAATTTGCCAAAAGTTGCCGAATTTATATTTCTAAATTACCCAAAACAATTTCTAATCTTGAGGACGGCAAACAACTTGTAAGATCCTCTGGTTCAATTGGAGCTAATTATATTGAAGCAAACGAAAAATTGGGAGATAAAGATTTTGTATTTCGATTAAAAATCTCGAGAAAAGAAGCGAAAGAATCAAAATACTGGTTGAGGTTACTTCATGAAATGAATCCAATGCTTACAGACCAATCTGAAATTCTATTAACCGAAGTTGAAGAAATCAGAAAAATATTTTCTGCAATTATAAATAAAACGAAAATTTCATAACTAATTCCTTTTTTGGAATTTGGAATTTTTTAATTGGAATTTTAAAATGCACTTTAAATTCAAAAGATTCTCTATCAACCAAGACAAAACTGCCATGAAAGTTGGCACAGATGGTGTATTATTGGGTGCTTGGACACCGCTTGATTTAAAGCCTGAAAGCATTTTGGATATTGGTACGGGAACCGGATTGATTGCACTGCAATTGGCCCAACGCAGTACGGCTTTTCAAATTGACGCTCTCGAAATTGATGAAAACGCCTACGAACAAGCGGTCGAAAATTTTGAACAATCGCCCTGGAACGATCGCCTCTTTTGCTACCATGCGGCCTTAGACGAATTTGTTGAAGAAGCTGAAGCTGAGCTGGAAGAATTTGGCGAATCGCCCTGCTATGACTTGATTGTATGCAATCCTCCTTTTTATGCTGAAGATTTTAAAAGCAAAGATCCCGCGCGTGATCTGGCCCGTTTTCAAGACGCACTTCCTTTTGACGAGTTGATTTCGGCTGTCGATTTGTTACTCAGCGACGAAGGTCTTTTTGCGGTAATCATTCCCTATAAAGAAGAAGAACGATTTGTGGAACTCTGTGCCCAAAACCAACTTTTCCTCCAAAAAATTACGCACGTAAAAGGCCATTCGACTAGCTCAATTGTACGCAGTTTATTGGCTTTTGGCAGAATTATATTGACTGATATCCCCACAGACGAGTTGGTCATTGAGACTGCTCGACACCACTATACCCCTGAATATAGCGCACTTACCCGCGATTTTTACCTCAAGATGGACTAAGTCCAAACTCGAAAATATAACTATTGTTCATTCGATACTCGAAATTGTTTACTTAAATTTGCAAACGTTTTCGAAAGAAAAACCGTTTAACACTAATCAAATACCCTATGAAACCTGATTTATTTCAAGCACCTGATTACTATAACCTAGACGATTTATTAACCGAAGAACACAAATTGGTGCGCGATTCGGCACGTGCATGGGTAAAGCGAGAAGTTTCCCCCATCATTGAAGACTACGCCCAACGCGCCGAATTCCCTAAACAAATCATCAAAGGATTGGGAGAAATTGGTGGATTTGGCCCGTATATTCCAGAAGAATATGGCGGCGCAGGCTTGGATCAGATTTCGTATGGTTTGATTATGCAAGAAATTGAGCGCGGCGATTCGGGTGTTCGATCTACCTCATCGGTACAATCATCTTTGGTGATGTATCCGATTTGGAAATTTGGAACGGAAGAACAACGCATGAAATATTTACCCAAATTGGCCACTGGCGAGATGATGGGATGTTTTGGATTAACAGAGCCCGATCATGGATCAAATCCAAGCGGCATGACCAGTAACTTCAAAGATATGGGTGATCATTATCTATTGAATGGCGCCAAAATGTGGATTTCAAATGCACCTTTTGCCGACATTGCAGTAGTTTGGGCCAAAAATGAAGAAGGAAGAATTCACGGACTTATAGTAGAACGTGGAATGGAAGGATTTACTACGCCAGAAACACATAATAAATGGTCGCTTCGTGCCTCAGCAACAGGCGAACTAGTATTCAATAATGTTAAAGTACCAAAAGAAAACCTGATGCCGGGCAAAACCGGATTGGGTGCGCCAATGCAATGTTTAGATTCTGCTCGTTATGGCATTGCCTGGGGAGCAATCGGTGCCGCCATGGATTGTTACGACACGGCCTTGCGTTATGCCAAAGAACGTATTCAGTTTGATAAGCCCATTGCAGGAACCCAATTGCAACAAAAGAAATTGGCCGAAATGATTACCGAAATCACCAAAGCCCAATTGCTTACTTGGCGTTTGGGTGTGTTGCGCAACGAAGGCAAAGCCACAACTGCACAAATCTCCATGGCCAAACGCAACAACGTGGACATGGCGATTCACATCGCGCGCGAAGCCCGTCAAATTTTGGGCGGAATGGGAATTACTGGCGAATACTCGATCATGCGCCACAGCATGAACTTGGAATCGGTAATTACCTATGAAGGCACACATGATATTCATTTATTGATTACAGGCGCCGACATTACTGGAATTCCTGCATTTAAATAAAAAAATGCTTCACTGAATTAGTGAAGCATTTTTCTTTCTTGCTATTTTGCTCAATAAAAACAAAGTGGTTTTATCTAAAATTTTATTTAAAAACGGCTAATTTTTTTAATACTGTACCGTATTTGATAAAATAAGTGCCATTTTCTAGTGATGCTACATTTAAAGTTGTTTGATAATTAGCCTCTGATTCTAGGAGTAACTGTCCTAGTTGATTAAATATTTTAATTTTTTGATTTCCTAAAAGTTGTGAAAGCACAATGTTGATGTTTTCTGAAGTTGGATTGGGGTAAACTAACATTGTATTCAAATTACTTCCAGGTTGATTAATGCCTAAATCAGAATCATTATTTAGGTTATACGTTGGATTTTGAATTTGAAAATTTCCAATACCATTAGGCACTCTAGCCAAAGCCATATCTGCTGTTTGGGCGTCAAAGGTAACTTGGTCGACTAAATTTTGAAAAGAGTCTGTTAAAGAAATTGTCTCGCCAGATGCAGCTATTTTCCATGACGCGTGTAATATCCCATCTGAAGATTCATCATCACACCATACCATTAAATAACCATTTGCAGGTATAATTGTTCCCTCAGGGAATTGCCATTTATTTAAACTGGTAGAATCATCTGATAGATTAAAACCACTTAAATTAACACTATAATTGTTGTTGTTATACAATTCAATCCAATCCTCAACTTCACCAACCTCGTCTGTGTTACCCGATGTGTTTTGCGCCATTACTTCATTAATCACAACTCCATTAGCCACATTTATTTGATTAACAACGTATACAAAAACATCATGTTCAGCGCCAGTCGGCAAATAAGAAGCTGATAAAGATGCGTTATTTGCAATAGCTTCAATATAATACCTTACAAGAGTGTTAGCTAAATACCCCGGAATTTGAGCTCCATAAGTGCCGTCACCTGCACCTCCATCATTGTGTTGACCGTCGTCATACATTTGAATTTTTGTAAAATTACCCACCAAACCGGTTGCATAATACAATAAGACTTTATTTATTCCTGATGAGGATGTTACCGCAGCTTTAATGTTTGAGATTTCATTAGCTATCGGTGCTACATATTCTTCATCAGCACTATTGTAATATTTTGCAGATGCAATTGTAGGGGCAATTTGAGAAACTTCAATATTTGACACGAGATAATTTCTCCTATTAGTCACAAACGACTTTAACGCAGGAATCCCGCTTATGTATTCAGCAGTTGTATATAATTTTTTTGGATCAGTGGAAACTAGTGCGCCTATTTGATTATTTATTTCATCAATAATTGCGGTTGAATTTGATGTAGTAAACGTCTCATTTAAAATTGCTCTGTAATGAGCTAAATAACGTTGTCTTAACTCAGGAATCAATATTAATTTATTTAATAACGGATAGTTAGCAACATTAACATTTTTAAATGGAGACCAATTTGCGCTAGTGGCTGCATTCAATTGAAATGAAGAATTTCCATCATATTCTAGAGAAGTTGTTCTTCCTGTTTCTGGCTCATAATAAACCATATAGTCCATTTTACCTTTCGCTATATAACTGTCGCTATCCGTAAATATATTTTCACATGCCATGTGCCACAATACTTTATCAATATCAATTTTAGTTTTTACTGTTTCAATATTACTAGCTGTAATAGTACTTAAAGAAAAACAAGCGTCAATTAATTTTTGCCAAGGATCTACAACTACATCATTTGAACTCAACGTATAATATTGTTGATAGGATGTTTCTGCGGTGCCCAAGAAATTCATTGCTGCAGTTCCGTCACCCCATGAAGGGCTTCCACCGCCGTTACCATTTGCTCCAGTAGTTGCTCTAAATCGCGCTCCATCATTACTTAAAAACCACTCACTTAAAAACTGTTTATCTACAGCTTGTACATTAGGATACAATCCCCAATCTTGATTATTTATGTATAAATGAATGTAATTTGCTTTTGCAATTGGTGTATGTCTTGCTGCCATTCTGCAAAAAAGAACTTCACGCATAAACGTTGGATCTTGATGTGCATTATTAAATTTCAGGTCATTGTAACCTAACAATTCTTGATTTATATCTACGAAATCTGTTTCAACTGAAAATGACTTTTTTTGTGAATTTCCTGTTGTTGTATATGAGGTGTTTCCCCGAAATCGTATTCCAACATTGGGATAGATGACATCATCATAAATCATGGTAGCCGGAATATTTGTCTCTGAAACGTAATTATTTGTTAACTGAGTCCAATAATCTACTTGAGAAAAATTTAAATAAACATTTTTTATGGTTGATTTGTCATACAAGCCTGAAGCTGGAATAATTCCTCCGGTGTACAATACTTTTCCATCAGTGGAATAGTGAAATTCATCGGGCAAATTTGGTTGAGCTACAACTAAAATCCCGGTTAAAAATAAGAATGATGTAAAAAAGTATTTCATATTCAACAGTTTACACAAATGTAATATTTAAACTGTATTATTAAAATCTTTAAATAAATTCAAGTCGAAATTAATTGACCAAATTTTTGTTATACTTACGAATATTTCAAATGGTATTATTATTAAAATTTTATACTGATTCATTTTGATTCAAATCAAAAAACAAAAAAAATAATTTTTTGGTGCTTTGGCTCATTCTATAAAACAGATATTAAAAAATACCTAAAATCAACTAATAAACTATTCTGTAAAGGGGAGCTTATTTACTTTTACGGCAAAATTTACACCATGAATATTTCTTTAATCAACGCGCAAATTCAACCCCAAAAAAACGCCCTAATTCACCATTCTTTGTATGAAAAAGTAAAAACCGTGGCCGATTTGCACGTGTTTTTAGAACAACATATCTATGCGGTTTGGGATTTTATGTCGTTGCTCAAGGCACTGCAAATCAAACTTACGTGCACCAGCACGCCTTGGATGCCAGTTGGAAATCCAGCTTTGCGCTATTTGATTAACGAAATTGTAGTAGCCGAAGAAACCGATTTGGCTTTTGACGGCAGCCGACAAAGTCATTTTGAAATGTACCTCGACGCCATGAAACAATGCGGGGCATCAACGGCTAAGATTACCCGTTTTTTAGAAACCGTACAACGCACCCAAAATATTTTTGTGGCCATCAAATCGGCTGATTTACACCCCAACTTGAAAGCCTTTTTGAACTTTACTTTTCGTGTGATCGAAGAAGGCAAAGCCCACAATATTGCGGCCGCTTTTACCTTTGGCCGCGAAGATTTAATCCCTAGCATGTTTACCGAAATCTTGCGTTCGTTTCAAACCAATTTTCCAGAAACCGATTTGAGCAAACTGATCTATTACTTTGAACGCCACATCGAATTGGACGCCGACGAACACGGACCCATGGCCATGCAAATGATAACCGAATTGTGTGGTTCAGATCCCCAAAAATGGGAAGAAGTGCGCCAAACCTCGGCCGAAGCCTTAGAAAAAAGATTGGGGCTTTGGAATGCAATTGAGGAAGAAATTAATTCTACTCGACTCGAGTTAGCCTAACAAATAAAAATTTTAAATAAAAAAAACCTGCTAATAAGCAGGCTTTTTAATTGAATGTCAGTTTACTACTGTTTAGTTAATTTGGGATTGCACGTTAAACCTGTAGAAGGAAAACAACTATGGTAATCTGAAGATAATGGAGGGTAAAATGTTATTAAATTTGGTGTATAGCTTAAAACTCTCATTTTCATGAAGCAATTGTGTGGAGAGGGTTCATCAAAACGATAGTTAACCACTATTTCATTACCCTGTATTTGATAGGTTGATTCAAAATCCGGATTTTCAGGAATTACAGTACCCTCCCAAAATATTTTATTGGTTGAAAAAGTAAAAATTGATTCATCAGCTGTTAATCTATCTAGATATCCTTGATCAAAACACGAATCACCTACCCAGGTTCCAGACATCAGTACTTGCTGTAAAGTCCCAGAACAGAACCTTGGTGTTAGGGTTCCCAAATTATATTCTTGATCTGTTGCCAATGGAGCAATATTAATTGGATCAAGCTCTTGAATCACAATTGTTACAGAAAATCCTGAAGGAATTATAAATATAAAATTACCCGCAGAATCAGAATAAGTAGTTAATTGATTCGTTTCGTTGTTTAAAGTTACCAGTATATTAGACAATGGCTCCCCATTACATTCTAATTTACCTTTAATGGTAGCAGTAGTTCCCCAATCGTCACAATTCCAAGCAGAAAAATGACTCACTTGGCCAACGTATTTGTTTCCAGATTTTGTTGCAGTGCCTTCTTCTTTCCATTTGCCTAATTCATTATCAAATGACCAAAGCTTTACAGAATTTGGAGAAGAAGCTACTTGGTTTGAGGCAATAGGCTGACTAAATGAAGCTGTAGTTCCAGTCTTAACATTTAGAGCATTACCTGAGGGATCTTCCATTTCAATAGAAAAAAAACCGTAAGATGATAAGACTCCATTTTCACCTGATGCATTTTGACCAGCAAAATCACCCCCTTGCATTATTCGACTAAAATTAGCTTGGTCAGTTGTGTGAAAACGTAAATAAGCCTTAACCATGCCATCATAGGCATTTCCATTTTCATCCATCACTGAATTTGGTGCTAGGGTAACACTTCCGTTAAGATTGGTTAAATTACCCCCTGCTGACGAAGAAAAGTTAATTGGTGAACCCTTTGACTCCATCATGATGGTTAGGAATTGGTCATTACTGCCTTCCATATTTATTGCTCTGTAGGCTGTAAAATAACCTGCTGCTTTAGCATTAACTACAATTCGAGCTTGGGCAGTTACATTAGTCAAGACAAACTCACCAGCAGCTGAAGTAGTTGCAATACTATTACCACTTTTAACCTCAACACCTGCAAGGGGAGTATTGTTTTCGTTTACAATTTTTCCCGTAATTGAAATGCTTCCTCCAGTAGCATTTGAATCGCCTCCACTTGAACAGGCTAAAACGGAAAAGAATAAAATAAATAATCCAAAATAGGTTTTTAACTGTTTTTTCATAAGAATACTAATTTAAAAATGATCACAAATCAAAATTATAAATTATTCTCTAATAACAAGTTATGCTTATTTTAAGTGTGTTAAATTTTTGGAAGTGATTTGAATAGAAAGGGAAAAATGTTGGTAAACGGCAAAAAATGTATGTAATATAAATTCAATGCTCGCGATTACGATTCCGGAGCCAATTCAATTTCTAGTCCGTTGATCTCTTCGGTGAGTTGAATTTGACAACCCAAGCGGCTGTTTGGTTTGACGTGAAATGCTTCGGATAACATGGCTTCCTCCTCGTCAGATTTTTCAGGAATTTTCACCTCGTTTAGGACATAGCATTGGCAGGATGCGCACATGGCCATTCCGCCACAAATGCCAATGGTTCCTTCTTCGGCGATTTCGTAGGCACGCACCAACTCCATGATGTTCATGTTCATGTCAGTGGGCGCTTGCACCTGGTGAAGCACTCCATTTCTATCGGTGATTTTAAGGGTGATGTCCACGGAAATTAGTTAATTGATTTTACTACCGCTTTCTCAGCTTCTTTTCGGGTGCCGTCAAAGCCATCTACACCCGAAACAGTAGTGTATTTGAGTACGTATTTTTTACCCGGATTCAAGCGTTGGTATACGCTTTGGCACATGAGCGTGGCTTCGTGAAATCCGCACAAAATGAGTTTTAATTTGCCTGGATAGGTATTTACATCGCCAATGGCATAGATGCCGGGAATGTTAGTCTGGTAATCTAAGGCATTGTCTACTTTGATGGCATTTTTCTCGATTTCCAGTCCCCAATTGGCAATGGCACCCAACTTGGGCGTTAAGCCAAATAAGGGAATGAAATAATCGGTTTCCAATACCTGCTGCACGCCTTCGTTTTCTAGCGTGATGGATTGCAAATGGCCTTCGCCTTGGATCGCAACTACCTCGGCTGGTGTAATCAAATTGATTTTACCGCTGTGCTTTAGTTCTTGCACTTTCTCCACCGAATCCAGGGCGCCACGAAATTCGTTTCGGCGGTGCACCAAGGTCACTTGAGAAGCCACATCAGCCAAAAAAATACTCCAATCTAAGGCAGAATCTCCGCCGCCGGCGATCACAATTTTTTTATTTCGGAACAATTCGGGGTCTTTTACAAAGTATTCAACTCCATTTTCTTCGTATTTTTCAATGCCATCAATCAAGGGTTTACGGGGTTCAAATGTGCCCAATCCGCCCGCAATAGCTACGGCTTTGGCTTGGTGTTGGGTGCCTTTGTTGGTGGTTACTACAAATGAACCATCGGGCAAGGTATCAATCGTTTCAGCGGTTTCGGCCAAGGTAAATCCGGGCTCGAATTGCTTGATTTGTTCCATCAGGTTGTTCACCAATTCTCCAGCTAATACCGTGGGATAACCCGGAATATCAAAGATGGGTTTTTTGGGATATAATTCGGCCAATTGTCCGCCCGGCTGAGGTAAGGCGTCAATGAGGTGGCATTTTAATTTGAGTAAACCCGCTTCAAAAACGGTAAAGAGTCCGGTGGGTCCGGCGCCAATAATTAATAAATCAGTTTGAATCATCTTATTCAATTTCAAAGCAGCAAAGTAAAATGCTCGCTGGGATTTGTACTATGATAAATATCAGTAAACTAGGCGATGTTCTCTACGGTCTCAATTTGTGGAGCATATTTTTTAATGGTCGTCTCCACACCCGCTCTCAAGGTCATTTGATTTACACTACAACTAATACATGCCCCTTCTAACCGCACTTTTACGTGCTTTTCCTCTTCAATAGAAACCAGGGAGATGTCTCCGCCATCTGAATTGAGAAAAGGTCTAATTTCGTCGAGTGCTTTCAGTACATTCTCGGTCAATTGTTCGTGGTTCATAGCCTAAGCCTTTTGATTGTTTGTTAAACTTTATTGTTTTTTTACAGCCGAACAGCCGGCCATGGTGGTAATTTTGATGGCCTCGGTTGGCGGCAAATTTTCGTTGCGGTATACCACTTCTTGCACCACATTTTGAGTAATGGATTTGAATACTTTAGCAATGATGGAATCGTCTTGCATGGCTGCAGGGCGTCCGAAATCTCCGGCTTCACGCACCGACTGCACCAAGGGAACTTCGCCAAGAAAAGGAACGTCTAGATCATTGGCTAAGTGTTGAGCACCTTCTTTTCCAAAAATATAATACTTGTTATCGGGTAACTCTTCGGGTGTAAAATAAGCCATGTTTTCAATAATTCCTAAAATAGGAATGTTGATGCTATCGGATAAAAACATCGAAACGCCTTTTTTGGCATCGGCAAGTGCCACCGCTTGTGGAGTACTGACCACAACCGCGCCAGTGATTGGCAACGATTGCATGATTGACAAATGAATGTCTCCGGTTCCGGGTGGCAAGTCAATGAGCATAAAATCCAATTGTCCCCAATCGGCATCAAAGATCATTTGCGTTAAAGCTTTTGCCGCCATAGGCCCACGCCAGATTACCGCTTGGCTTGGGGCTGTAAAAAAGCCAATGGAAAGCAACTTGATTTCGTAACTTTCTATCGGTTTCATTTTTGATTTTCCATCCACCTCAACCGAGATCGGTTTTTCGTTCTCTACGTCAAACATAATGGGCATCGATGGGCCGTAAATATCGGCATCCAAAATCCCTACAGAGAATCCCATCTTGGCTAAGGATACCGCCAAATTGGCCGTAACGGTAGATTTGCCTACGCCACCTTTGCCTGAGGCAACTGCAATAATATTGCTTATGCCGGGAATGGCT
>JAGNTC010000012.1 GCA_017987725.1 Flavobacterium sp.
GCTTGTGACATCAAACGGGCATGTAATCCCATTTTGGAGTCCCCCATTTCGCCTTCAATTTCACTTTTTGGCGTCAAGGCCGCTACCGAGTCAATTACTACAATATCGATGGCGCCTGAACGAATTAAATTCTCGGCAATTTCTAAGGCTTGTTCTCCGTTGTCCGGTTGTGAAATGATGAGGTTCTCGACATCCACGCCCAATTTCTCGGCATAGTTTCTGTCAAAGGCATGCTCGGCATCTATAAAGGCTGCAATGCCACCCGCTTTTTGTGCTTCGGCGATCGCGTGCAAGGTTAAGGTAGTTTTACCAGAAGATTCAGGTCCGTAAATTTCGATGATTCGGCCTTTAGGATAGCCATTTACCCCCAAAGCTAAGTCCAATCCCAAAGAACCAGACGAGATGGTTTCAACCTCTTCAATGGCTTTATCCCCCATTTTCATTACGGTTCCTTTGCCGTACGTTTTGTCTAATTTATCGAGCGTTAATTGCAACGCTTTTAATTTGGCTTCTTTTTCTGAACTCATCTTTTCCTTCATTTTTGGGTCATTAATTTTTGTAAAAATAGTTTTTTTTCTCAAGTTTTTATCGTTAAAAAAGGTCGTTTTTATCTTTTTATCAACAGCTTTTGGGCCAGTTTACTGAGCTGTAATTTTTCCTGTTTTGGCAATTTTTTCCCATTTATTGGCCAAGGAAAACGCCCCCATTTTTATAAATACAGCCTGCATTTCATAGCCAATTTTTTGAATTTCCGCTTTATTTTGACAGCTTTTAAACGCCTCAAAATAACAGTGTTCGGCTTGCGTTGGTTTTTTAGTTTCCAAATAGGCATACCCCAATTCTTGCCAGCCTTTTTGCGAAGGGGCAATTTTTGCAAGTCTTTCTAATATTTCAATGGCCTTGGTATAACGCGCCATGGCATTGTAGGCGTACCCCAATTCAAAAAGTAACTCAGCGTGGGTTGGATTTTTTTTGAGCGCTTTTTTGAGTAGGGGCACCGCCAAGCTACTTTGTTCGATTTGGTTTAAATAATGTCCCAATTGCGCGGCATAATCGGCGGATTTTGGAGAGGGAATTGCGCCCAAGGCTGCTGGTTTTTCGGGCAAATGAAACGCGCGTTGAATCGATTTTGGCAGCAGTGCTACTTTCATACTAGGGTCTTGCATCGTTTTTTGCAACACATACGATTTGGGTTCCCGATTGAGCTTCCAGACTCCGTCAAATGTCAGGGTGTTTTCTAAACAAAACACGATTCCTTTGGCGGGATCAAAGTACAGGTATCCATACAAGTAATGCTGTTCGGATCCATTTTTAGGTAAAACAACCCAATGGTTTACGGCGGATAAAAAATTGGTTTGGAAGGTAAGATTGGGTTGTTTTTGAACTGCTGTGAGCGCTAAACAAGGCCAAAGAAAAACCAAGGCATTTGATTTAGGCGGTACAATTGACTGTATCATATTCTATTTGATTGGCTTAGATAGGTCAAAAGTAAAGCTGCAATTGTGCTACTTGTTGCAGATTTTATGTATAAATTGTTAAAACTAATCCAAAAAAAAGACGGCCAATGAAGCCGTCTTTGTAAAAGCAAAATTACTTGCTGGGATATGTTATACTCAAATCAACTAGTTGATAACAATGTCGTCAATTTGCATAGTAGTGGTCACTCCAGTACCATTTCCGGTATATTCAAACACAAAAAATCCATTTCCTGTTACACCAGCCGGAATCGTATAGTTGTTGCTGTTGGTGAAATTGGTTGGATAACCAGTTGATGAACCTGGAGAAAGCACAAAGCTTGCCGTGATATCGGTGTAGGTTGCATTTGTTGCATTGGTCCCAGGCACATAATCGGTGGTGTAATACACCTTCAAACAGTTTCCGTTGCTGAATCCGGCCTTCGATTTGAACGAGAAAATACTCGCAGCCGTAAAGTTTACAGGAACCATGAATAGCGTTCGGTTGGCCTCTGGCGTACCTCCGTAAGAAGTCATTTGAATGTATTTATTTCCGCCAAACGTTTTCACTTGCCAATAGCGGCTTCCCACAACAGCGTCATTGATGTATTCTGGAAACACTTGTTGGTTGGTTGTGTTGTAGGCGGTGAACGTTTCGTTCAAAGATGAGCCATAGGTTAGATTTGTTCCTCCAATGGGGGGATAAAAGTCGATGCTAAGGCGCTCTTCTGTGAGGTTAATGTCGCTTTCAGTACGCACCATAAATTGATAATCGGAATTGTATTTGGTTAATACGCCTCGTATTTTTCCGTTTTTAGACGGCACCGCTTTTGAAGAAAAGGTTGCATAAGAGCTGATTCGCACGATAATGGTGTTGCCAAATTCATTGGTGATTAAATGGTTTGTAGCGCCTCCCAAATCATTTAGAGTTGCATCATAGTATGTTTTTCCAATAGAGGCGTCGGTAAATTGAACATTGTCAAACTCAATAAGTTTATTCAAATAGGTGTCAGAAAGTGCTTGGGTAATCGAGATTCGGTTTACCAAATCGTCTTCCTCAATTTTTACACACGAACGGGTAATGATGGACTGGTATTCAACAGGTGAAATTCTGCCTACTTCATCATCAGAAGGGTCGCTTGGTGTTCCGCCGTTGTATAAATTTCCAATTATTGGCGCACCAAATTCTTCTACGATGTAGCGGTTTTTCATGTCTACAAATACTTTTCTTCCCGGCTCGTATTTTGTGTATAAGTTGTAATCGTCAATTGGGATACTAAATCCTTGTTGCCCATCAACCGAAACCAACGACAATGATTTATAGAAATTCCCTCCTTGATCGCTTGAGGTAACATAAGCCTCAATGATGTCGGGATTGGCATATTTTACATAGGAAGCCGAAGCTGATCCAACCACTTCTTGTACGGTTTTGGTTGCCGTCAAGGTAGAACAGTCGCCAGTAAAATCTGGATTAGTGAATGAGTCGTTCACACAACTCAATACCGTAAATGAGGCAATTACCAGGGTTAAAATTCTTAAATGTTTCATGATTTCTTAGTTGTTAGAATAAACTTTGATTTTGTCTATTTGAAAAAGTCCGTCCAGGGTGGATCCATTTCCGGTTACCTTAAAGGCAAAGTGCACGGCTCCTGCATAATCCGATAAATCAATTTCACCTGATGAAATGTAGGTGTAATTGTTGGTCGTGTTATCGGCAACCACCGCATCTAGCTCGGTCCATGTGGCTGCCAAAACATCTGTTCCGTTAAAGTCAGAAGAAATGTATACTTGTAATTTGTTGTCTGGATTGTCCACAAAGTTAGAGGCCGATTCAAAAGCAAAAATTTTGCCAGCTCCATCGCCTAACTGAATTTCTGGGGTGATTGCCCAACCAATGTTAGAGGGTTGGTTGCTGCCAAATGGACTAAATTGAATGTAGCCGTCGTTGTTGTAATCGCGTTCTATCCACAATTTTGTGCCCGTTTCGGCAAAATTAGTCCATCCTTCAAAATCAAAAGTGGCATTGTAATTTATTTCTGGCTCTGGAAAATCTTCAGAGAAAATCAAGGGTTTAAATGGGGCAATATCCGTTTCATTTGAGCAGCTTACTGCAGCAAGGCAAGTAAACACTAGGATTAGTTTAATGCTATTTTTCATACTATTTGGATTAGAAATTGATGTAAAGATTTAAGAAATACGTTCTTCCGTAGCCATAAAAATATTTAGGACCAAAGGATGGAGTTCCATTTGCATTGTCTGCTTGGTAATCTGGAAAAGTTGCTTTTCTAGATTGTTCAAATCCGCCTGTTTTGTATCTAAAATCAAATACGTTATTCAAGGAGGCAAAAAATCCAAATGTTTGATCACCCACTTTCCATGATTTTCCTCCTACTAAATTCACCAAAGTGGTTGGGTCAAATTTTTCTTGTTTCAAAAGTCTGCGAACCGATTCTTCTGTTGCACCTTCAAAACCTAAGCCGTTGGCATCGGTAACAAAATTGTCGGTACGTAGAATATTGGAGATGCTCAAGTAATTGTCAGCCAAGTAATTCACATTGGCGCCAATCCACCAAAACTTGGGATCGCGGTACTCTAAACCTACCGAATACGCTTGTTGTGGCATACCAGGCAATCTGTAATTTTTGAGATAGGCTTTACCAAAATCAAAAACGGGATTTGGGTTTGCAGTGGTAGCCAAGGCATCGTCATTTATTTTTAAGTTCGGATTATTGTCATAGGTGTATTGACCATATGAGGCAGATCCGGTTGCTTTAATCGTAGAAGTAATTTGGTATTCAAAACCAAGTTCGGCTCCAATGTGTCTTTTATTGATCCCAGTCACAATTTCGCTAATAAACGAATCGGTGTCGGTGTCACCGTCTTCACCAGCATCAAAAATTCCTTCACCATAGAAGAAGGATATTTGTGTGGCGTTAGAAATTCTATTGAAGAATCCGGTTACACGCGCTTTGAATTTTGGCGCTTTGATAATGTAGCTCAAGTCGGCACCCATAATTGACTCGCTGATTAAATCTGGCGTGATGTTGTTGTTGAGACGCGCGTTAGAAAAGGTGTTTCGTAAATTAGGCGCTTTGGTCATGAACACCGTGTTGAAATCAAAAAATTGTTTTCCACTTAGTTTATACGTTAAACCGCCTTTGAATCCAAAATTCTCAAAAGTAGTTTTGGCGCTTTTACCAAAAGAGTTGTTTGTGTAAATACCGTTTTTGTAGTTCCCTTCGCGTTGGTATTCGGTTCTAGAAAAAGTTTGACCCAAATAGAAATCAATTTTTTTGTAAGTGAATTTAAACTGGGTAAAGCCATCAAAGGTGAGTGCGTTTAGGGTATAATTGTATCCATATGCATCTCCTTCTCTCACTTGTCTGTCCGGATTATTTAAATCAGATTGTCCTGCATTTCCGATAAAGAATGGGTCAATATCATTAAAATAGCTTCCGCCCAAGAGGTCAATCAATTTTTGGAAGTTGGTTGATTTTAATTTTCTAAAGCTAACACCTGCATTGAGCACGATGTTGCTGGCAATAGAAGAATTTAAGTACGAACTGCCGCTCCATTGGTTGTCCTGTACACGGTCTTCATACAATACATACGCACTTCGTTGTCCGCCGTTGATTATTTGATTGGTGTAGTACAGGTTGCGCCAATTGAGTTGGCCATCGCCAATAAAATTAGATGCCGCCGCCGCTGCAGTTGGATTAGTATACCCTATGATGGTTACGTTGTCAGGCCCATAAGTAGGCACTGAATACGAGGGGTCATTCAAGTAATAACTAGGTAAATTTTTGTAGTAGGTTGGATCGGGGTTGTTGGCCAATTGAAAATCCAAGCGGCTATTTCCAATAAATCCGGTTTGGTAGGAAAGGTTCGTGTTTAGGTTTGTTTTATTAGATATTTTCCAATAATGACTCAACATATTGATGGGTTCTTCTATTTCTTTGTAGCGAGAGTTTCTTTTTTCGCCTTCTTGCCAACCCCAAAAGGAGTTGTACTCAATGCCTTTCAAGCGAGTAACTTCCGCTGTGTTAGGGGAGCTTTTTCCTCTTTTGTTTTGGGCATAGATTGAAGTGAAGTTAATGGAGTGACGCTCGTTTATTTTTTTCTCAACACTCGCAAAGATTGAATTTGCGGCATAATTGGTTCCTTCGAAGAAACCTTCTTCAGCCCATCTTCTGGATGCCGAAACTACAAATGCCCATCCTTTTTTGTTCATTCCAGAGGCGTGGGTTGCCATCGATCTCCAGCTGTAGTTGGTGTTTGTTCCTGAGAATGAAATTCTAGATCCTTTTCTGTAACTCGAAGCACGGGTGTTGATTTCTTGTGTACCCAAAATGCCTCCGAAAGTATAATCAGATGGCGCCGAACCCATCGTAAATTCCTGGTTTCGCGTAGCGTCATTTAATCCGCCCCAGTTGCTCCATTGTGGTCTTCCGTCATATATTTTATTCATCGACACCCCATTGATCATGGTGGTGCTGTATTCATTGTCTAAACCACGGATTCGGAAACGTGCCTGGCCCCAGTTGAACGCTGCCGCCTGTTGGAAGACGTCACGCGAGGCTTGCAATAAACCAGAAGTGCTTTCGGATCCACTGTTGTCGTCACCCAAATCGCTTTCGGTAATCGTAACCAACGCCAGTTGCTGTTCAATCGTTTGGTCTTCTTGAAAAGACACCACACCCAAATCGGTCATTTTTCCGGCAATCACTTCAACTTGAATCAATTGATCGCGGTAGCCACTGCTTTTTACTTGTATAAACTGATTGCCCGCTGGCGTGTTTTCAAGCGCAAATCGTCCTTCTGCATCACTCAGCTGAAATAGGGTAGAGTTTTGCAACGATACCGTTACGTTTGCCAATGGTTTTTGTGTTTTTGAATCCACAACCTTACCTGAAACACCCGTAGCAGACTGTGCAAACACAAACAGGACCTGCAGAATGAAAAAGGCATTAATACTTAGTTTTTTCATAAAAAAAGTTTACAATTTTATTTCATTTGCTAGAATATGGTTCATACTTAGCGTGAGCAAATGTATCCATTAAATTATAATTATATACTTTTGTGTGCTTATTTTGACTCCAAGAAGTGAAAATATTAATCCTGACTCTTATGAAAAAATTGAAATTGCTTGTCTTTATTCTGCTCTTTATTGGCTCATCAATTGCCCATGCACAAGACAAAAAGTTTGTGGTACGCACGGTAGCATTTTACAATTTCGAGAACTTGTTTGACACCATCAACAACCCAAACAATGACGAAGAATGGTTGCCCGATGGCGCACAAAATTGGACGTCCAAAAAATACAAGCAAAAATTGCTAAACCTAGCCACGGTCTTGTCTCAAATAGGCACTGGAGAACATCAAAAAGAATCTCCCACCCTCATTGGAGGATCAGAAATTGAAAACAGAAACGTACTGGAAGACCTTATCAAAGAGCCCTTATTGCAAAACAGCTATGGAATTGTGCATTTTGATTCTCCAGACAAAAGGGGAATTGATGTGGCATTATTGTACAAAAAACAACAGTTTACACCCATAAGTACCCAAAAAATTCCGTTGCTGGTTTACAGTAAAAAGCAGAAAGAAAATTCAAAAGACAGCAAAGAGAACGAAGAGGACAAGTCAGAAAATGACAAAGTGGAATACGATACAAGCAGCCGCGTGTACACCAGAGATGTTTTGCTGGTGACTGGTTTTTTAGACGGAGAGCAAGTACATGTTTTAGTCAACCATTGGCCTTCACGATCAGGTGGCGAGAAAAAGAGCAGTCCATTTAGAGAAGCAGCCGGCAAGCTCAATCGTAAAATCATGGACTCCTTATTTGCCATAAACCCTAGTGCCAAAATTATTTCTATGGGGGATTTAAACGATGGGACCTACAACAAGAGCGTAAAAGAGGGCATAGGAGCCAAACGCAAAAAAGAAGAAGTACAGCAATTTGGCATATACAATCCGTTTGAGGAAATGTATCACAACGGACACGCCTCTCTTTTTTATAGAGACGCGGGAGATATTTTTGACCAAATTATGGTGTCAGAATCATTAATCAGAAAGGATTTTTCCTCTTATCGGTATTGGAAAGCAGGCATCTACAACAAACCTTTTATGATCCAAACCACCGGGCAATATAAAGGCTATCCGTTGCGACACCAAGCTAATGAAATTGGGTACAGCGACCACTTTCCGGTATACATTTACCTCATTAAACAAATGAATTAACGATGGCCATTCCTCAACCATTCAATCTCAACCAATGGATCAACGATAATCGTCATTTGCTCAAACCACCCGTGGGCAATAAAAACATGTATGTTGACTCAGGGGATTTTATTGTGATGGTTGTGGCCGGACCCAATGCCCGAAAAGATTACCATTACAACGAAACCGAGGAGCTGTTTTATCAGTTAGAAGGCAACATCACGGTGGTCATTCAAGTAGACGGCCAACGCAAAGAAATGCAGCTAAAGGCTGGCGATATGTATTTGCATCCAGCAAAAGTCCCGCATTCTCCGGTGCGTTCAGAAAACTCCATAGGGTTGGTGATTGAACGCAAACGAGCAGGTAAAGGCTTCACCGATGGCTTGCTTTGGCATTGCGACAATTGCAACCATAAATTGCACGAAGTATACTTTGAATTGCACAACATCGAAAAAGATTTCTTGCCTCATTTCACTCATTTTTACAACAACCAAGAGTTAAGAACGTGCAGCGAATGTGGCACCGAAATGCCCACAGACCCCAGATTCACTAAATAGAAAATTAATACGAAACAATACAAGAAGATGAATACACAAGCAGACCAATTTGGCATGAAAGAAGCATTGGCGCAATTGGGCGTAAAAGACATCAACGAAGGAACTTCAACCGGACAGCACAATTTTTCAAACGGAACACTTTTAGAAAGTTATTCGCCCGTTGACGGACAGCTAATAGGAAAAGCAAAACAATCTACCCCCGAAGATTACGAGCGCGCCATGCAAGCCGCTACCGCAGCATTCAAAACCTTTAAACTCATGCCCGCCCCACAACGTGGTGAATTGGTGCGTCAGTTTGGTGAAAAATTACGCAAGCACAAAGAAGCCTTGGGCAAATTGGTTTCCTACGAAATGGGGAAATCTTTGCAAGAAGGCTATGGCGAAGTGCAAGAAATGATTGACATCTGTGATTTTGCCGTGGGTTTATCGCGTCAGTTGCACGGACTCACGATGCATTCAGAACGTCCGGGACACCGCATGTATGAGCAATACCATTCGTTGGGTGTAGTGGGCATCATTTCGGCTTTTAACTTCCCAGTAGCCGTTTGGTCTTGGAACACCGCTTTGGCTTGGATTGCCGGCGATGTGTGCATCTGGAAACCTTCAGAAAAAACACCACTTTGTGGCATTGCCTGTCAAAATATTATTGCTGAGGTTTTGAAAGAAAACAACATGCCCGAAGGGATTTCTTGTTTGATCAATGGCGATTATAAAATAGGCGAATTGATGACTGCCGATACCCGAGTGCCTTTGGTATCAGCTACCGGATCAACGCGTATGGGTAAACTAGTAGCCCAAGCGGTTGCTGGTCGATTGGGCAGGTCTTTATTAGAATTGGGCGGAAACAACGCCATCATTGTTACTCCCGATGCCGACATCAAAATGACGGTAATTGGCGCTGTTTTTGGCGCGGTGGGAACAGCAGGACAACGTTGTACTTCAACCCGTCGATTGATCATTCATGAAAGCATTTACGACAAAGTGCGTGATGCCATTGTGGGTGCTTACGGACAATTGCGCATCGGAAATCCTTTAGACCAAAACAACCACGTAGGTCCGCTGATTGATGTGCAAGCGGTTGAAGCCTACCAACGTGCTTTGGATCAAGTCGTGGCCGAAGGCGGAAAATTAATTGTGCCTGGCGGTGTGTTGAGTGGCGCCGGTTACGAGAGCGGTTGTTATGTAAAACCTGCGATTGCCGAAGCCCAAAATCACTTCCAAATTGTACAACACGAAACCTTTGCTCCGGTTTTATACTTGTTAAAATACAGCGGCGACGTGACCCAAGCCATCGAAATCCAAAATGGAGTGGCGCAAGGATTATCCTCAGCAATCATGACCAACAACTTGAGAGAAGCCGAGGCGTTCTTGTCGGTTGCAGGTTCTGATTGCGGAATTGCCAATGTAAATATTGGGACTTCAGGTGCCGAAATTGGTGGCGCATTTGGTGGCGAAAAAGAAACTGGCGGCGGTCGCGAATCGGGTTCAGATGCGTGGAAAGTATACATGCGTAGACAAACCAATACCATCAATTACACGACCAGTTTGCCCTTAGCCCAAGGAATTAAGTTTGATTTGTAATCAAAAAAAAGGATGAAAAAAGTACTGCTGTTGTGTTGTTGTTTGCCTTTTCTATTGGCATCTACCTGCGAAGATTCTCCGCAAGACGATATTTACTGTACTACCGAGGCCCGCGCTGGACTGAACGTGCAAGTGCAATTGGCAGGCAGCAGTACTTTTGAAACCGAAGGTGTGAGTGTAGCTGCTACAGAAGGCAGTTACAGTGAGTCGCTCAGCTTTTACACGGGCAGCACTATTTTTTCAGGCGCCTACGAAAGACAAGGCACTTACATCATTACAGTATCAAAACCAGGATATGTTACGTATACCTCGGCACCCATTACGGTAACGGCCGACGAATGCCATGTAATTTCCCAAAATTTGTTGGTCGTTTTACAACCCATATAAGTTCGATAAATTCATCGAAGTCCATTACTTTATGAAAACCATCCTCATTACAGGAGCTACGAGTGGAATTGGCCGAGCAACGGCAAGATTATTAGCCAAAAATCAATTTAAACTCGTGCTCTGCGGACGAAGAAAAGACCGATTGGATGCTTTGCAACAGGAGTTGTCGGCACATACACTGGTGCATACTTTGTGCTTTGACGTGCGCGACAATGTGGCAGTTGTTGCTTCAATTGCTTCCTTACCAATTCCTTTTAACCAGATAGACATCCTATTAAATAACGCCGGAAACGCCCATGGTCTTGACCCGATTCAAACGGGAAGCATCGCCGATTGGGACGCCATGATTGACATCAACCTCAAAGGCTTGCTGTATGTTTCAAAGGCCATTATTCCGCAGATGATAGAGAGACAAGCAGGACATATTATTCACATTGGCTCTACCGCAGGCAAAGAAGTGTATCCCAACGGCAACGTGTATTGCGCCACCAAACATGCCGTCGAAGCCTTGAATCATGCCATGCGCATGGATTTAAATCCCTTCGGTATAAAAGTGGGCGCCATTCATCCGGGCATGGTGGCCACCGAATTTTCGGAGGTGCGCTTCAAAGGCGATCAAGAACGCGCCGCCAAAGTATACCAAGGGTTTCAGCCTTTGCAACCCGAAGACATAGCCGACATCATTCACTTTGTACTCACCCGACCGTATCATGTGAACATAGCCGATTTGATCGTGTTTAGCACTGCGCAAGCCAGCTCGACTTTGGTGAAACGGGCCTAAAAAAAGCGGCAATCCCCAATTGATTGCCGCTTCAAAACACAAAGAACTCAAATATTTGATCAAGCAACTAATCAAATTCGTTTAATCCGTAGAGAATCTCTTTCATCTTCGTGCCATTGATTTCAACGGGTTTGTAGGCCACATTAAATTTTTCGATGGCAAAGTCGATATCGGATTTTAATTTTTTATACTCAGCAGGCAATTGTACTTCGCACTGCTTTTCGTTTTCATAACTATTTACGATGATTTTAAATTTTTCGTAATGTTTGGCCCCTTGGTCAATAAAGCTGTTGTATTGCGCGATAAACTGCAACAAACGATCTACAGGAAACTCCATGTTGATTTGCAGTTTGTATTGTTTATTTCCTGAATTGGACTTCATTTTTTGCAAGTACTCTTCTGTTTTTTGTGAAATCATTTCCCAATCGTCGCTGGTCCGACACCCTTCAAGATTATTGGTGTAGCCAATGGGTTTCGTATATTCTTTAAACAACATCTCAATGTCTTGTTTGATTTTTAGGTTGCTGCTTTGCAAATAAGCTGTTTCAAAATAAATGGTGTTTAGGTCGTTTTGCATCCGCAAGCTAAAATCCAACAAGCAAGCCACGGCAGCCAGTTCTTTTTCTTTTTCTTCTTTCGAAATCCCAGAATGAACCAAATTACTCACCGATTGCACCACACTCAGTATGGTATTTCCACTCAGTAAAGCCGGCAGATCAACAAGTGATTTCTTTTCGCGTTTGGCCAAGGCCACTTCTTTAAATTTGATGAACTCTTTGTATTGATTGGGATTGGCCATGTTGTTCAACTCCTGAAACGTTCGTGAAGCCGCAAAGTGGTGATCCAAACCCAGTACTTTTTCGTACAACAACTTAATGATCTGCAGACCTTTTAGGTACTTTATTTTGGTGATTTCGTTGTTTTGTTCCACCTGAAGTTTTCGAATCTCCGCCAGTTCAACAAGGTAGCAACTGATGTTGTTTGTGCGTTCCGTTGCATCGGTTATGCGCTGTAAAACAACTAGTTGCTCCTGCATTTTTCCTTCCAACAGCTGAATCCGATGCATATATTGTTTGCGGACTGCTTGCATTTCTCTTGCCATTTCTTGCAAAAGACGCGTGGGGTCTTCTGCCGTAGCATGTCCAAAAGTGGTACTCCACACCACCAAACAAAGGCCAATCATTTTCCAGCAATTCATAGGATTACACTCGTTAGTTTGAGCCAGCAATAACCAATTCGAGTTGGCTCCAATCAGGGGTTGCATTCAGTAATTTTTGCAAAGCACAACGGTTTTCAGCGGTTACTTTTTGACCATTCACGGCGACTATTTCATCGCCCAAACGGAAAGATTTTGCTTTTATCGCTTTTAAACTAATGCGCAATTTATCACTGGCTTCCACCTGATACGGATAGAGGTTTGTGAAGTTTTCTGGTATTTGCAAGGCATTACGCTTGGCATAGATTTTTTTGTTTTTGAAATCAAAAAGCCAATCAAATCCGCGCATGAATCGGATGCCCAACAAGGGGCTTTTTATACTACTCGACTCCACGCATTGCGGTCTATTGGTGAACTCACTCAGTACAAATGGCATCTTATTGTAAAACACTTCTCGTCCCTGTGTGCGACCCATAGCCGTCTGGAAAGCCGATCCTTCGTAGGCGGTTTTCAAGCGATTTTGAAAGTTGTTTTTTATGGAATACGGCACCGCCATGGTCCCTTCGAAACCGCTATCTAGCTTAAACCAAAAGTCTTGGTTTTCAATCATGCCCGATACAAATAAGGCGTTTCGCTTGCATTTACTGGGCAGCAACACATAGCCTTCCTCGGCAACCGTTTTGGCTGTATCGGCGCTATTTAACAGCTGGATGCTTCCGGAAGAAAACGACAAAGACAAGACTTTTTCTTGATGAAAAAACAAATCCATACCCAACACACCTCGTAACCGATTTTCAGATTTTGTGCATAGACTTTGCGGTATGTTTACTGCAGCAAAAACTTTGTTTTCACTTTCAAAAAGCGAACACTTTACGGGCAATACCACTAATTTCTGTGGTTGTTTTTTATGGTCAGCACCCCACACGGTGCCAAATGATATGGCGCGTTCCAGTTCTTTTGGATATAGCGAATCTGCTGAAAAAACGGCCGAAAACATAGCCCCCGTATCAAACACCAATTGGCTGTTTTTTTGGTGAATTTGAGCCGGAATGTACAGCAATTTTTGCGACCGATCAAACGTTGTTTTGTCGGAGGCAAGGGTTATTTTTTGATTTTGAAGGATGGAAATGGCTTGGCACGAATACAACGCAGCAAGCAACACGAAAAGGCTCAGTTTTTTCATGACGGAAAAATAAAAGCGCTTTTGCTTGTGTTGAGCAAACAAAAGCGCAGATGAATTAAGGGTTAAAAACTTCAAGAAGGATGGTCAGGACCTCTTTGATGATCCCAAGCCAACAAAAAAATCCACAACGTTCTGTGCTAGTAGAACTGGCATTTAACCTGGATTCCATTTGAGCCATGGTAGCCGCATTGGCTACTACGCCTTTGGAAGTGTAGAAATTTTTAATGCCATATTCGTTTACAACGAGTACAATCTTACCGCCCTTTTGTCCAAAAACCGGCAATACCTGTTCAAAGGAAGAAGCTTGTTTGGCTTGTAATGAAGCAGGCACTTCTTGATTAACGAGAGGCCCAAATAGTTTTTCTAATTCAATTTTAGACGTTTGGGCTTGTGCAGTAAATCCAAATAGGATTGAGGCGAATACTGGAATAATTAGTTTTTTCATGGTGTGTAAAAAGTTTAAATGGTACAATAAATTAAGAACGAAAATCTCGAGAATTTCAATGGGGTAAAAGTAGCCGCAGTTTGGCCCCTTTTGGTGTAGATTTTATGTAATAAATGTTAAAGTTCAAACTATTTTCCCTACTATTGTTCTTCTCAAAAAACACTATGCGCACCTTAGTTATTGGAGACATTCATGGCGGTTTACGGGCCCTGCATCAAGTTTTAGAACGGGCTGCAGTCACTCCGGCCGACCGACTCATTTTTTTGGGCGACTACGTTGACGGCTGGAGTCAGTCGCCACAAGTACTCGATTTTTTAATGGAGCTAGACCGTCGTTTTACCTGTGTTTTTATTCGAGGCAATCACGACGAATTACTTTGTGAATGGCTCGAAGGCAGCCAAAACAACAACCTATGGCATGAACACGGCGGCTCTTCGACCGTGTTGGCATATGAGACCATTACAGTGGAGACCAAACAAAAGCATTTGGCCTTTTTAAAAAAACTTCAAAATTATTACCTCGACGAGCAAAACCGTTTGTTTGTCCATGCCGGATTTACCAATATGAATGGCGTAACCTATGAGCATTTTCCCAAACTGATGTACTGGGACCGCACGCTGTGGGAAATGGCTGTTGGCCTTGATAAAACACTGTCGCCAAACGAGGTGAGTTACCCCAAACGCCTTACCCATTATTCGGAAATATTTATTGGTCACACCCCCGTAACGCGTATAGGCCAAACAATCCCCGTACAAATGGCGGGCATCTGGAATGTAGACACCGGAGCGGCTTTCAAAGGGCCATTGACCATACTAGATGTGGATTCCAAACGCTATTGGCAAAGTGAGCCCTTGCCCAGTTTGTATCCAACCGAAAAAGGCAGAAATTAAAATCGTTTCTTATTTTTGACAACAAAATCAGTTTGTATGAAAAACAGTATAGTTTGGGCGCTCTTGTGTGTGAGTTTTATTACCTACGGACAGGCCTTTCGAGGAAAAAAAGACATGAAGTTTCAAGTAGGGTTCAACATGCAAAAAAACGCCAACGGAATTCATGGATCGATTGACAAAGGACTTGCAGATAACATTTCTGTAGGATTGGCGGCTACCTATTTACTCTCAACGGACAAGTATTTAGGAAGCACGCCTTATGCCAAGGATTTGATGGACATCAAAGCGCGATTCAATGCCAATATTGGCGATGTGTTGGGACTTAAACCCAAAATGGATGTCTACCCGGGCTTGGACTTGAGTTTGAAAAATTTTGGCGGCCATTTGGGCTTCCGCTGGTTTTTCTCTTCGGGTTTTGGGGTCTATGCTGAAGCAGGTTTACCGATAAAATACTACAAACGCACAGTAAAAGACTACGCTCTTTTTCACAATCAATTTTACCTGAATGTGGGCACTTCTTTTAATTTGTAGACCATTTATAGTAGTCTACAACGGAACAGAGATAGCACAAGAATGAATTTAAATTTAGCCGTACAATGAAAAAAGTACTATTCGTTGTTTCCCTTTTGTTGGTCGCTTTTTGTTGTTTTTCACAAAGCCGTTACGTTTCGCAAACAACAAAAAAGATTGTTTATACCAGAGATGGCGGTATTTGCCAATGTTGCGGCAGTTCACAAAGTATAGAATACGACCACATTACGCCTTTTTCTTGTGGCGGAAGTAGTTCGGTTTCAAACATTCAATTGCTATGTAAGCCATGCAACCGAAGCAAGTCAAACAGTTGTGTGTGTAAAGTGCACGACAAACGAGTGGGAACCAATTGTTGTGACAAAAAAACAACCCATTCAGCGGCATCTATGGCAACCCAATGCACCGGCACAACCAAAAAAGGGGCGCGCTGTAAAAAAAGAACAACCGACTCAAGCGGTCGATGCCATTTTCACCAATAAATTAGTCAGCATGAGCAAGAGTATACTATTTGCAATCGATGAGAGTACAGAGGAAATCATAGTTTCGGATTCTCCAAAAGGCACCAATACTATAGCGTTTGTAGAACGTATTGGGCGGCATGAGAATCAAGAGTTGTACAATGCAGTGGTTACCTTAACCAGCATTACGCAATCTGCTCATTTTGACGTGTCTATTTTTAAAGCCATGGACAAGGTGTGTCAATTGATTTACGCCAAACACGCTGAGTCAAAATAACCCAAACTACTTCTGGTTTTTAATTTGCGGGAGTGGTAAACGCTTTTTTATTGAACACGATTAAAATGCCTACGCCTGTAGAAATGGCGACGTCAGCTACGTTAAAAATGGCATTGAAGAATTTAAACGGTTTTCCGCCCACCAACGGAAGTCCTTCAGGAAATTGAGTGTCTACGATGGGAAAATAGAGCATATCGACCACTTTTCCGTGAAACAAGGTGCCGTATGGTTTGTCTGAAAACAACGTAGCCAAGTGCTGGTGACTGTCGTCAAAGTAGATTCCATAAAAGACCGAATCAATAATATTTCCAAATGCGCCAGCCAAAATCAAGGAGATGGCCACAATCAAATAGTTCGAACTGTCTTTGCGCACAGCGTCCCATAACCAATAGCCAATTGCGGTAACTGCGACCAATCGAAAGGAGGTCAGAATTAACTTCCCGTATGCGCCAGGAATTTCAGTTCCCCAGGCCATTCCCTCATTTTCGATAAACAAAATTTTGAACCAAGAAAATACGTTAATTTCTTCGCCCAACACAAAATTGGTTTTGATGTAAATTTTTGAAACTTGATCCACCAAAAGAATGATGAAGATCAATAAATAAGCTTTGCGTAAGGTCATGGATTCGTTTTGATGGGCCAAAAATAGTATTATTTTCTATAAAAAACGCCCCAGACGGAGCGTTAATTTAATGCGGTTTTACCCTAGCGTTGCAGGTTTTTGGCCTCGATACTCATGGTGGCGTGTGGCACAATCAAAAGGCGTTCTTTGCTGATCAGTTTCCCAGTAACTTTGCATACGCCGTAGGTTTTGTTTTCTACTCTAAACAAAGCGTTTTTTAGATCCCTGATGAATTTTTCTTGACGGATAGCCAACTGCGAATTCGCTTCTTTGGACATCGTTTCGCTGCCTTCTTCAAAGGCTTTGAACGTAGGCGAAGTATCGTCGGTTCCGTTGTTTAAGTCATTCATATAGGCACTTTTGATTAAATCTAAATCGGATTGTGCTTTTTGTATTTTTTTAAGAATTAGTTCTTTGAACTCAGCCAAATCGGCATCAGAGTATCTTGCAATTTCATCTACCATGATCGTATTATTTTGTAATTAGTATTCTCGTTATTATCTCGTCAAATTCAATTTCAACTCCGCCTTCTACTTGGGCTTGCATTTGAATCGATTCGGTCAAGGTTTCCGATTTGATGTACATTTCGTTGGCCCGAACCGCTGCTTCTACTTGCGCGTTCTCTTGCAAAACGAGATGAATTTTATCGGTTACTTCAAAGCCAGAATCTTTTCTGATGTTTTGAATTCGATTGACCAATTCGCGCGCAATTCCTTCTTGAATCAATGCTTCCGAAAGGGTAATGTCTAGCGCAACCGTGATTCCGTCTGCGTTTGCCACCAACCAGCCTTCGATGTCTTGCGAAGAAATTTCCACATCAGCCAGTGATAAAGTTATTGGTTTTCCCGAGATAACAATGGCCAACTCGCCGTTGCGGTCTAATTCATTAATTTGCTCGGGCGTGAATGACTGTATCTCTTTGGAAATCAATCCCATATCTTTACCAAAACGCGGGCCCAAGGCCTTGAAATTGGGTTTAATTTGCTTCACTAAAATACCAGAGGCATCATCCAATAATTCGATTTCTTTGACGTTTACTTCGGCTTTGATGAGGTCGGCAACGGCCTCAATTTCTTCTCGTTGATTGGCGTCAAGTACCGGAATCATTACCCTTTGCAGCGGTTGACGCACCTTGATCATTTCCTTTTTTCGCAGGGATAAAACCAAAGACGAAATGGTCTGTGCTTTCTGCATTTTGCGCTCTAATTTTTTATCAACAAAGTTTTCAACCAGATCCGGAAATTTCGCCAAATGTACGGACTCAAATTCCTTTGAATGTGTAGCCTGAGTTAAGTCTCTGTAAAGTTGATCCATAAAGAAAGGAGCTATGGGAGCGCCCAATTTACTTACAGTTAGCAAACAAGTATAGAGCGTTTGGTAGGCTGCAATTTTGTCTTGGGCATAGTCGCCTTTCCAAAAACGTCTGCGACACAAACGCACGTACCAGTTGCTGAGGTTTTCTTGTACAAACTCCGAGATGGCGCGCGCGGCTTTGGTGGGTTCATAATCGGCGTAGGCCAAATCTACTTCTTGAATCAAGGTGTGCAGTTCCGAGATGATCCATTGGTCAATTTCGGGACGTTCTTCCAGAGGAATTTCGGCCTCGGCATAGGTAAAGCCATCGATGTTGGCATACAAGGCAAAGAACGAATAAGTGTTATATAACGTGCCAAAGAATTTGCGACGTACTTCGGCTACGCCTTCGATGTCAAATTTTAAGTTGTCCCACGGATTAGCATTGGCAATCATGTACCAGCGTGTCGCATCTGGGCCGTATTCTTTTAATGTCTCAAACGGATCAACCGCATTACCTAAACGCTTGGACATTTTTTGACCGTTTTTGTCCAAGACTAAGCCGTTGGACACTACATTTTTATAGGCCACAGAGTCAAAAACCAAGGTGCTTATGGCATGCAAAGTATAAAACCAACCGCGTGTTTGGTCTACGCCTTCGGCAATAAAATCGGCTGGAAAGGCTTTGTTGTTGTCAATCAAATCCTTGTTTTCAAACGGATAATGCCATTGCGCATAAGGCATGGCTCCACTGTCAAACCACACGTCAATCAAATCAGCTTCGCGCTGCATTGGTTTTCCTGAGGGCGAAACCAAGACGATAGAATCGACCACATTTTTGTGTAAATCGACCAAGTTGTAATTGGCCTCAGACATATTGCCAACCTCAAATCCGGCAAACGGATTGGTTTGTTGCACCCCAGCGGCCATCGATTTTTGAATTTCGCCCACCAATTCGGCTACGGAGCCAATGAGGATTTCTTCGGTTTTGTCTTCGGTGCGCCAGATCGGCAACGGAATTCCCCAGTAGCGTGAACGCGACAAATTCCAATCGTTGGCGTTTTTTAGCCAATTCCCAAAACGGCCTTCTCCGGTGGCTTTGGGTTTCCAATTGATGCTGTCGTTGAGTTCAAACATCCGGTCTTTGATCTCGGTTACTTTGATGAACCAAGAATCGAGCGGATAGTATAAAATGGGTTTGTCAGTGCGCCAGCAATGCGGGTAGCTGTGCACGTATTTCTCTACCTTAAAGGCTTTGTTTTCTTCTTTTAATTGGATGGCAATTTCTACATCAACCGAACGCTCTGGCGCTTCTCCTGCTTCGTAGTATTCGTTTTTCACGTATTTGCCGGCGTAAGGACCCAGCTGCGCGGTAAATTTCCCCTGCAAATCAACCAAAGGAACGGGATTTCCGTTGGAATCTAAGACCAACATAGGCGGTACTTCGGGCACGGCTTCTTTGGCCACTTTGGCGTCATCGGCACCAAACGTTGGCGCGGTATGCACAATTCCGGTTCCGTCTTCGGTGGTTACAAAATCACCCGAAATTACGCGGAATGCGTGTTCCGGATGTTGGTAAGGCAGAGCATAAGGCAACAATTGTTCGTAGCGAATGCCCACCAAATCTTTGCCCACGAAACTCGTCAGCACTTGATATGGGATGGTTTTGTCGCCTGGTTTGTAGGCAGCTATTTCGGCCTCCTCTGCACAAGCCACATAGGGTTTGCCAAACTGTTTGCCGACCAAATTTTTGGCCAATACCACCTGAATGGGTTCAAACGTATATTGGTTGAAGGTGCGCACTAAGGCATAGTCTATTTTGGGGCCCACGGTAAGCGCGGTGTTACTGGGTAAAGTCCAAGGCGTAGTCGTCCAAGCCAAAAAATGAATGGGGCCAAAACCTTGTAAAAAGGCCGGCAAAGTATCGGGTTTGGCTAAAAATTGCGCTACGATAGTTGTATCGGTCACGTCGCGGTAACTGCCCGGTTGGTTTACTTCGTGCGAGCTCAATCCGGTGCCCGCTTTGGGCGAATACGGCTGAATGGTGTAGCCTTTGTACATCAAATCTTTTTGGTAGATCTGTTGTAACAACCACCACACGCTTTCCATGTATTTGGAGGTGTAGGTAACATACGGGTCATGCATATCTACCCAATAACCCATTTTTTCGGTAAGGTCATTCCACACATCGGTGTAGCGCATCACCGTTCGCTTGCATGCCTCGTTGTATTCTTCGACCGAAATTTTGTGGCCAATATCTTCTTTGGTAATACCTAATTCTTTCTCGGTACCTAATTCTACAGGCAAACCGTGGGTATCCCATCCGGCTTTACGTTTTACTTGAAATCCTTTTTGGGTTTTATAGCGGCAAAAAATATCTTTAATGGCGCGTGCCATCACGTGGTGAATCCCCGGCAGTCCATTGGCCGAAGGCGGACCTTCAAAAAACACATAAGGCGTATGGCCTTCGCGGCTCGTAACGCTTTCTTCAAAAACGTGTTCTTTTTTCCAAAAATCAAGTATTTCTGAAGCCACTGTTGGCAGGTCTAATCCCTTGTACTCGGTGAATTTAGTACTCATAATTCCGTTTTCTAAAATCAATGTGCGAAAGTAAGGATTTTTGATTGGTTTTTGGTTGTCTGTTGTCAGTTCTCGGACTTGAAGATTGAAAAATTGAATGATTTAAAGATTTAAAGATATTGTGTTGTAGTTATAATTTGGAATTTTCTAATTTGGAGATTTGAAAATTTGAAAATTGAATGTTGTATGTAAATTGGTCCCGAAGCTTCGGGATTGGAATTTCAGTATTGGAATTTCTAATTAGTCTTTCTTAGTATATTTTGAAAAACTTCCCACTTCCATCTTCCAACTCCCACCTTCATCTCAACTAAAGACCGCTTTCAGCACTTCCAACGACTTGGGGTGTTTAAATCCGCTGAGGTGCAGGCCATAATAGTCCATAATAAGCGTTAGGAGTTGTTGGCGCTCAGCTACGTGAAAGGATTTTTGATCCGAATCAAACTGCAAATTCAAGCCCCGTTTAAACAAGGCTGTTTCCTGTTCGTTAAGCGTTCCCAGTGTTAAAATTGGGGAAAATTGCCCTTCTTGCACAGAAAAATAGGACAAGTCTATCTCGGATACATCCGGATAAAACCCAAGGTATTTGGCTGTTTCAAACAAAAAGACCAAATGAAAATTAGCGGAGTAAGCATGGGTGTCCAACCAAATTAAGGCCGATTCGATAAAATCAAAAAAATCGCTGTTTTTTTCTTCCTCCTGGATCGAATGCTGCAACAGTTCGGCTAAAAAAAGCAAGATACTGCTCTTGACTACGTCGGTAGGAATTGTTTGGTAGGGCGTTGCGATTTTAATTTCTTTGAAGTGTTCCAGTCTTCCCTTGTTTTGGTGTACCGCCTCAATTTCCAATATAGTCATGGGTTGAAAATAGGCAATTTTGGCCCCGCCCAGTTTGGCTGATTTGGCTGCAAAGGCTCCTCGAACAAAGTAGGATTTCAAGCCATCCGATTGGGTAAAGCATTTTACAATCAAGCTACTTTCTTGGAATTTGATGGCCGACAGTACAATCGCTTTGGTTTTGACTTGCATGTTTGCTGCTTATCGAATGATCATCACTTTTTTGACCTTAGTTTGTCCAGCATCTTTAGAAGAAATAAAAACCATGTACACACCTGAAGCTACGCGGTATTTACCAAAAGCGGTGGTATCCCATTCCAAGGTTCCGCCCTGAGCAATGGCTTCAAACACCAAATTGCCCTCGATATCACTGATTTTTACATTTGCATCGTCCATTAACCCACTGATTTTTACAGTGCCTTCAAAGTCGGGACGAACAGGGTTTGGGTAAACAAATACGTTGTTTAAATCATCATTGGCTGCCGTAGCCGTTCCTTTAAACGAAACCATGCCTTTTGAAGTGGCAAAAAACACTTCTCCCGTTTGGGCGTCTATGGCAATGTCGTTGATTCCGTTGCTGGGCAAGGGAGAGTTTGTGCTTGTAAACTGCCGCAGGGTTTGTTGTCCATCTGGCGATACTTGAAATACGCCCGAATCGGCGGTACCAATCCATTTGTTGTTGGCCCCGTCCACTTCAATGTCTGTAATAAATTGTTCGTACAACAATTCCTGCGCCAAATTGTCTTCCAAAATAATTATTGGATAGGTTGTCATTTGCCCAGTTGACAAAAAATTATCAACGCTCGAAAGCACGCGTAAGCCTTGTAGGGTGCCTATCCACAATTGATTGTTGTTGTCGATGGCCGTCACCCGCACGTCTTTTGAAGGCAAATTTCCTAGTTCTGCTCCAAAATTAATTTTCTTGAACAAATTGTTGTATCCTTCATTAAACCCAATAATTCCATCGCTTCGGGTACACATCCATTTGGTACCGTTCTTGTCTATGGCTATTCGTCCTATGTTGAGTGTTCCCACCGAATTTACCTGAGATTCTAAATTGTATGACTGCCACTGTCCGTTTGTTTTTTTGACTTTTAGCGCGTTTTTTATGATGCTATTTGATACCCATAAATTGCCTGTTTTGTCAAAGGCTGTCCCGTTAATACGCACCGTATTGGCAACGGTTGGCGCTTCTAATCCACTGTTGGTTTGGTTAAACAATACACTGGGCACATCGTTCTCGATAGCCAATAATCCAGAATGAAAGGAACTGGCAAACACTTGATTTTCGTCAGTTGGATTAACCGTTACGCGCACCATAGAAGCTACTTCGGCGCCAACAGCCGATTGAATGTCAGGGTAATTGATGTTTAACCAACCCGCGTCGGTTGTGTACTTGCTGATGCCATAATAGTCCAGCGGGAATGGGTTGTAGGACACGGTGTAATCCCCATAAACGGCCCACAAGGAGTTAGGTGATTTGGTAATCGAAAAAATATTGTTGCGCAATGGTCCGTCGGGAGTGATGTTTTCAAAAGCAGAGGGGGTCAAAGAGGTAGTGCGCAAACCGTCGGCAACCGTACCGATATAGATTTTGTTGTTTTTTATGGAGGCGCAACTAAATTGTACGGCATTCGTTGTACTCACATCTGAACTTTGGATTTGACGCACCATTACCATATCCGAGTCATACACCAGAACTTTATCGGCGGTAGTAAACAGAAGGTAATTGTTGCTTGCGCGCATGTCAACGGTGGGCTGATTTAGGTTGACATAAGTGAGAAAGTTAGTGCCATTCCATTGGTAAATAAAACCCAAATTGGATACCGCGTATAGGTTGTTTCCAAAGGTTTCAATGCCGTTCCAGCCGTTGGAATCCAATGTGGTCCATTGGTTGTAATCATTTAAATTGGGGTTATCAATTGCAGCCTTACGAATGCCATTGGAAAAGGTTGCAGCAAACAATTCATTATTGAACACCGCTGTTTGTTTTACGCTAATTTGTGCGCCATTGTTGCCAATAAAATAGGTGTCTCCAAAGGTGAGTGTGTCCAGATGGTATTGTACAATGCCAAAATCACACGACAAATAGATCGTGTTTTGGTGCTCCATCATGTGGTTAATTTTTTTAAGGTTTGGCGGCAATGTTTTGTTGATGATATCTACCACTGAGCGCATGGATCCATCGCGTTCATTTACCACAATCAACAAGCCGTTTTCGTAACCCACTAAGGTTTTGTGCTGGGTCTCGCTGTGGTAAATGGCAGAGATGGTTTGCCCAGAAAGACCGTCGATGGTATTGGTGGTTTTGATGTTATCCGACAACACATCTTGAGAAAACAGGGCGTTTTCTGAGGCGGCATAGACCTTGGTAGCCGATTCTCCCAAATCGACGATTTCGTTATAGGAAAAGTAACCTTTCCAAAGTGCATTGGTCTGTGCAAAAGCGGAAGTATAACATCCAAATAGAAGCAAAAGCGGAAGTAAATTTTTCATAGAAAGCTCATATAGCGTAGCAAATATAGTATAAACACCAGAAAATCTAACGCGCATACCAAGCTAAAAAAAGCCCGCTATTTATATGAAACAGCGGGCTTTTGTATGGATTGAAAGTTCGTTTAGACTACTCCTTGACCCAACATGGCATCGGCAACTTTTACAAAGCCCGCAATGTTAGCGCCTTTTACGTAATCAATGTGACCCGTTGCATCTGCTCCGTATTTTACACAGGAAGCGTGAATGTTCAACATGATGTTTTTCAAACGCTCATCTACTTCCTCGCTGGTCCAGCTTAATCGCAAAGAGTTTTGAGACATTTCTAAACCTGAGGTAGCTACTCCTCCAGCATTAGACGCTTTTCCGGGAGCAAATAAAATTTTAGCGTGTTGGAACACCTCAACTGCCTCTGGCGTAGAAGGCATATTCGCTCCTTCAGACACACACATACAGCCATTGGCTACCAACATTTTGGCTTCTTCTTCGTTGAGTTCGTTTTGCGTAGCACAAGGCAAAGCAA